>NZ_JBFTKN010000014.1:0-122289 GCF_056395965.1 Dyella sp. 05T440
TTCTGAAGCGTTGTTCCTAACCATAAACGTCAAGCTTTTGAATTGACTCTTAGGTTAGACGCTTGCATATATTGGACATTCAATCGTCCGTCGCAAGACGCCCACACAAGTCACCTGCGCACACTGTCAAAGATCTCAATCACTTGCAGCACGTTGCCGTTTCTGCGTTGGAACATTTCGTTCCGAGTGAGCCGCTCATCTTACATCATCTTTCCGGTCCGTCAACACCTCAGCGTGAATCTTTTTTGCTGTGGGTTTTCAGTGGAACCCCGTTGAAGAGCGAGTCGTCCGGGGAGGAGCGAAACTATAGCGTCCCTCCACAGGGTTGGGAAGGGGTCTATACGAATTTTTTTCATGTTCGTGACAGGACGCGACGCACGACGCGCGGATACGCCGGCCTTGCAGTGGCAAGACCGGCGCTATTTCATGGCGCTCTGGCAGTGATTCCGTGCCCGCGGAGAACTGGAAGGGCTATTTACGCCTCGCTGCCCTTGGCTGCGGATGAGATCGGCGTAAGTGCCACGGGTGCATTGGCCGCCACGGGCGTGGCGCCGTCTCCGTTGGCCGCCAGGTCATGCCGGCAGGGCACGCCGACGTGATAGGGGATGAGGGACTCCAGACTCAGCCTTTCCAGGATGTCCCACTCGTCTTCGAACGGAATGAATTGCTGCATGGTGCTGCTCCTGCCGGGGTTGCGCGGTTTTGCCGGCGCGCAGGAGCATTAAAGCAAACGGCCCGGTCCGTACGATGACGGATTCGGGCCGTTTGAGGGCAATGCGTGGAGCGATTCAGTCGATTTCGATCATCTCGAAGTCTTCCTTGGTCGCGCCGCAGTCCGGGCAGGTCCAGGTATCGGGAACGTCGGCCCAACGCGTACCGGGCTCGATGCCCTCGTCGGGCACGCCCAGCGCCTCGTCATAGATGAAGCCGCAAACGACACACATCCATTTGCGCAGGGTGCCGGTTTCGTTGGTGCTCTGATTCATCGTCAATGGCTTGCTATGGAGAATAAGTAGGTCATTCTCGCAACTCCCCCGCCGATGCGAAAGCGTATGGCGCAGCTCTCCAGGATCGATTGGCATGCGTGAAAAACTCCAGGGCCGTGGCCTTTATGTGATTACCGATGGCCCGCGCCCCGACTTGTTCCAGGCGGTGGCGCAGGCCCTGGCCGGCGGCGCCCGGCTGCTGCAATACCGCGACAAGACGCGCGATGACGCGCGCCGGCTCACCGAAGCCCGCGCCATCCGCGCCCTGTGCGCCGCCCGTCAGGTACCCCTGATCATCAACGATGACGTGGCCTTAGCCCACGCAGCAGGCGCCGCGGGGGTGCACCTGGGTGAGGAGGACGGCGATGTGGCCGCGGCTCGCGCCGTGCTGGGTGAAGACGCCATCATCGGCGTGTCCTGCTACGACTCGCTGGCACGAGCGCGCGAGCTCGCCGCCGCGGGCGCCGACTACATCGCCTTTGGCGCCTTTTTTCCGTCGCCCACAAAGCCGCATGCACGCAGGGCTTCCTTCGACCTGCTGCGACAGAGCGCCGCGCTCGGCGTGCCGCGAGTGGCGATCGGCGGCATCACGCCAGACAATGCGCAGTCGCTGATTGACGCCGGCGCCGACTATCTCGCCGTGATTTCAGCGGTTTTCGGCGATCCCGACGTGCGCGGCGCCGCTGCGCGATTCGCCCAACTCTTCACTACGCCTTGAGACACCCACGATGACCACCAACCACGAACTCTTCCAACGCGCGCAGCAGCTGATGCCTGGCGGCGTGAACTCGCCGGTGCGCGCTTTCAAGTCGGTGGGCGGCGAGCCGTTCTTCACGGCGCGTGCGGATGGCCCGTATCTGTGGGACGTCGAAGGTAAGCGCTATATCGACTACGTGGGCTCGTGGGGCCCGATGATCGTGGGCCATAACCACCCGCATGTGCGTGAGGCGGTGGAACGCGCGGTGAAGAACGGCCTGTCGTACGGCACGCCCTGCCCCGCCGAAGTCACCATGGCGGAGACCATCACGCGCCTGATTCCGTCGATCGACATGGTGCGCATGGTCAATTCCGGCACGGAAGCGACCATGTCGGCGATCCGCCTGGCGCGCGGCGCCACCGGTCGCAACCTGATCGTGAAGTTCGAAGGCTGCTACCACGGCCATGGCGACAGCTTCCTGGTGAAGGCAGGTTCGGGCGCACTCACCTTTGGGGTGCCGACCTCGCCCGGCGTGCCCAAGGCCAATGCGGACCTCACGCTCACCCTGGCCTATAACGACCTCGATGCTGCCGTGCGCCTGTTCGACGAGCACGGCCACGATATCGCCGGCCTGATCGTCGAGCCGGTCGCCGGCAACATGAACTGCATTCCGCCCAGGGACGGCTATCTGCAGGGCCTGCGCGAGCTGTGCACGAAGCACGGCGCGCTGCTGATCTTCGACGAGGTGATGACGGGTTTCCGCGTGGCCCTGGGAGGCGCGCAGGCCTTTTACGGCGTGACGCCGGATCTCACCACCTTCGGCAAGATCATCGGCGGCGGCATGCCGGTGGGAGCCTATGGCGGTCGTCGTGACCTGATGCAGCAGATCGCGCCCTCTGGACCGATCTACCAGGCGGGCACGCTATCGGGTAATCCGGTGGCGATGGCAGCGGGTCTGGCCATGCTGGAATTGATCCAGGCGCCGGGCTTTTACGATCAGCTCGCCGCGCGCACGCGCCTGCTCACGGATGGCCTGCAGGCCGTGGCCGATGGCGAAGGGGTGGCCTTCAGCACGAATCGCGTGGGCGGCATGTTCGGCCTGTTCTTCACCCGGCAGAAGGTGGATAGCTACGCGCAGGCGACGGCGGCAGACACGGCGATGTTCAACCGCTTCTTCCACGGCATGCTGGAGCGTGGCGTCTATCTCGCGCCCTCGGCGTTCGAAGCGGGCTTTGTTTCCAGTGCCCACAGCGAGCAGGACATTGCCGATACGCTGGAAGCGGCACGTGGTGCGCTGCGCGCGGCGCGAGCAGGCTGAGGCCCTCGGCAAGCGCTCCTGAAGCCAGGAGCGCTTGTTGGGTGACGTCGCTTAGCCCGCCACGAAACTGCGTAGCGCCGCTTCGAGGCGCGCAAGGCCTTCTGCCAGATCCTCATCGCTGATATTGAGGGCGGGCACGAAACGCAGCACATCCGGACCCGCCTGCAACACGAGCAAGCCGTGGGCTGCAGCGTGATCGAGGATGGCGCCAGCCTTGCCCTTGTTCGCCTCGTTGAGCACGGCGCCAAGCATCAGGCCGCGGCCGCGAACCTCATCAAACAGCTGCAACGACGCATTGATGCGCGTCAGGCCATCACGCAAGGCCTGCGACTGGCGCGCCACGTTGGCCAGCAACGCAGGCGACGACAGCTTGCGCAGCGCTACGCGCGCCACGGCGGCCGCCAGCGGATTGCCGCCGAAGGTGGTGCCGTGGGCGCCGAACTGCATCACCTCGGCCACCTTGGGGCCGGCCAGCATGGCGCCGATGGGGAAGCCGCAACCCAGGGCCTTGGCCATGGTGACGATGTCGGGCTTGGCACCGTCCTGCACGTAGGCGAACAAGGTGCCGGTGCGGCCCATGCCGCTCTGGATCTCGTCCAGCACCAGCAGCGCCTGGTGCTGATCGCACAACTCACGCACGCGCTGGACGAAGCCGGGCGCGGCCGGCAGCACGCCGCCCTCGCCCTGCACCGGCTCGAGCATCACGGCGGCTACGTCGCCGTGGGCAAATGCCGCTTCCAGGGCCGGCACATCGTTGAAATCGAGATAGCGGAAGCCGCCGGGCAGCGGTTCGTAGCCTTCCTGGTACTTCGGCTGGGCGGTGGCCGTGACGGCCGCCAGGGTGCGTCCATGGAAGGAGCCGCGGAAGGTGATGATCACCCGCTTATCGGCCGCACGGCCCTGCGCGGCAGCCCATTTGCGCACCAGCTTGATGGCCGCTTCATTGGCTTCGGTACCGGAATTGCACAGGAACACGCGCTCGGCAAAGCCTGACGCCGACACCAGTTCCTCGGCCAGGCGCAGCGGCGGCTCAGTGTAGAAGACGTTGCTGGTGTGCCAGAGCTTGTGGGCCTGGGTGGTCAAGGCCTCGAGCAGATCGGGATCCTGATGGCCGAGCGCGTTTACAGCGATGCCGGCGCCGAAGTCGAGGTAGTCGCGGCCCTGCGTATCCCACACCCGCGCGCCCTTGCCGTGGTCCAGCACCACATCGCGCGGTCGATACACCGGCAACCAGTAGCGCTTGCCGAGGTCGATCAGGGACTGGGCGGACGGGTCTTGCGCGTGCATGTCGTACTCCGGGCATCGTCCAAGGCGACGACACCATGCTCAAAGAGGGATCGGGGATGGGGATGCGTCGCAAGCAGCGGCGCGCCTGCATCCTAAGCCCTGAGTAGCGCCTTTGCACGGCTCCGGACCCGGTGGGTGCGCATTGAACGGGAAGAAACGAGGACGCGGCAACTGAGACGCCGCCAACTTGCCCAGACCACGGCTGCGCCGGCAAAAGGTGTGACATTTCGCCTGTCCGCCGTAAAGCACCTGTTACACCTGCGCGAAACCGCTTAACTGCACGCGTTAAGCGCCTTCCGAAGGCCACATTTCAGGCTGGGGCTGTAACGCCTTTAGCACGGTTCAAAATCGTCCACTGTGCTGCAAAGGTGCTAAAACCCCCGTTTTTCAGCCATTGGCGATCGTTGGCACGGCGATTGCTCTCTTAACCCCGTACAGGCGGGAAGGGGGAAGGGCCAGCTGCGATAAACGCGCCGGACGCCGCGATAAGGATCTCGCGACGACAGGATGGCGACGCTTCTGGGTGGCCCGGGGCAAGTCGGCACGGACTTCGCAGCTGGCATTGGAAGCACCCTTTCCGCGCCTCTCAGCTTGCTGAGAGGTCGTCAAAGCATTCCGCCGCATGGCGGTGATGAGGGCGGTAACCCGGCAACCCCTGTGGCCGGGGCACCAATGGAAGCCCCCGACCCGACCCCTGCGGGTCGGGGGCCTTCCTTTTTGTCGTGGGCGGACTCGCCCATCGGGCGGCACATCGCCGCATTGGCTAGAAGGAATGCGCACGCGCCGCCCACCCCAAGGGGTGGCCAGCATGATTCTTTCCGTGGGGCGCCCTTGCGAGGCTCGGACGTACGCTTAGCGCAGCTCGTCGAGCGCGAGCTGATGCTTCTTGCACAGGCGGTAGATGGTCACGCGCGACACCTTCAGCCGACGCGCACATTCGCTCACATTGAATCGACTCTCGCGCAGGCACGCGATCACGGCATCGCGCTCGGCCGCCACGCGCGTGCTGCCCAGGCTGGAGCGCGCCGCCTGCTTGGTGAGCACGTCGGCCAGATCCAGGTCGTTGACGCTGATGAGGGCGTCTTCCGCCACCACCGCTGCACGCTGCACGCGATTGAGCAACTCTCGCACGTTGCCCGGCCAGCTGAAGTCGAGCATGGCTCGCCGCGCGCTGGCACTGAAGGCGCGCCCGCGGCTGGCATGCTGTTCGCGGAAGGCGTCGAGGAATTTCTGCGCCAACAGCACCACGTCGTCCTCGCGCTCACGCAGCGGCGGCATGCGCAGGCGCAGCACGTTGAGGCGGTAATAGAGATCTTCGCGGAAGCGGCCTTGCTCGACTGCTTTTTCCAGATCCACGTGGGTGGCGGCGAGCACGCGCACGTCCAGTTTGATCAACTGGCTGCTGCCCACGCGCTCCAGCGTGCCTTCCTGCAGGAAGCGCAACAGGCTGGTTTGTGCGTCGAGCGGTAGATCGCCCACTTCGTCGAGAAACACGGTGCCGCCCGCGGCCGTTTCGAAATGGCCGATGCGGCGGGCGTTGGCGCCGGTGAATGCCCCACGCTCATGACCAAACAGTTCGGACTGCACCAGGTTGGGCGGCAGCGCGCCGCAATTGATCGCGGCGAACGGCCGATCGGCACGCGCCGAAAGACTATGCAGGGCCCGCGCCGCAACCTCCTTGCCCGTGCCCGTTTCGCCGGTGATCAATACCGGCAGTTCAACCGGTGCGTACTTGCGCACGCTGGCCACCACGGCGCCGATGGCGGCACTGCGGCCAGTCACGCCGACGTCGCCCGGCTCAGCCGCGCGCGGCTGGTCGCCGCCCACGCGGGCAAGCGCCTCGACCAGGCGGTCGACATCCACCGGTGTGGCGAAGTATTCGATGCTCGCTTCGAGCACGCGATCGATCAGCGGCTCGTGCACCGACATGGCCGGTGGTATGAGCGCCACCCACGGCAGCCAGGGGTGATCAGCCATGAGCTGAGCCATGGCCTGGGCGGAAGCAGGATCGCCGTGCCTAAGGTCGGCCAGCGCCACCACCGTATCGTTGTTTCGCATGCCGACGCCGCCCTGAGTACCGGCATCGGCGACGCGGATGATCCATCCCGCATTGGCCAACCCTGCCCGCTCTTCGCCGGCCGGTTGACCAAACCAGACGACGCATCGCCTGGCCTCCTCCCTCATTACAGCCATGGTTCCCTCCCCCAACCCCTCTAGGGGTCACAGGTTTCGGCCGGTCGTTGCCATGTCCTATGGCTACCCCCCGGTTACCACGCCCGTCGCGCCAAGCTAACCCGCGACCGCTACAAAAATGTGATATGGGTCACACAATATACAACTCTACGCCTCACAGTCACCCTACCAATGGCGCAAAACCGTCGGACGTAAGCCGGAGGCAGGCAGTTGGGCTAGCACCTATGGCCTAGAGTCCTTGGACCCACGCCGAAGGCCCGCCAGGGCCTCCAGCAAGCCACGCGACAGCCAGCGCCCTACCAGACGCCCGTATTGGGCATCGATGCCCACGGCTCCTGCGGCGGCAGATGCCCGTCCTGCAGCAGTTCCACCGAAATCAGGTCCGGCGAGCGTACGAAAGCCATGTGTCCATCGCGTGGCGGCCGATGAATGGTGTAGCCCATCGATTGCAGGTGCGCGCAGGTCTGGTAGATATCGTCCACGCGGAACGCCAGATGGCCGAAATTGCGTGCGCTGCCATAGTCCTCGCTCGAGCCCCAGTTGTAGGTCAGCTCGATTTCCGCCTCCGGCGAATCGGCTGCGGCCAGAAAGACCAGGGTGAACTTGCCCGCGATGTTTTCGCTGCGACGTGTTTCCTTCAGCCCGAGTCCATCGCAGAAGAAACGCAGGCTTGCGTCGATGTCGCGCACGCGGATCATGGTGTGCAGGTATTTCATGCAGAACTCCGTGGCGTGGGGACGCCGCCATCGTGGGGAAGCACTAGTCGAATCCGCTGCGCCAGATCATCCAGCACGTCGCGTGTCGACGGTGTCGGCACGCCGTGCGGATAGACGCGAAACAAGCCATCGGCCACGCGACGCGGATGCACGTGCAGATGGAAGTGCGGCACTTCCTGCCCGCCGGCCGCGCCATTGGATTGCCACAGATTGAGCCCGGGCGAATGAAACACTTCGCGCAAGGCATGCGCCACGCGCACACCCAGTTGCATCACTTCGCCGGCGAGCGCGGCATCGATGGCGTAGATGTCCTGCACATGCGCCTTGGGCACCACCAACACATGACCGGGCATCGCTTGCCGAAGATCGAGAAAGGCCAGCGCGTTGTCCGTCTGCGCCACTACGCTGGCGGCGCCTCGACCAGCGACGATCTCGCAGAACGGGCAGGACACGACGCTCAATCCAGAAACAGATCGGGCAGCAGCGACTGCGAGGGATCGACCGCGTACTGCGCGAAGTCGGTGACACCCGCCTCGCGCAGCACCTCTTCATCGATAAGAAATTTGCCTGCGAATCCCTTGGCCGGTCGCGTGAGCACGGCATGCGCGGCATCGGCCACGATGCTCGGCTTGCGGCAGCGCTCCAGCGGCACACCCGGAATCATGTTGAGCGCATCGGTGGCAATGATGGTGCGCGGCCACAGTGCATTCACTGCCACGCCCTTGCTGCCAAGCTCGCCGGCCAGCCCCAGCGTCACGAAGCTCATGCCCATCTTGGCGAGCGTGTAACCGGTGTGCGGTGCCCACCACTTCGGATCGAGCGACGGCGGCGGCGCCAGCGTGAGGATGTGTGGATTGTCGGACTTGAGCAGATGCGGGAGGCACACCTGCGCGCAAAGGAAACTGCCGCGCGCATTCACCTGCTGCATCAGGTCGAAGCGTTTCATCGGCGTATCTGCCACGCCGGCCAGCCAGATCGCGCTGGCGTTGTTGACCAGGATATCGATGCCGCCGAAGCGCTCGACGGTGGCGGCCACGGCGGCCTTCACTTCGTCTTCTTCGCGGATATCGCACTTGATCGGCAAGGCTTTGCCGCCGGCCGCTTCAATCTCTTCCGCGGCGCTGAAGATCGTGCCGGGCAGTCGCGGATTGGGCACGTTGCTCTTGGCGGCAATGGCGATGTGGGCGCCGTCGCGCGCGGCGCGCAGCGCAATGGCCAGTCCGATGCCGCGCGAGGCGCCAGTGATGAAGAGGGTCTTGCCGGCCAGACTGCTCATGGAGGGTCACCTCATTTGTGAATGGACGAGTGTAGAAGCGCCTCATGCAGGCGCAAAGTGCAACGCGTTCACGCTCGCTGGAAACGCGGGAGGATGTCGCGCAATTCGCCCAGTCGTCGTACGGGATCAGTCAGTTCAAGCAGGCGCTGCTGTTCGTCGGTCTGCAACGGCAGCAGTTCCGCCAGGCGAAAGCCAAGCCAGCTGGCGTCCTCGTAGAGATGCTTGGGGGCGTGGCGCCATTGCGGCGCCAGGTTCTCGATCAAGCGCTCGAGGATCGATTGCAGCAACGTCAATTCCACCGGTACTTCTTGTGCAGGCTCCGCGGCCCATGGTTCGACGTCGCCGCGAACCAGTCCATCCGAACGCACCCGCGTACGCAGCACGCGGAATCGCTCGCCGCCTTCGGCCAGGATGCCCAGCAGGCCATCTTCGCGATTATGGAAATCAACAATGCGAGCAAGTGTGCCGACGGCGGCGGGCAAGGCGGGGGCGCCGGCCTCCCGTCCATCAAGAATCAGACACACGCCGAACGAGCTGCCGGTGCGTGCGCACTCGCGAATCATGTCCAGATAGCGGGGCTCGAAAATGCGCAGTGACAGCTGTCCACCGGGATACAGCACGGTGCTCAGCGGGAATAGCGGGAGATCGATCGATGGAGTCTTGGCAGCCATGCGATGAGTTTAACCGCGGGCTTGCGTTGTAGGAGCGCACCTTGTGCGCGACCGAAAAATCGGTTTGCTATCGCGAGGCCAGTCGCGCACAGGGTGCGCTCCCACCAGGGAGGGGAGCGGCAGCCCGGGGCGCGTTACGAGGTGAGCGATTCGGCGAAACGGCGCGGTGCGCCTTCGAAGCCGCCGTTGGACATGAAGACCACGTGATCGCCTGCGCGCACTTGGTTGCGCAAGGTGTCGATCAACGCATCCACGGTCGGCACGGCGCTGCCGCGGCCGTTCAAGGCGGCGGTCACGCGGCCGGCATCCCAGGCCAGTTCCGGGCGATGCAGGAAGACCACCGCATCGGCATCGGCCAGCGATGGCGCCAGTGCTTCGGCATGCGCACCCAGGCGCATGGAATTGGAACGCGGCTCCAGCGCCACGACGATGCGCGCCTTGCCCACTTTGGCGCGCAAGCCGGCAAGCGTGGTCGCGATGGCCGTAGGGTGATGCGCGAAATCGTCGTAGACGCGCACGCCATGCGCCTCGCCCACGACTTCCATGCGGCGCTTCACGCTCTGGAAACTCGCGAAGGCCGGCAACAAGGCCCGCGGATCAGCACCCGCGGCCGCGGCAGCCGCCAAGGCAGCCAGCGCATTCATCACGCTGTGGTTGCCGAGCAGCGGCCAATGGATTTCGCCGATCAAATCGGCGCCGTGGCGCACGCGAAAGGCTGAGCCGTCGGCCTCGATCAGCTCGGCCTGCCAGTCGCCCTGCCCGATGCCAAAGGTTTCCACCGGGGTCCAGCAGCCCATTGCCAGCACTTCGTCGAGATGCTGATCGTGCGCGTTGACGATCAGACGTCCATTGCCGGGCACGGTGCGCACCAGATGATGAAACTGGCGCTGGATCGCGGCGACGTCGGGGAAGATGTCCGCGTGGTCGTATTCGAGGTTGTTGAGGATGGCGATGCGCGGGCGGTAGTGCACGAACTTGGAGCGCTTGTCGAAGAAGGCGCTGTCGTATTCGTCCGCTTCGATCACGAAGGGCTTGCCGCCGCCCACGCGCGCCGACACGTCGAAGTTGCCGGGCACGCCGCCGATAAGGAAGCCGGGCGAGAGGCCCGCGCTTTCCAGCAGGTGCGCCAGCAGGCTGGTCGTGGTGGTCTTGCCGTGCGTGCCGGCCACGGCCAGCACTTCACGGCCTGGCAGCAGGGTCTCGCCCAGCCACTGCGGCCCGGAGATGTAGCGCAGCTGCTCGTCGAGCATGTATTCCACGGCCGGGTTGCCGCGCGTCATGGCGTTGCCTACCACCACCAGGTCGGGCGCCGGCTTGAGGTAGTCGGCGCGGTAGCCGTTCATCAGGCCAATGCCCAAGGCTTCGAGCTGGGTGCTCATGGGCGGATAGACGTTCGCGTCGGAACCTTCGACGGTGAGTCCAAGCTCGCGCGCCAGTGCGGCGACGCCGCCCATGAAGGTGCCGCAGATGCCCAGGATGTGCAGACGCATGTGTTACCTGCTCGATAGAACCCGGCCAGCCGATGCGCCAGCCCAAAAACATCGGGCCGCCTTGCGGCGGCCCGGAGCGTCAGCCGTTGGCGGCGGCCGATTCGTCAGCCAGCGCACGCTTGACGCGCGCGGTGACTTCGTTGAGCTCGCCCACGCCGTCGACCACCTGCAGCTTGCCGCGGCGGGAGAAGAAATCGGCCACGGGCGCGGTCTGCTCGGCATAGACCTTCAGGCGATCGCGCACCACCACCGGATCGTCGTCCTTGCGGTGCTCGGCGGCGAAACGGATTTCGCAGCGGCCGATGATCACTTCGTTGGGCACGTCCAGCTTCACCACAGCGTCCAGCGGCTGGCCGATCTTGGCCAGCAGATGATCGAGCGCGTCGGCCTGGGCCAGGTTGCGCGGGTAGCCGTCGAGGATGAAGCCACCGCGGACGTCGTCCTGCGAGAGGCGTTCTTCGAGCATGGCCAGCAGGATGTCGTCAGAGACGAGCTTGCCTGCGTCCATCACCGCCTTCGCCTTCAGGCCCGTCGGCGTACCCGCGGCCACCGCCGCGCGCAACATGTCGCCGGTCGAGATGTGCGGGACGCCGAGTTCCACCTTCAGACGCGCAGCCTGGGTGCCTTTGCCCGAACCGGGCGGACCGAGTAGGACGAGTCGCATAGTGCTCCAAGGTATCCGCAGGCCGCGCACGCTGCGGGACCCGGGGATGCAAGAAAATGGCGTTCAACTTAACTTCTGGCAGCGTCAACGTCAAACCGAGAAAGCGGCTCGGAAACGGCAAGTAGTTGTTGCCAAAAGAGTTAACCCTGACACGTTGTTGTCACAGGGACGCCGCGGGCGGGCCGGATTAAGCTCGCCGGGACCACTGGGAGGAAAACGCCGTGTCTGCACCCCGTATCCACATCGTCACGCTGGGCGTCAGCGACCTGGCGCGCTCGCGCCGTTTCTACGAGGCCTGGGGCTGGAAGGCCTCCTCGGCCAGCAATGACAACATCGTCTTCCTCAAGGGCGGCGCCGGTGTGCTGGCGCTTTACGGGCGCGATGCGCTGGCCGAAGACGCGCTCACCGAAGACCTGCCCACGGGCTTTGCCGCCGTCACGCTGGCGCGCAACGCGAGCTCCAAGGACGAAGTGGACGCCTGGTTCGCCACGGCGCTGGCCGCCGGCGCACGCGAATTGAAGACACCGCAGGAGGCATTCTGGGGCGGCTACTCGGGCTACCTCGCCGATCCCGATGGCCATTTATGGGAATTCGCGTTCAACCCGTACTTCGTGTTTGATGGCCAGGGCAACCTCGCCTTACCGGATTGAGATCTCATGACGACAAAAGCCAAGCCCAGCGGTCGCCTGCTCTACGCCCAGTCCGGCGGCGTCACTGCCGTCATCAACGCCACCGCCGCGGGCGTGATCGAGGCGGCGCGTGCCAAAGGCGTGCCCGTGTACGCGGGGCATAACGGCATTCTCGGCGCCTTGCGCGAGGAGTTGATCGACACCTCCAAGGAAACCAAGGCCGCCATCGCAGCACTGCGCCATACGCCCGGTGGCGCCTTCGGCTCCTGCCGCTACAAGCTCAAATCGCTGGAGACGAATCGCGCCGAATACGAGCGGCTCATCGACGTATTCCGCGCGCACGACATCCGCTGGTTCCTTTACAACGGCGGCAACGACTCGGCCGATACCGCGCTGAAGATCTCGCAACTCGGCAAGGCGATGAATTACGACATCCGCTGCATCGGCGTGCCCAAGACGGTGGACAACGACCTGGCCGTCACCGACTGCTGTCCCGGCTTTGGCTCGGTGGCGAAATACATCGCCGTGTCCACGCTGGAGGCGAGCCTTGACGTGGCCTCGATGGCGGACACCTCGACCAAAGTATTTATCCTCGAAGTGATGGGCCGCCACGCCGGCTGGATTGCCGCTGCCGCAGGCCTGGCAGGCGAAGGCGCGGATGCGCCGCCGCACATCATCCTGTTTCCGGAACGCGCGTTCGACGAAGCCGCGTTCCTCGCCAAGGTAAAGGCCACGGTGGAACGCGTGGGCTGGTGCACGGTCGTCGCGTCGGAAGGCTTGCTCAACGCCGAGGGCCAGTTTCTCGCCGAGGCAGGCACACGCGATGCGTTTGGCCACAGCCAGCTCGGCGGCGTGGCACCGGTGCTTGCCGCGCTGGTGAAGGAAAAACTCGGCTACAAATACCACTGGGCACTGCCTGATTACCTGCAGCGTTCGGCGCGTCATCTAGCCTCCAAGACCGATGCCGATCAGGCCTACGCCGTGGGCAAGGCCGCCGTCGAATACGCCCTGGCCGGCATGAATGCCGTGATGCCGGTAATCGTGCGCAGCAGCGATGCGCCTTATCGCTGGAAGATCGAACCGGCGCCGCTGACCAAGATCGCCAATCGCGAGAAGAAAATGCCGGCGAGCTTCATCACGCGCGACGGCTTTGGCATCACGGCCGCCGCACGTCGTTACCTTGGCCCGCTGATCCAGGGCGAAGCGCCTCCCCCGTATGGCAAGAACGGATTACCGCAGTACGCGACGCTCAAGAACACCATGGTGGCGCGCAAGCTCGAACCGTTCGGGCGCTGAGCCTTATTTCAGGAAGCGCTCCAGGCTCACGCGATAGTCCGCGTGATCCTGGACCGTGTTGTGGCCGGCATCGGCGATCACCTGCACCATGGGCGCCTGCTTGAATGCCTTCAGCAAGGCCAGGGTGCGTTCGGCGGGAATGATTTCATCATCTTCGGCACGTATCACCAGTACCGGACAGTGGATGTCGTTGACGTACTGCCAGGATTCGTAGCGATCACGCATCAGCGCGTTCACCGGCAGCCAGCTGAAGTAACCCGCTGCCACGCGCACCAGACTGTCGAATGGCGTGACCAGCACCAAGCGCTCCACCGGCCGACGCGCTGCAAGTTGCACGGCCACGCCGCTGCCCAGACTGCGTCCGATCACGGCAAGGCTCGCGTGCTCGCGCGCCACATGGTCGAACAAGGCCAGCGCATCGCTGACCAGGGCCTGCTCGGTGGGCTTTCCCGCGCTCGCCGCATAACTGCGATAGGGCAGCAGATAGATCGTGCGATCCGGAAACCATAGAGCCAGTTCATTGCGGGCATCCTCGATGCGCTCGCCGTTGCCGCCGAAATAGATCAAGGCCTTTGCACGCCCTGGGTTCATAACCCATCCGCGCAGCCTGACACCCTCGTTGACCAATTCGAAATCCGGTGGCTGCTGCACGCGCCAGCTCGCCTCCGGGTGATAGATCTGCTGCCGCTGCCCCAGGAACATGGCCAGACAGATGCCGCCGTACAACACGACGGCCAGCGCCACGAACACCAGCATTACTCGCAGGAACATCACGGTGTCTCCGGGCGGATTCTGTACGGCGATTCAGATCGATAAGCGCAGGCTGAAAGCTTGCACGACGCTTTCAAAAAAGCACGCTCGGCGTTCAGACGCAGATTTTTACGATGATTCTGCCCGATCGATCCAGCGCCCGTGGCGTTGGCGGGCATCCCAGGAGGATGCGATGAAGACCCTTTCCCGTGCACTAGTGGCCCTGGCCCTGCTTGCCGGCAGCGGCGCGGTGCTGGCCGACCCCTGGCACGACCACGATCGGGGACATGGCCATGATGATCGACATGATCGCGGCGATCGCTACGACAACCACGGCGGCCGCCATGATCGCGACGGCTGGCACGATCGCGACCGTCACGACGGCTGGAATCGTCGCTACTACAGCGACCGCGGCTATTACGGCCGCCCGCATCGCTGGGAACGCGGCTACCGCTACGACGGTCCGATGTACATCGTCAACGACTATCGCGGCTACCAGCTCGCCCCGCCGCCCTACGGCTATCGCTGGGTGCGCAACGATGGCAACTTCCTGCTGGTCTCCATCGGCGACAGCATGATCCTGGACCTGGTCATTCGCTGACGCGCATCGGTTCAACCGCCAGCACGAAATCGGTGGTCATGGCGCCGCGCGGTTACTGATGCCGGCGGCGCTGGATGCCATGCGCAGCGATTGCCGATTGCTGGCGAGCTCGGCCGACGGCCCGGCCCGCGCCGCCCAGGCCGGATAAGCGGCCTGCCATAAGGCCAGCACCGTCGACGGCAAAGCGGCGCCTGCACGCCATGCCCTTTCGGCGCACAGGCAACCCGCGCGGTGGTCCGCGCTGCGCAGGTGACACTCCGCCAGAAGCAGCTGCGAGTCGGCATCGTCGTCTTCGGTGACGATCTCCAGGCACTTGGCGTACACCCGACGATCCTTTTCCTCGCCGAGCGCGAGGAGGGCCGTGAGCATGCAGCGCAGGGCATCGACGGTGAGCGTAGGCGCCGCCGTCAGCGGGCGCGCGAGTTCGATGGCACGCAAGTAGAAGCTGCGCGCGCCGACCATGTCCTTGTCCTGGGCATGAGTCAACGCGACCCGGCACGCTTCCAGGCGCAGACTGTCGTCGCGATCGATGAACGGATGCAGGACCGTATCGGCCTGATCCAGCAGCGCAGCCCTCGCCGGACCACGCTCCAGACGCGCCCGGCCCAGCGCCACCTGCGCCACGGCTCGTGCGTAACGCGCACTCTCGCCGTCGTCAGCCAGCAGTCGGCGCAGCACGTCCCGCGCCTCGGTGTATCGCTCCAGGGCCAGTGGCGCACTAAGCGATTCGGCCATCGCGCAGAGCAGCCCGACCCACGCAGCCAGCACCTCGGCCGTCGTTTCAGCCTCCATCGCGGGCAACCATCGCGCATACAGTTCTCGCAGGCGCAGGCGGCGCTCGGTCGCGTTCTGGCAACAGGTCATCAGCCAATGCCATTCAGTGGTCAGCAGCGCTGCCTTCCAGGCCGCGTTTCCGCAGGGTGTTTGCGCGCCTCTGGCCAGCAGTCTGCACGCCTCCTCGAGGCGCTCGGCCACCCGCTCGCGAGGCAGTCCGCGCGGCGCCGCGTGCAATACGCGCTGCAGTTGCCACGCAGCCTCCGAATGCGGTCGAACATCCTGCTGCATGACCGTGCGAAGGACTTGCTCGGCCTCGTTCAACAGTTCCTCGTCGATGTCAGGCCCGATCAGCGCGCGCAGATAACAAGCCTCGCCAAGCTTCACGGCGGGCAGGCTATCGTGATCGGCATGCGCCACGTCACGCAGGATGCGGATGCTGGCGTCGAGCATGCCCGCGCGCGTCGGCTCATCGAGCTGATCCTGCGCATCGGCCAACAAGCTGAGTCCCACGGCCCGCCTGGTTTCCAGATCGTCGGGACGTTGGCGCAGGAACGCTTCGAGCGCGTCCAGCAGTTCAGCGGGAGCGACGGTTTCCAGCGTGGGCAGCACGGGGGTTTCGACGATGGGCGAGGTCGTCTCGCCGTTGCCGACAGCCAGCGGCTGCAAGGGCGACGTGGTGTGGGTCGGCATCACCTCGGGGGCGGTGTGATACAGACGAGCCCAAAGCGGCCATTCCACGGCGCCTGCGATCTTGAAGGAGACGCCCGGCCCTTCGCCCATATCGACGGCGGCGCGAATGATCGGCTCTTGCTCGCGCAATGCCTGGCCGATCGAACGCGTGGCGCAGACGCCCCCGGGCGTGGAGAGCTGGTTGAAGACCGCGTCCAGCGGCGAGGATATCTCGGCCACAGCTGCGGGCACGGCGTCATCGCTTGCGCTCGCCGCCGCTGCCTCGAGCACTTCAGCGTGCTCGGGCGCTGGAGCCACTTCCATATCGGGCGCGGGTGCGCCTTCCCAGCTGAGTGCGAGGAAGGCGATGTCCTCATCGGTCAGCCGCGGCAAGGCCCGCCTGTTGGCCCGCTGCCTCGCGCGGCGACGCGCCAGCACAAGCAGCCAGCAACCCAGCAACACCAGGGCCAGGGCCAGCGCCACAACCCACCCATAACGCCATTCCAGCAGCCACATCGTCGAAACTTTCCCTGTTCGGTTATGTGCCTCGCCACAACACGACGCCAGCGGCGTGCCGGCCGTCTGATTTCCCGCCGATATGGATGGCTGCACGAGTGTCGCCCTGGCGATGCTTGCGACGGGCTCCACTGATGACGACTTCTCGCCCCCATCCACGGAGGCGCCTTCTGGCGCAGATTCCCGCGGCGACAAATGAAACCGCGTTGTGCGACGCGCCGCGGCTGCACGCGCGCCAGGCACGCCCGCCGAGGCCGTCGCACGCGCTGATGGGGGCACCTGCGCCACTCCGTCGCCGTCGGCCAGGGACGGCAGCAGGACGGGCAGTGGCGCAGGCTCCGGCAGCTCATGCACAGGCTGGGGCGTCTTCACGTTCACATGGCTGACCAGCGAACAGGCCACCAGGGCGGTGCACCCCAGCAAAGCCGCGCTGCATGCCTCCACCACGCGCCAGCTTGAGCGTCCCCGCGATCGTCCCTTCGCTGGCCGCGCGGCGCTCACCTGGCTCAGAGCTCGTTGAGGTGGACGAACTCGGCGGCGACCTCCTTGTGGGTCGCAATCACGTTCTGACTGACCCAGCCCGGGAAGATGTTGGCGGTACTGCCCGCGAAATTGCGCGCGCTGTAGAGGTAAGGCAGGTGCGACCAGCAGCGGTAGCCCATGGACTTCAGCGTGTTGATCTCTTCCGTGGCCAAGTCGGTATTGGACAAGCGGAAATAGATGCTTGGTCGATGACTGCGCAACGTGGCCTCGGCGCCGGCAAGCATCGGCAGCAGGCCGCCCGGGCGATTGACCTTGATCAGATTGAGCTGGCTCATGCGCAGGGCGTCCAGCGCGATCTGGCGGGAGGTCTCCTCCGGCTGGTCATCGGCGGCGGCAAAGAACACGGTGGCATGGCGGCTGTCGCCGAGGGCGGCATGCAAGGGATAAACGTTGCGAACCTGGTTGAGCGCCAGCGTCGAGCACAGCGCAATGTGCTCGAAGCGGCGGGGTTCAACCACATGCACCTGACCGTTCGCGCCCACCAGTTGCGACAACCACAACGTCTGCGCGCCGTATTCAGCGCCGTACTCGAGCGCCACGTGCCCCTCGTCGAGCAAGGCACCGAGCGTGTCCAGCTCCTGTTCGATCCACTCGCCGTATTCGGCCAGCGAACGAGCCATGGTGGCCTTGGACTCTTGCGCCAGTAGCAGCCCATAACGGGTCTGCCAGAACGACGGCTTGCCGTTGCGCTTGCTCTCAGGGGAGACGGCGTGAGTCTGTGCGGCTTCGGTGGCCGTCGTTTCGGTGCTGTCGGTGGCGGTCTGTTCTTGGTTCATGTGGATCTCTCAGGAGGTGAATACGAGATGGACCTGAAAGATGGCGTGGCGCCGGAACATAGCGTCCGGGCCAGCTTGCATCGGTCGTACAGCAACCAGGAGCGGGCTTGGCGGATGCCGACTCCCCCTGGATCTTTCGGCGATGCGCAACGCCCGGAACCTGCGGATGCGTCCCGACAAGTGCTCCACGGCGTGCGCCCATCACATTCACGCACCTTACCGACAGGTACTGATGGGACATGAAGGCCTGAGACAGGTCGATCTGTGGGCCCAATCCGTCATCCACGTCGGAAATTCATGTTGCGCACACTCACATCAGAACGTTCCTAGCGCTGCGCCGCACAACACGGAACGTCATCCCAATTGCCTATACTCCCCTGGACCGCCCGCAAGGGCGGCCGCCGTGTCGGGGAGCCGGTGGCGTCCCCGACGTTGGGTTTACCACTCATGGGGAGGCTCCGATGCTGCAGCAGTATGGCTTGTGGATCGTGCTGGCATGTGCGGTTCTGGCGATTCTTTATGGCGCACTGTCGGTGCGCTGGATCTTGGCGCAGTCGCCGGGCAACGCACGCATGCAAGAGATCGCCGCCGCGATCCAGGAAGGCGCGAAGGCATATCTCAATCGCCAGTACGCCACCATCGGCGCCGTTGGCATCGTGTTGTTCATCATCATTGGATTGGCCTTGGATTGGGGCACGGCGATTGGCTTTGCCATCGGCGCATTGTTGTCCGGCGCCACCGGTTACATCGGCATGAACGTATCGGTGCGCGCCAACGTGCGCACCGCAGAAGCCGCGCGCCATGGCCTGGCCGCCGCGTTGAATGTCGCGTTTCGCGGCGGCGCCATCACCGGCATGCTGGTGGTCGGGCTGGCCCTGCTGGGCGTCACCGGCTACTACGTGGTGTTGAGCCGCATGGGCTACGAGACCATGCACGCGCTGCATGCACTGATCGGCCTGGCATTCGGCTCGTCGCTGATTTCCATCTTCGCGCGCCTGGGTGGCGGCATCTTCACCAAAGGTGCGGATGTGGGTGCCGACCTGGTGGGCAAGGTGGAAGCGGGCATTCCCGAGGACGATCCGCGCAATCCGGCCGTGATCGCCGACAACGTGGGCGACAATGTGGGTGATTGTGCCGGCATGGCCGCCGACTTGTTCGAAACCTACGCGGTGACCTTGATCGCCACCATGCTGCTCGGCGGCGTGATGGCTGAACAAACCGGCAGCAACGGCGTGCTGTTTCCGCTGGTGCTGGGTGGCGCATCCATCGTGGCTTCGGTGATCGGCACCTTTTTCGTGAAGGCACGCAGCACCAAGATCATGAGCGCACTCTATGCAGGCGTGGCGGTGTCAGCGGTATTGGCCGCGATTGCGTTCTGGCCCATCACCAGCCAGCTGATGGCCGACTCGGCCTACGGCGTGGGTCGCCTCTACGGCTGCGCCCTGATCGGCCTGGTGCTGACCGGCGCGATGGTGGTGATCACCGAGTACTACACGGCCACCGAATACAAACCCGTGCAACACATTGCGCAGGCATCCACCACGGGCCACGCGACCAACATCATCGCCGGCATCGGCGTGTCGATGAAATCCACTGCATTGCCGGTGCTGGCCGTGTGTGCGGCGATCTGGGGCGCGTATCAGCTGGCCGGGCTGTATGGCATCGCCATCGCAGCGACAGCCATGCTGAGCATGACGGGCATGATCGTGGCGCTGGATGCCTACGGTCCGATCACCGACAACGCCGGCGGCATCGCCGAAATGGCCGAGCTGCCGCCCGAGGTTCGCGGCGTCACCGATCCGCTCGATGCCGTGGGCAACACCACCAAGGCGGTGACCAAGGGCTATGCGATCGGTTCGGCAGGCCTGGCAGCGCTGGTGCTGTTTGCCGACTACACGCACAACCTCAACCAACACCTCAACCTCACTGACTTCCGCTTCGATCTGTCCAATCCGTACGTGATCATCGGCCTGCTGATCGGCGGCCTGATTCCGTATCTGTTCGCCGCGATGGCGATGGAAGCGGTCGGTCGCTCGGCTGGTGCAGTGGTGGAGGAAGTGCGCCGCCAGTTCCGCGAGATCAAGGGCATCATGGAAGGCACCACCCGCCCGGATTATTCGCGCGCCGTGGACCTGCTCACCCGCTCGGCGATCAAGGAAATGCTGGTGCCCTCACTGCTGCCCGTGCTGGTGCCCGTGGTGGTGGTGTTCGGCTTCAAGTGGCTGGGCGGAGCTGAGGCTGGTGCGCAGGCACTGGGCGGCGTGCTGATCGGCACCATCGTCACCGGCCTGTTCGTGGCCATCTCGATGACCACCGGTGGTGGTGCATGGGACAACGCGAAGAAGTACATCGAAGACAATCACCACGGCGGCAAGGGTTCCGAAGCGCACAAGGCCGCCGTTACTGGCGACACGGTGGGCGACCCGTACAAAGATACGGCTGGCCCCGCGGTGAATCCGCTGATCAAGATCATCAACATCGTGGCGCTGTTGTTGATTCCGCTGCTGTAGCTCTCGATGGTGTTGCTGGCCCACTCCTCGGAAGAGGGGTGGGCTTAGTTTCGAAGCGAAGAAAGAGCGGATTGGAGAGCTTTTCGCGAGCACCCGCCCCTCACCCCGGCCCTCTCCTCGGAGGGGAGAGGGAGAAGTGGCGTGCACCGCGAAGCTCGAGGCGAGCGAAGCAAGCCGCGGCTTTAAGTCCTCAGCGATTCGGGCGCGTTGCGCAGCGCTTTGAACTACCCGCTGTGTACCCTCGGAGGTTGTCCCACGACGGCGCGCCGCGAGCGTTCGGGCTTATCCCAGCACGATGCTGCGGGCGCTTTTAGGCCATTTTCTTTGGGTTACTTTCGACGCGAAGCTAGTCCCGTGGGATCTTTTGGGCCAGCAAAAGAAAAGTGACTCGGTCGGCGGCAGCCGATCGAAACGCCCGCCGCGTAAGCGGCACGCTGGCCGTAACGCGACAACCAGAAACCGAGGCTCTGGATCTCGGCCTGCCCAAGGATGACGGCCCCAATGGACCGCTAAGACACCTCGCCCCCTGACTTTAGTCACGCGCCCCAACGCCCACCGCCCGACCAAACTCAAGCCTTCAGCTGCACCCACCCAAGGACCCCCATGACCTCCAAGAGCACACTCTGGCTGGCACTAGCGCTGGGCCTCACACTAAGCACCATGACCCACGCAGCCGACCACATCACCCCCACCGCCCAAGACCCCAACCTCTGGCTCGAAACCATCGACGGCAGCAAGCAGCTCGACTGGGTTCGCCAGCAGAACTCCCAGACGGTGAAGAGCTACGCCGACAGCGCCGAGTTCAAGCAACTCGATGCGCGCCTGCTGGAAGTGCTCGATTCCAACGAGCGCATCCCGATGGTCAGCAAGATCGGCGACCGCTACTACAACCTCTGGCGCGACAAAGATCACCCCAAGGGCGTGTGGCGCCGCACGACGCTGGATGAATACCGCAAGGACAAGCCTGCGTGGGAGACGGTGATCGATCTCGATGCGCTCGCCGCCAGCGAAAAGGAAAACTGGGTCTGGCACGGGGCCGAATGCTTCAAGCCCGACTACAAGCGCTGCCTGGTCTCGCTATCGCGTGGCGGTGCCGACGCGGATGTCGTGCGCGAGTTCGACCTCACCGACAAGCAATTCGTGAAGGGTGGCTTCGAGCTGCCCGAAGCGAAAAGCCGCGTGTCCTGGATGGACAACGATCACCTCTACGTCGCCACCGATTTCGGCCCGGGCTCGATGACCAAGTCGAGTTATCCGCGCATCGTGAAGGCGTGGAAGCGAGGCACGCCGCTGTCGAGCGCGACCACGGTATACGAAGCCAGGGACGACGATATGTCGGTGTCCGCCGGACGCGACAATACGCCGGGCTTCGTACGTGATTTCGTGGTTCGCCAGATCGCCTTCTACGAGAGCGAGACCTATCTGCGCGGCAAGGACGGCAAGCTCACCAAGATCGACGTGCCCAACGATGCCAATACCGACGTGCACCGCGAATGGCTGTTGATCGAGCCGCGCAACGACTGGACCGTGGCCGGCAAGACCTACAAGTCCGGCTCGCTGATCGCGGCGAAATTCGATGACTACATGGCCGGCAAGCGCGAGCTCACCGTGCTTTTCGAACCCACCGACAGCACGGCGCTGGACGCCTATTCGTGGACGCGTCATCGCTTGATCCTCAACGTGATGGACAACGTGGTGAACAGGCTTGAGGTGCTCACGCCGGGCGACGGTGACTGGAAGCGTGAAGCGCTGGGTGGCGCGCCGGCCTTGTCCACCATCGCCGCCGGCGGCGTCGATGACGACACCAGTGACGACTACTTCCTGACTGTCACCGGCTTCCTGCAGCCCACCACGCTCTACTACGGCAGCCTGGGCCAGGGCGAGGCGCAGGCGATCAAACACAGCCCGCGTTTCTTCGATGCCTCGAAGTACGACGTGAGCCAGCACTTCGCCGTATCGAAGGACGGCACCCGCGTGCCCTACTTCGAGATTGCGCCGAAGAACCTCAAGGCCGACGGGACCAACCCCACCCTCCAGTACGGCTACGGCGGCTTCGAAGTTTCGCTGCAGCCGGCCTATAGCGGCAGTGTGGGACGCGCGTGGCTTGAGAGGGGCGGCGTCTACGTGATTGCCAACATCCGTGGCGGCGGCGAATACGGCCCGCGCTGGCACAAGGCCGCACTCAAGGCGAATCGCCTGCGTGCCTACGAGGACTTCGCGGCGGTCTCGGAAGACCTTATCCAGCGCAAGGTGACCTCGCCCGCGCACCTGGGCGCCATGGGTGGCAGTAATGGCGGCCTGCTGATGGGCAATATGCTCACGCTGTATCCGCAGTTCTATGGCGCGATCGTGAGCCAGGTGGCCTTGCTCGACATGCAGCGCTATACGCACCTCTCCGCCGGCGCCTCATGGATTGCCGAATACGGCGATCCGGACAAGCCGCAGGAATGGGAGTGGATCAAGACGTTCTCGCCGTACTTCAACGCGAAGGCCGGCCAGAAATATCCGCCCGTGCTGTTCACCACCTCCACCCGCGACGACCGCGTGGGTCCGGTGCATGCACGCAAGATGGCCGCCAAACTCGAGTCGCTCGGCTACAACACCAGCTTCTACGAGAACATCGAGGGTGGCCACGGCGCGGCGGCGGACAACAAGCAGTCGGCCTTCATGAACGCCCTGGGCTATACCTACCTGTGGGATCACGTGAAGTAAGCGCGCGTCCTGCGTAACATGGGGCGCCGGCCCGAGCCGGCGCCGCTTTTTTAGACGCATGAACCATCACACGATACGTCCCGAACTGCGCGAATGGATTGTTTCCACCAGCCGCTCCGGCGTCAGTCTCAGCGACCTGCTGAAGATGCTCAAGGACGCCGGCTATGGCGGCGAGCAGAGCCGCCAGATCGTCGCGCGTGTACTGAACCTGCCGCTGGCTACGGTCATGGCTGCCTCCAAGGCCAAGGTCGTGGGCCTGCGCACGCGTCATCCGCAGGCGCCGGTAGAGACCGTCAACGGACATCCGGTGCGCATTGCGGTGAGCACCGATGCGCCCGTCGTGCGCGTGCTGGAGAACCTGCTCACCCTGCAGGAATGCGACGAGCTGGTCGCTGAAGCGAAACCGCGGCTGGCGCGCTCGCTTACCGTGGATGTCGAAGGACGTCACCAGACCGATGAGCGCCGCACCAGCCAGGGCATGTTTTTCGCCATCGGCGAGACGCCGCTGGTGCAACGCATCGAGCAACGCATTGCCGATTTGCTCGCGATTCCGGTCAGCCACGGCGAAGGTCTGCAGATCCTGCACTACCAGCCGGGCCAGGAATACGAGCCGCATTTCGACTGGTTCAATCCCGACCAGCCCGGCTATTCGGCGGTCACCTCGCGCGGCGGCCAGCGCATCGCCAGCGTGGTGATGTATCTCAATACGCCGGACGAAGGCGGCGGCACGGCCTTTCCGCGCATCGGCCTCACGGTAACGGCGATGCGCGGTTCAGCCGTCTATTTCGCTTACGACACCGGCGACGAGGCCTCGCTGCATGCCGGCCTGCCCGTGCTCAAAGGTGAAAAGTGGATCGCCACCAAGTGGTTACGCGAACGGCCATATCAGGCCTGAGCACGTTTCGGCACCCGTCTCACGCTGAACTGGAACCGGGCGCAAAGCCGCCCCGCGGCTGCGATGGCGCAGCTTTTGACGTATCCTTTCAAGTCTTTGCATCTGACTAGCCAAGGACACGCTCATGGGTCTGCATCTCGTACCCGCCGGCCGCAAGGTTCCGGACGAAATCAACGTCATCATCGAAATCCCCAAGGATGCCGAGCCCGTCAAGTACGAGGTGGACAAGGAAAGCGGCGCGATTTTCGTGGACCGCATCCTGTCGACCCCGATGCGTTACCCCTGCAACTACGGCTACGTGCCTGGCACCCTGGGCGGCGACGGCGATCCGCTGGACGCGCTGGTGATCCTGCCGCTTCCGCTGGTGCCGGGCTCGGTGATCCGCTGCCATCCGGTGGGCATGCTGAAGATGACCGACGAAGCCGGCAGCGACGAAAAGCTGGTGGTGGTTCCGGTGGAAAAGATCTTTGCCGGCTACTCCCACATCAAGGACATCAAGTCCGTCTCCGGCCACTGGCTGGAGCGCATCGGCCACTTCTTCGAGCACTACAAGGATCTGGAGAAGGGCAAGTGGGTCAAGATCGAAGGCTGGGTCGGCGCCGATGAGGCGAAGGCCGAAATCGAAGAAGGCATCAAGCGTTACCAGGCCGACAAGAAGGCCTGATCGAAGCCAAAAACGCCGCCTTCGGGCGGCGTTTTTTCATGGTGCTTCAGCTTTGCGTGCTGCCGGCGTCGGCCGAAACCGTCGCCTGCCCCGTCATGCTGGCGCTGTTATCGGCCCGGCGGACCCACCAGGCCATCACGACGCTGGCAAGCAGCACGCCCAGTGCGAGCGTGGTCAATACAGCCCTTAGTAGCCCATGTCCCTGGCGGGCGTTGTTGTCCGTGGTCGCCATGGCGCGTCTCCCGGTGCAATAAGTCTGTCCAACGCACGTACCCGCCTGCGGGATGACTTGTGCTCAGTGCTTGGTGGCTTTCTTCTCGGGTCGCGCCTTGGCCGGCTTGGCCGGCTCGCCCTTCTTGCCGAGATTGTCGAGCAAGGTCGCCAGATCCTCGGCGTGCTCTTCTTCCATCGCAAGAATGCCTTCCATCATGCGGCGCGACGTCGGATCGGCTGCACCGAGGTAGGTGATGATCTCGCGATAGCTGTCGATGGCGATGCGTTCGGCGACCAGGTCTTCCTTGATCATGTCGACCAGGTCGTCGCCTTCCACGTAATCGGCGTGGCTGCGCGACAGCAGGCCTTCGGGCGAAAAGTTGGGTGCGCCGTCGAGCTGGGTGATGCGCTCGGCGATGAGGTCGGCGTGCCCTTGTTCCTCATTCGCATGCTCGAGAAACTCGGCGGCCACGCTCTTGGCGTGGATGCCCTTGGCCATGTAGTAGTGATACTTGTAGCGGAGCACGCAGACGATTTCGGTGGCCAGCGCTTCGTTGAGTATCTTGACCACCGTCGCGCGATCGGCGGAATAACCGGAAGTGATGGCGCCATTGTCGATATGTTCGCGGGCGCGCTTGCGGATGGTTTCGATATCGGAGAGGAACGGCTTGGCTGCCATGGGCGTGGCTCCATCGGGCTGGCTGGGCGAACCAGCACCGTAGGTGGCGACGCGCGAAACGCAGGTGAAAAAAGCGGTGCGGATGTGAGGCCGTTGTGTGGGAGCGCACCCTGTGCGCGACAAACCAACGGAGCGGAACATCGCAGCGTTGCCGTCGCGCACAGGGTGCGCTCCCACAAGGTGCTCTACCTCGTGCAGGCGGTGGTGACCGCCGGCACGAGGTGAAACATCAAGCCTTGTGATAAACCTCGGAGCCCTGCTGGCGGAATTCCGCCGACTTCTCCGCCATGCCCTCTTCCAGTGCCGATTCCTCGCCGGTGCCGTGTTCCGCGGCGTAGTCGCGCACGTCCTGGGTGATCTTCATCGAGCAGAACTTCGGGCCGCACATCGAGCAGAAATGCGCACTCTTGTGTGCATCCTTGGGCATGGTTTCGTCGTGGAATTCCTTCGCCTTTTCCGGATCGAGGCCGAGGTTGAACTGATCTTCCCAGCGAAACTCGAAGCGCGCCTTCGACAGCGCGTTGTCGCGCACCTGCGCACCCGGATGACCCTTGGCGAGATCCGCTGCGTGGGCGGCGATCTTGTACGCGATGATGCCGTCGCGCACGTCCTGCTTGTTCGGCAGGCCCAGGTGCTCCTTCGGCGTGACATAGCAGAGCATGGCGGTGCCGAACCAGCCAATCATCGCCGCGCCAATCGCGCTGGTGATGTGGTCGTAGCCCGGCGCGATATCGGTGGTCAGTGGCCCCAGCGTGTAGAACGGCGCCTCGTGGCACTTCTCCAGCTGGCGCTCCATGTTCTCCTTGATGAGCTGCATGGGCACGTGGCCGGGGCCTTCGATCATCACCTGCACGTCGTGCTTCCAGGCGATCTGGGTGAGTTCACCCAGCGTATCGAGCTCGCCGAACTGGGCGGCATCGTTGGCGTCGGCAATGCAGCCCGGACGCAGACCATCGCCGAGGCTGAAGGACACGTCGTACGCCTTCATGATTTCGCAGATGTCTTCGAAATGCGTATAGAGGAAGTTTTCCTTGTGATGCGCGAGGCACCACTTGGCCATGATCGAACCGCCGCGCGAGACGATGCCGGTGACGCGCTTGGCGGTCAGCGGCACGAAGCGCAGCAGCACGCCGGCGTGGATGGTGAAGTAGTCGACGCCCTGCTCCGCCTGTTCGATCAGCGTGTCGCGGAAGATGTCCCAGGTAAGGTCCTCGGCCACGCCGTTTACCTTCTCCAGCGCCTGGTAGATCGGCACCGTGCCGATCGGCACCGGCGAATTGCGGATGATCCACTCGCGCGTTTCGTGGATGTGCTTGCCGGTGGACAGGTCCATCACCGTGTCGCCGCCCCAGCGGATCGACCACACCAGCTTCTCCACTTCTTCGGCGATGCCGGAAGACACGGCGGAGTTGCCGATGTTCGCGTTGATCTTGGTGAGGAAGTTGCGGCCGATGATCATCGGCTCCGCTTCCGGGTGGTTGATGTTGGCCGGGATGATGGCGCGGCCGCGCGCCACTTCATCGCGCACGAATTCCGGGGTGATCAGCTTGGGCAAGGCCGCACCGAACGATTCGCCCGGGTGCTGGGTGCGCAGCGCGCTGCCCTGCAGCGCTTCGATGCGCTGGTTCTCGCGGATGGCGATGTATTCCATTTCCGGCGTCACGATGCCCTGGCGGGCGTAGTGCATCTGGGTGACGTTGGCGCCGGCTTTGGCGCGATGCGGCGCACGCGTCGCGGTGAAGCGGAAGGCATCGAGCTTGGGATCGACAGCGCGCTGGCGGCCAAAGGCGGAGCTCAGGCCGCTCAACTGCTCGGTGTCGCCGCGCTCGGCGATCCAGCCCGCGCGCAGCGCCGGCAGACCGGTGACCAGGTCTACCTTGTAGTCGGGGTCGGTGTACGGGCCTGAAGTGTCGTACACGGTGATCGGCGGATTCTCTTCGCCGCCGAACAGGGTCGGCGTCTGCGCCTGGCAGATTTCGCGCAACGGCACCTGGATGTCCGGGCGGCTGCCCTGCACGTGGATCTTGCGCGAGCCCGGAATCGGACGCGTCACGGCTTCGGAGAGTTCCTGCGCGGCGCGCGCAAGGTCATTGGGCAGGGCATTCATCGGCTTTGGTCCGTCCGGGCGTTGGCGCTGTCCCCGAGGGGACGTGCTTTTGTTGGGGAGTCCACACTGGATCGTGTGGAGTGATGCGCATGCAAACGCGCATTCAGCAACAGAAGCGGACGGCACCGGACGCAATGTCCTTACGGCATTGCGGCGAAGCTCCCTACAGCGGTACTAGCCGCATCAGGTTCGAAGGGACTCTCTCAGCCGACTTGTTGCCGGCACCCCCGCCTCAAGCCGCTATTTGAGCACGAAGCGAGGGAGGCCGCGAGTGCGGCGGCCTTGGCGGGCCTGAATCAGGCGGGGATCAGCGCGGCAGATAGGCGCGCAGGAACATGTCCACGCCATCGCGGGCGGTCTGTTCGAGCTCTGCGGCGTAGGACTGGGCGCACTCTTCGCAACCGAACATGCGGCGCAACAGCATTTCGCCCTTGATCAGGGAGATGAACTGGCCGGCGGCGCGGGCCACGTTGGCGATATCCAGCTTGCGGTCGTCAACCGCCTGTTGCAGCAGGCGTTTCATCAGACCATTGGTGCGATCCGGGCCTTCTTCCCAGAGCAACTTGCCGTAGCGCGGGTTGCCCTGGCGGCAGTCGCTGAGGATGGCGCGGAAGGTGCCCACGTTCTGCACGTCGCAGTCGAGCCGGACGTGATGCAGGGCGATACGCTCCAGCGCGACGCGGATGTCTTCGGCGGGGTCGTAGTGGTAGGTGTCTTCGGGGATCAGGTCCTGGATGCGCGCGCGGATCACCTCGCGGAACAGGTTGTCCTTGTCGCCGAAGTGGCTGTAGACGGTGAGTTTGGACACGCCGGCCTCTGCCGCTACCGCATCCATGCTGGTTCCGGCAAAGGCGTTGCGGATGAACAGGCCCTTGGCGGCCTCAAGGATCGCCGCGCGCTTTTCCATGTCCTTGGGACGGCCGGGCCCCTGAGGCTTGGTCTGCGGGATCGTGCTCATGGCTATACCTTCACAAATGGCTTCACAAATGGATAACGCCCGTTTAGTATACGCGGCGGTTTAGTTATTTTCCATGGCCAAGATACACGGCTTCCCTTATGTCCACCACTATCGCAGAACTTTCCCTCAGCCCGGCGTATCGACTCGCCCAGCGTTCGCTTGCCTGCTGGCTTGAACCAGGCCAGGCGGAGGCCCGCCGGGCCGCGTTCGCGGCGCGCGCCGCGCTGTCCGGGCTTGACCCCACCGAACGCAGCCGTATCGCCCGCTGGCTGGCCTGGCTGGAGGTCGCGGCACAGAGCCGCGGCAGCCTCTCGCCCCGGGCCCGTGTTCAGCGCCTTGACGCATCCTTGCATCAGGCCATGCAAGATGCACTCACGCGACTCCCTGGTCAGACGGTGGTCGCGCGTACGGGGAAGCATCGACGTAGTGCGTAACCTTGGCATGGCGAAGTGTCCGCGGACACCGCGCCACGCATGACTTCCGTCAACCAAGCGCGATGACTTCCGGCACTTCGTGTCGTTGGTACGAACCCGCAGGCTTTGCACATTGTCGGAAGATGGCTAAGCGCTTATCCTTTTTAGCCTTTTTCCCGATTCGCATTAGGACCTAAGCAACATGGCGATGAACTTCGAACAGGCGCGAGTGAACATGGTGGAAAACCAGGTGCGCCCCTGGGAGGTGCTGGATGCCCGCGTGCTCGACGTGCTGGGCAGTGTGCGCCGCGAGGACTTCGTTGCCCCTGAGCACCGCAAGCTGGCCTTTGCCGACCTGTGCCTGCCGCTGGGTCACGGCGAAGTGATGATGAAGCCGGTGGTCGAGGGCCGCGTGCTGCAGGCGCTGGAACTCACCCCGAGCGACCAGGTGCTGGAAATCGGCACGGGTTCGGGTTTCCTGACGGCCTGCATGGCCAAGCTCGCTGGTCACGTCACCAGCCTGGACATCCATGCCGATTTCGTCACTGCAGCGGGCCAGCGCCTGGCTGGCGCAGGCATCGCCAACGTGACGCTGGAAGCCGGCGAAGCGGTGAATGGCTGGCAGCCGAACGGATTGTTCGACGCACTGGTTGTCACCGGCGCGGTGTACCAGATCCCGCAGCGCTTCCTGGGCTGGCTCAAGCCCGGTGGCCGCCTGCTGGTGGTGCGCGGCGAGTCGCCGGTGCAGCACGTGCTGCTGCTCACCCACGAGGGCAATGGTCGCTACCGCGAAGAATCGCTGTTTGAGACCGACCTGCCCTATTTGAAGCACGCCGAGCCGCCGCGTCGCTTCGTTTTCTGACCTATTTCCCCATACATGAGGCAACCCATGCGCTTGAAGCTTCTGACCCTCGCCCTGGCCCTGTCGGCGTTCCCGCTGGCCGGCCACAGCGAGGACTTGCTGGATGCATACCGAGAAGCCCGCGCCAATGACCCGGTGCTGTCGCAGGCGGAAGCCACGCGCCTTGCTACCGGTGAAGGCGTTGCCCAGGCGCGTGCGTTGATGCTGCCGCAGCTCAATGGCAGTTACGGGCTGCAACAGCAGTCGGCGGGCAACAACCTTGCCAACGGCACGGTCACCGGCTCCTCGTTCGGCCATTCGCGCACGCGTGATCTTTCGGCCACGCTGACCCAGACGATTGTCGACCTCAGCCAGTGGGCCAACCTCGCGGCAGCGCGATCCGCCGCGCATTCTCAGGACGCCACCTACGACGCCGCGGCGCAGAACCTGTATGTCCGTGTCACCACGGCCTACTTCGGCGTATTGACCAGCCAGGATGCGCTGATATTCGCCAAGGCCAGCGAGGACTCCTTCAAGCAGGCCTACGACCAGGCCGATCAGCGCTTCAAGGTGGGCCTGTCGGCCATCACCGACGTCTACCAGGCCAAGTCGGAATACGAACTGGCCAAGGCCCAGACTGTGGCCGCGCAGAACACCCTCAACGACGCCAAGGAAGCGCTCACCCAGATCACCGGCAAGCCGGTGGGCGAGCTCAAGAAGCTGCGCGAGGATCTGCCGCTGACGCCGCCGAACCCGGCAGACCCGAACGCCTGGGTGCAGGCTGCATTGCAGTCCAACGCCAGCATCCATGCCAGCCAGTACACCGTGCAGGCGGCCGAGCACGACATCGACGCGGCTCGCGCCGGCCACTTGCCGACGATCAACGCCTCGGTGTCGCGCGGCAAGGACACCACCTGGCTCGAGCACGGCAACTACAACGTGCCCGGCAATGGCGCCTATGGCACCACGGTCGGCATCTCGATGAATATTCCGATCTTCTCCGGCGGCGCCACGCAGTCGCGCGTTCGTCAGTCGATCTACCAGCGCGACGAAGCCCAGGACTCGCTGGAGTCGACGCGTCGCCAGGTCGTCCGCGACACGCTGAACTTCTATCGCTCGGTCGCCGCCGGCATCAGCCAGGTGGAAGCCAACAAGGCCTCGGTCGACTCCGGCCAGAAGGCACTGGAAGCCACCCGCGCCGGCTTCGACGTGGGTACGCAGACCATGCTGAACGTGCTCAACGCGATTCAGACCCTGACCCAGGCCGAGAGCAGCTACTCGCAGTCGCGCCACCAGCTGGTGCTCGACCAGCTGCAGCTCAAGCAGTCGGCAGGCTCCATCGACGTGAAAGACGTGGAAATGGTCAACTCGATGCTGCAGTAACGCGCATCGCATAAGCTGCAACCGACAAGGCCGGGCAAGTCCCGGCCTTGTTGCGTCTTGGCCTTGCAGCCGTCTGGACGTCTATTCCTGCAGCAGGTCGTCGATCATGCCCATCACGCGCTTGACGGCGCCGCGCTCGCTGTCGAACACGATGCGCGCCGCGTCGCCCATGCGTTGGCGCTGCGGCGGATCGCGCAACAGCTGCAGCACCACCGGACCCAGTTCCTCGGCGCTGTTCACGCGCGAAGCACCGCCCTCGCGGATGAGGGTGAGGGTGATTTCTTCGAAATTGAAGGTGTTCGGGCCAACCAGCACCGGCGTGGAAAGTGCGGCGGGTTCCAGCACATTGTGGCCGCCGATCGGCACCAGGCTGCCGCCCACGAAAGCCAGATCGGAGGCAGCGTAGAACGGCATCAGCTCGCCCATCGCATCGATCACGAAGACCTGATGAGCCGCCGACGGCACGCGGTCGGCGCTGCGCGTACCCACCGTGAAACCCAGGCTGCGCGCGGAGTTTTCCACCAGCTTGAAGCGTTCGGGGTGTCGGGGTGCGATCAGCAACAAGGCGTCGGGCCAGCGCGTGAGCACTTCCAGGTGGGCTTCGAGCACCGGCAGTTCTTCGCCTTCGTGCGTGCTGCCCGCGATCCAGACGGGACGCAGATGGCCCCACTGCTGGCGCAGCTCCTCACCCTTGCGCTCAGCGTCGTAGGGCACCGGCATGTCGAACTTCATGTTGCCGGTGACTACGATCTTGTCCGGGTCGGCGCCCAGCGCGCGATAACGCGAGGCATCGGTACGCGACTGGGCGGCGATCTGATACACGCAACGCATGGCCTGCGCCACCAGGTTGCCCAGTGGCTTATAGCCGCGCAGCGAGCGCTCGGACAGGCGCGCGTTGACGATCATCAGCGGGATGCTGCGACGCCGGCAGGCCAGGTAGAGATTCGGCCAGATCTCGGTTTCCACGATGATCGCCAGGCGCGGTCGCACGCGCTTGAGGAAGCGCGATACCGAGAACGGCAGGTCGTAGGGCAGATAGACGTGGAACACGCTGTCACCGAACAGCTGGCGCACCCGTTCGGAGCCGGTGGGCGTCACCGTGGTCACCACCAGCGGCGCGTTCGGATAGTCCGTCTGCAAGGCCTTGATCAGCGGCTCGGCTGCATTGACCTCGCCCACCGATACCGCGTGCACCCACAGGCTGCCGGTCACGCCCGAGGCCTCGAAGAAGCCGAAGCGTTCGCGCCAGCGCTTGTGATAATCGCCATAGCGCACGCCACGCGCCATCAGCCGCAACACGATCAGCGGCGTCACCAGGTACATGGCGAGGGTGTAGATGTAGCGCAACGGAGAGCCTTTCGATCGCGGTGCGCCAGTATATCGGCTCGGACGCACGGGCCCTGCCCCACGCCGCGGCTCGCCTCGTTTTGGCTTGTTCCCTACAATGCGGGCGATGCCCGGCATGCCTCGTCCCAGCTTCACCCGCTCCCTGCTCTCGCCCACGCACTGGCCCGCCTGGCTGGGTGCCGGCGTGATCTGGCTGATCGCCCGCCTGCCACGCCCCTGGCTGATGGCCTTTGGTCGCGGACTGGGCTGGCTGGTGCAGCGCGTGCCCTCGCCGCGGCGGCACGTGGCGGAGGTGAATATCGCGCTGTGCTTTCCCGAACTGTCCAAGCAAGAACAGGCCAGGCTGGTCGATGCGCATCTGCGCGATATCGGCCTGATGATGGCCGAGTTCGCGCTGGGCTGGATGGGCAGCGAGCGCGCAATCGCCAACGTACCGGTGACCATCGAAGGCCTGGAGCATCTCGAAGCGGCGCGTGCGCAGGGCAAGGGCGTGTTGCTGGTGGGCGGTCATTTCTCGCATCTGGAACTCTGCGCGCGGCTGGTTTCGCAGCGCATCCGCATTTCCGGCATGTATCGCCGCATGGATTCAGCAGTGTTCGAGTGGGTCGTGCTGCGCGCACGACTCGATTACGCCGAGGCGATGTTCGAGAAAGACGATATCCGCGGCACCGTCAAGCATCTGCGCAACGGCGGCACGCTCTGGTATGCGCCCGATCAGGACATGCGCAGCAAGGACAATGTGTTCGTGCCGTTCTTCGGCGTGCCGGCCGCCACCATCACGGCGACCCATCATCTGGCCCGCATGTCCGGCGCCGTGGTGATTCCGTTCTATCACCGCCGCCTGCCCGGCAACGCGGGCTATGCGCTGAAGCTGGGCGCTCCGCTCGAGGGCTTGCCGAGCAAGGATGTGCTCGATGACACCGCGCGCGTCAATGTGTGCATCGAAGACATGGTGCGCGCCGCGCCCGAGCAATACCTGTGGGTACACAAGCGCTTCAAGACACGTCCGGAAGGCAGCCCGTCGGTCTACTAAGCCTTGCACGAAGCCGTCCTGTTCGCTGACAGATAAATGACAGTCAGTGCGGGTAAAAAGACGGCCGACCATCCCCACGATCCGCCCACCCAACATGACTTTCCGGCTGTTTTTGCGCTCGCTGCGCCAACGCCGCGATTGGCGTGGCTCGCCCTCAAAGCGCCTCGCCGCCGGCCTGAAATACATTGCCCGCAGTGTGCGCATGGCGCGTCGCCAGTCGGCGTGGCTGGCCGAGCTGTACGGGTCGCCACGGCTCACGTCGATCCTGGCGCATGATCCGCGCCTGCATGAGCGTTGGCACCATCACTACATCAATCGTCGGATCGGGCGTGCCGAGCGCATGTCGATTGTCAGCCAGCACTATCGCTTTGTGTTTGGTCAACTGCCTGCGGCGATGGTGGATGCGGTTTATCTGCATGGCCACCATCGATGGGGAACGCTCGCCCTGAAGGACGGCAGCGAGCTGCAGCTGGAATTGCGCCGACCGACCGGTCGCAGCCGCGAAGGCGAGCTGGCGCTATGCCTTAGCAATACGCAGGGCCAGGTGCTGTCGTCGGCCATCTTCAGCATCGCCGACCAGGGCCGCACGCTGTTGATCGGCTGCCTGCAGGGCGCCGCCGCCGAATTGGGGCGCGAGGCCGTGCGCGAACTGACCAAGCAGTGCTACGGATTGCGGCCGAAAAACCTGCTGCATTCGCTGCTGCTCGCCTTTGGTTCGTTTGCCGGCGCCACGCAGGTTCGTGGTGTCAGCAACCTGGCGCACCCGTTTTCAGGCGAAGCGGACAAGATCAAGGCCGACTACGACAGTTTCTGGGAAGAGTGCCAGGGCGTGCTGCAGCCGGATGGCTTCTTTGCCTTGCCGACCAGCGAGCCCGAGCGCAGCGAACTGCAGGTCGAGAGCAAGCATCGCTCCGCCTTCCGTCGCCGCGAAATGCTGCGTCGCGAAGCGTGTGCCCGCTTGCTGGCGGCGCTGCGCGACCAGCCGCTGCCGCTGTCGCAGGCAGCCTGACAACAACATCCCCGGCGCAACGCCGGGGATGTCGAGGGACTCCCCTTACTTCACATTGACGAAGGCCTTCCACGCCTTCAGCAAATTATTGGCGTCGACCGAACCCAGGCCCGACGCAAAACTCCAGCCCGCCTGCGCCGCAAACGCCTCCGTATTGGCGTTGTACTTGTTGGCGTTGCTCGAAGTGAGGCCCACCTGGATCGCACCGAGGTAGGAGTTCGGCAGCGTGCCGTAGTAGTAGCAGTCGGGTGTCACCACATCCGGCAGCTGCTGCACGCACTGCGTGGCGATGCTGCCGCGCGTGACGTTGTGGAACACGCACTTGCCGGTGCCCTTGGCGCCATTGTCCGAGTTGCAGGTCGCCAAGGTTGCCGGCTGCGCACCCTTCGGGCCACCGTACTCATCGGCGGCCAGCGTGTAGAGCGTCGGCGCAGCATTGCCCTGGTTCGGGGACAGGCCCTTCGCTGCAAGGCCCTGGTCGATCAAGGCCTGGATGCCGGCGAACATCGGCGACGACAGCGACGTGCCACCGATCAGCGCCGTGCTACCGGTGAATCCCGGTGTGCAGGGATAGTAGTAAGAGCACACGATCACCCAGGTCGAACCACCGTACGAACCACCGAACAAGGCCACGTCGGGCACGTCGCGCGACTGGTCCTTGGCAGTGTTGTAGACCAGACGTTGCCATGCCGGCTTGGCATTCACCGACGACGGACCACCGCTGCCCGATTCGGAAGTGATGTAGTAGCCGTAGGGATCGAACTGCAGATAGGCCTTGCAGAACGCCAGCGACGTCGCATAGCCCAGCGACTTGGCTGCCACTTCATTGCCGCAGGATTCGTTCCACGGAATCTCCGGCACATACGACAGTGCCGAGCCGTACTGCGCGTTGAAGGTCGAGCTGAAATACTTCTTCGTGCTGCCGTCGAGGATGTCGGCCGTATCGGTGCCGCCGACCACGGTGTCGTTCGGCGATGTGCCAAACGCATTGGCATCGATGCCCGCGCCATTGATGAAGAAGCCGTTGAAGCTCGGATTGGAGCCCGAATCGCCGCTCGATACGAACACGGAAATGCCTTCCGCATCTGCCTGCGCCCACATCTGGTCGATGGCCGCTTTGCTCGGTGCATCGACGAAGCCTTCGCCGTATCCATAGCTGGCGCTGATGATGTTGGGACGGTTGCTGCCATTGATCAGGTTGGTCGCCGCCGTGACCACGCCGCCGAAGAAGTTGGTGGCGTTGGAATCGTCACAGCTGGCCAGCCAGATGTTGGCGCCGGGTGCCATCGCGGTCGACCATTCGGCATCGAGCAAGGCCTCGAAGTCGTCTTCGCCGGGGAAGTTGATGGTCGGGTCGATGCAGTTGGTGAAGCCGGTCGCCTGAGGCTGGATTTGCTGGAACGTGCCGCCGTAACTGGTCAGCCCGAACTGGCTGACAAAGTTGGTCCAGTCATCGGGCACCATCGAGCTGTCCTCGACCAGCGCAATGGTGATGCCCGTACCGGTCAGGCCGCTCGCATAGAGCTTGTCGGTGCCATAGATCTTCGCCATGTCGTACGGCACTAGGCCGCGCGAGCCATTGGTGAAGTTGACCGCCTGTGGCGTCATGCCAGCGGCTGCGGTTTTCGGTTGCTGCACCTTGAAGCGCTGCGAGTTCGCATCGAACTGGCCCAGCTTCGGCGCCGTGTGCTGTGCCTGAGGATGGATGTCATTGAGGCCGGCCACGCCCGCCACCACGCTTTGCAGAGCCTGTGGAATGCTGATGTCGCTGGCATTGGCCACGTGCGCTGCCTGGTTGATGGTGTACTGGTTCATCTGCGTGTGGAACGCGCGCTTCACCTGCCCTGCGTTGCCGCTGAAGTCGATCTGCATCTTGTTCGGATAGACGCCGTTGACCGTGAAGCCCTGCGATTTCAGCCACGCGGTCGTTGCTGCAATATCGGCGTCGGATACGCCGAAGGTCTGCCCGAACTGATCGGGCGTCACCCATTGGCGGAACTTCGACGAGCTCGGGTCGTGCTGGGCGGAAATCAGTGCATCCAGCGCCGCCTGCCGCTTTGCGCTGCGCTGCAGGATCAGGTTCATGTGATTCATGGCGGCCGCATCGTCCACCGCCTTGGTCGGCGTGGAACGGTCGACCAGGCTCAGATGACTGCGCTGTAGAGTCGATGTCGCGCGGCTATCGACCGTCTGCGTCACCCTGGGCGCTTCGGCCGTGTTGATGCCAGCCAATGCTGCGTTTTGCGCAGTGTTTGATTGTGCCGAAGCCACCACCGGCATGCCTGCGAGGACCAGGGTCATGACCCCCAGCAGGTTCAGGTGCTCGTGTTTCATGCAATGTCTCCCTGATGCGATCCATTGAGAACAAGCCCCCCGTTTTCGATCAGCCACAGCTTTCCCCCGCATGACCTCCTTTGAGATTCGCGCTGTGCGTAAGACGAAGTCGCCCGTCGCGTCACCGTGTTGGCGACGCGATGCCATTGCAGTAAAAGTCACCCTAGAACGGCGCGAGAGAGAGCCAACAAAACCTGCTCGCGATGACACCCCACGAAAACCAGGCGAGTGTGGAAGGCGATCGGCGACGCCACAACGAGTGCGACGCGAAAACGTGCGCCAGATCGTGACGACTTCATGCACGCCATCAGAATCATCACGTTGCAGCGTACTCGCGCGTTGTAACAGCACGACGCCGAGCATGACCCCGTGCGCGCAATTTCGTTCGTCTAAATCCTGGAATTGACGCACGATTCACGGCGCGATGGTGGCACTGCTAAAACGGGCTTTGCATGCAAGTAATTTCGGCGTGCAAGAGTTTGCGCCAGCTCGTACAGCTAGCTAAATCCGCGCTGAATTTTTCCGGCAGGCCAACGCATCAAAGGGCTCGCGTCGCGCGACTAATGTTCTTCGCCGCGCGATTTGCGCGATGCCTGCTCCCTCGCCTCATGCAACTTCGCGTACTTGAGGAAGGCGTAGAACGCACCGGTGACGCTGGCGATGAAACCAGCCCAGCCGTTGAGGAAGTAGCGCTTGCCGATGTACTGCCGCAGGAAGAACACCGGTGGATAGAACACCATGCGCAGGCCGGTAAAGCGCTGCCGCGTGCGGAGTTTGTACGCCACCATGCCGGTGGTGTAACGGTTGATCTTTTCCACGCGCGTGGCGATGTCGCCGTCGCCGTCATTGACGAAATCCGCGCGCCGCAGGGTTTTCACCGGGCCGCGTACCTCGACAGCCGAATGCACCTCGACATCGTTCATGCCGCCGCGACGACGATCAAACAAGCGCAGGTGGCCGTTGCGCCAGCTCCAGCGATGCTGCACGGTCCAGAACATGCGTTCGCGCCGCGGCAAGCGGAAACCGGCATGCCGGGGATGCTGCAAGGCACGTTCAATTTCCTCGCGCGTGCCAGGCGAGAGGATCTCGTCCGCATCGAGGTTCAAGATCCAGTCGTGGCTGGCCATGTCATAGGCGCGCTGCTTCTGCGGGCCGTAATCGTCGAACGGATGCACAGCGACACGCGCGCCGTGTTGGCGTGCAATGTTGACGGTGTTGTCGGTCGAACCCGAATCGAGCACGACGATTTCGTCGGCCCAGTCGACGCGACTCAAGCACGCGTCGAGCGTGTCCGCGTTGTTGAAGGTGATCACGACTACCGACAGCGGCTCGCGCGTCATGCGGCAGCTCCCTGCGACGATGGATGCACGTAGAGCGCCGCACACCACAGGCCCAGCAGCCATGCGAACAACAAACCCCACCAGGCCGAATAGAAGGCCAGATGCGTATTGAGCGGGAACAGCATCGTGCCCAGGGCGAGCGTGGCCGGGAAGGCGCGCGTACGTGCCGCGGCGCCCACCCTGCGCCACACGATCACCGCCCATCCGATCGCCGCCAGCCAGCAGGCCATGCCGAGCGCGCCGGTTTCCGTGAGTACCTCGAGCAGCCATTGATGGGCATGGCAGGCGCCTTCGCCAACGCCACAGCCGTCGGCGGTGACGACAAAACGATCATTGGCTGGCGCATACGCGGGATACGCATAGCGGTACGCGCGCACGCCGACGCCGTTGATCGGGTGCCCCTCGAACATCGCCACGCTGGTGCGCCAGATATCCAGGCGACCGCTCAGCGCCCAATCGAGCGATTTGTCCGAACCTTGCAGCACCTGCAGCGTGCGATCCATGCGCAGCTGGAAGCGCTCGGAGGTTTTCCAGGCGACGCCGCCGGCGAGCAGGATCACCGCGGCCAAGGCACCGGCGGCAGCCACGAATCGCAGGGGCGAGCCCGTCACCCGCCAGGCAAAGCCCAGGGCCACCACGGCGTAGCAAACCCACGACGCTCGCGATCCGGACATCAGCACCGGCCCGAGCAGCAGCACGAAAGCGATCAGCAGCCCTTTGAGGCCAAAGCGCCGCAGCGCCACCCACAGCACGAATGGCGACAGCACCGACAGCGACGGGCCGAGTTTCAGATTGGCGGCGCCAAAGATGCCGGAGATGCGCTCGGGCTCGGCGTGCCCACCCAGGCTCCAGCCGGTCAGTGCCTGCACCCAGGCATCAAGCGCCCAGAACGCCACGACCGCAGCCGTGGCCAGGTAAAGCGCGTCGAGCTTGTCTTCGCGGCGGATGGCAAAGCAGGCGTACAAGCCCAACGGGGCGTAGCGCAGCAGTGACGCCACCGTGCCCCAGCTCTTGCCAGGCGCCAGCGAGTCCACCGAGGAGATCAGCGCGGCGCCCACATAAGCCGCCAGCAGCCACAGCAACAGCCGTGCACCGGCGTGTTCGCGCAAGGCGGACGGATGGCGTACGAACAGCAACACCACGCCGATCAGGCAAAGGAAGGTCCCCAGCTCGGCACTGCGCCCGAACGGCAGCAGGGCGATCACCAGCCAGAACGGCAGCAAGGGGGAACGCAGGGCGGCCTTCAGGAATGCAGCAATAGGGCTCATGCGTGGATCAATTAAGGGTGACCCGCGCATTGTAGGTGAGTCACCGTACGGGCGACGCTCAACGCTGCGTCAGGCCGCGGTGAGCTCGTCGTACAAGGCCAGGGTGGCCTGCTGCATATCGGTGAGGCGGTAGTTCTGCAGCATCGGGATGGGCGGCGCCACGCGCAGCAGCTCGGCAGCACGTTCCACCAGGCGCTCGCGGTCGGCGGGAGGTACGCGGCCTGCCGGATACAGCTCGGCCAGCAACTCGCCCACGCCACCGTGCGCGTAGCCCAGCACCGGGCGGCACAGCGACAGCGCTTCGATCACCGTACGGCCGAACGATTCGGGCTTGTTTGACAACTGCAGCACGAGCGAGGAGACGGCGTAGATGTCGCGCACATCGGAACGCGGCGGCGTCATCACCACCTGCGATTCCAGTCCGCGCGTGCGCACGAGGTGGCGGAGCTCTTCCACGTAGGCCTCTCGACCGGGCTCGATCACGCCCAGCAACAACAGGCGTACATCGATGCCGCGGCGCTTGAGCTCGGCTACGAGTTCGATGGCGTCGTGGTGGCCCTTCAGGCGAGTGCCGCGACCCGGCAGGGTCAGCAGCGGGCCGCCGGCGAGCGCCGGAAACTCCGCGAAGAACGCCTTGACCCAGTTGTCGTCCGGTCGATGCCCGTAGGGAAACGCGTCCGGATCGATGCCGCGCGGGATCACCCGCACGCGAGCCGGTTCCAGCCAGGGGTAATGGCTGAGCATGAAATCGCGCAGGGTCTGCGATACCGCAATGACGCGCTCGCCACGCAGCAGGATGGCGCTGTAGCGGCCGGGCGAATTGAGGCCGTGCACGGTGGTCACGAAATGCGGCGCCGGCTTCATGCCCTTGATGGCCCACCAGCCCAGCCAGGCCGGCAGGCGCGAGCGTGCGTGCACGATGTCGGGCTTGAGCTCGCGCAGCAGCTTGCGCAGCGCGCCGACCTTCATGAAGGTGCCCAGCGACTTGCGGCCGATATCCAGCGTGATGTGACGGCTGCCTTCGGCTTCCAGCTGCGACACCATGCGGCCACCGGCGGAAATCACGATGGACTGATGGCCGGCCTGCACCAGGGCACGGGCAATCTCCAGCGCAGACCGCTCTGCCCCGCCCGATTGCAGGGCAGGGATCAGCTGGACCACGGTCAGGGACCGCGCTGGTGTAGCGATTGCTGACATGATTTGTTCGAAAGGTGCCTTCATTCCTAGAGGCAAGCAGCAATCGTGCCGAAATGCGCGGCCGATATGGTTTCAGTTGTAACTTTCGAGGTCGAAATCAGTCGCGAAGCACGTAATGCGCGCCGCAATAAGGACATGTGGATTCACCACCGTCCTCCACGATCGGCAAATAGACCTTCGGATGGGAGTTCCACAGCGCCATGCCGGGCATCGGACAGGACAGCGGAAGGTCCGAGCGCGTCACTTCGTAACGATTTTCGGCATTCGCCGGGATCAGCGGGGCAGCCGCAGGGGAACGCGACATGGGGGTCAAACTCCATCAGGACACCAGACCCACCATGTTAGCAGGCCAACCCCACATCGCGACGCGGCGGGCAGCGGACTGCGACCTAGGGCATAGTGCGGGCGACCAATGTCGGGGGCCGCCCCGGCGGCCGAGAATGCCCTCGCGTACGGGGAACGAACGGCCCGCGATCCAGCGGTCTGTGGATGGCGGGAACAGGCACATCCTGAAGCAGGAGCCGTCATGGACTTCGGAAAGATCTTCAGTCGCATCAAGGCCATCCTCAGTTCGCCACAGACCGAGTGGCCGGTGATCGCTGCCGAGCCCGCCACCGTCGGCGGCCTGTTCCGCAACTACATCTGCATCGTCGCCGCGCTGCCGGTGATCGCCTACTTCATTCGCGGCAGCCTGTTCGGTCACGGCGGCTGGGGCATGCATGTGCACACGCCACTGGGCCTGGGCTTGCTCGGCCTGATCCTGCATTACCTGCTGACCCTGGTGGTGGTCTACCTGGTCGCCCTCATCGTCAATGCGTTCGCGCCGAGTTTTGGCGGCAGCAAGGACCCCGTGCAGGCGCTCAAGACGGTGGCCTATGCCTGGACCGCAGGATGGGTCGCCGGCATCGCCGTGATCATTCCGTGGCTCGGTTGGCTGGTGGCGATTGCCGGCGTGATCTACGGCATTTATCTGCTCTATCTCGGACTGCCGCACACCATGCGCTGCCCACCCGAGCGCGCCGGCGGCTACACCGCCGTCATCGTGATCATCGGGATTGCGCTGAGCTGGATCGTGGGCTTGATCATGGCCGGCATCATCGGCACGGCGGCGCTCACCGGCGCGTCGATGGCCGGCATCCACGCGACCAGCAGCGATCGAACCACGGTGACTGTCGATCCAGACAGCATGGCAGGCAAGACCGTGGCGGTGTCGCTATCACCGGAAACCTTGCGTGGCTTCCTGCCCGAGGAGCTCGATGGCATGAAGCGCAGTGACTTCAACGCGCAACGCTCCGGCGCGGTAGGCATGCAGATATCCACTGCCTATGCCACTTACAGCGACGGCAAGGATCGCAACATCAAGATCGAGCTGGCCGACACCGGCAATATGCGGGGCATGATGGCGATGGCCAGCGCAGTGGCCCATTCCACCGAACAGCAGACCGACCACGGTTACGAAAAGACCTATACCGAGCACGAGCGGCTGATGCACGAAGCGTGGAATTCGCAGACCAAGACGGGCGAATTTGGCGTGATCGTCGCCAACCGTTTCTCGGTCAAGGCGAGCGGCAGCGGCGCCAGCATGGATGACCTGAAGCAGGCCGTGAACGACATGGACCTGGACAAGCTGACGTCACTGAAAGACGAAGGCGTCAGCAATCGTTGAGCCCAAAAAGAACAGGCCCGCGCCGTGAGCGCGGGCCTGCTCATGCCCAGCGTTGGGCTTACTTGGCGGCGTCGGCCTTCGGCACCGAAGCCTCGGTGGTGATGTGGATCTTGATCTCGTCGCTGACGTTCGGCACGTAAGCGCCCACGCCGAAGTCGGAACGCTTCAGCGTGGCGGTGGCGTCGAAGCCCACCGTCGCCGTCTTCAGCATCGGATGCTCGCCGCTCTTGTTGAGCGTGGCGTCCAGCGTCACCGGCTTGGTCACGCCGTGCACGGTCAGGTCACCCGTGACCTTGTACTTGTTGCCGCCAGCAGCCTGCACCTTGGTGCTCTTGAAGGTGACGGTCGGGTACTTGTCGGCGTCGAAGAAATCCGGCTTCTTCAGGTGCTCGTCGAGCGCGCTCACGTGTGTGTCGAGGTTGGCCAGCGGCAGGGTGACGTCGACGGACGACTTGGCGGCGTCCTTGTCGTCGAACACGATGGTGCCGTTGCCAAGGCCGAGGTTGGCCGTGGGGTTGGAGAAACCGAAGTGGTTCCAGCTGAACAGGACCATGGTGTGGCCCGGGTCCATCTTGTAGGTGACCGGAGCGGCCTGGACGGACACGGCAGCGCTGATCAGGCCGGCAAGAACGAGGTAACGAAGTGCACGCATGGGTTGAATCTCCATTGGGTTGGGGGTTGCTGGATCGAGGCCGATGAAGGCGTCAGGCGATCTGGCAAGCTTCTTCGAACGAGAGGCGCGGGCTGCGCGGGAACAGGTCGCGGCTGGCATCGCCGTAGCCGATGTTGACCAGGAAGTTGGACTTCACCGTGGTGCCCGCAAAGAAGGCGTTGTCCACGCCGGCATTGTCGAAGCCGGACATGGGGCCGCAATCGAGGCCCACCGCGCGCGCGGCGAGCATCAGGTAAGCGCCCTGCAGCGAACCATTGCGGAAGGCGGTGATATCGATCAGCGGCTGGTTGCCGGCGAACCAGCTGCGCGCATCGGCATGCGGAAACAGATGGGGCAGCTTTTCGTAGAACTCGTGGTCGGTACCGACGATGGCGGTGACCGGCGCGGCCAGGGTCTTGGCGCGATTGCCATCGGAGAGGAACGGCGCCAGCTTGTCCTTGGCCTCCCTGGATTTCACGAAGACCACACGCATCGGCGAGGAGTTGGCGCTGGTGGGGCCGAACTTGGCCAGCTCGTAGATCGCGTGAAGCTGCGCGTCCGTTACTTCTTTCGGCAGCCACGCGTTATACGTGCGCGCCGTGCGAAACAATTGGTCGAAGGTCGCCTCGGAAAGCTTCTCGCTCATGGGTATCCTGTGGACATGGCGCGCCGGCATCGGCGCAACGACCTCAAGTGTAAGCGGGGTCGCAGGCAAACAGGACCCAGGCCAATGGAACGAACTGTACCGTCCAGGGAAACAATGCGGCGGCCAGGACTATGCTGAAGCCGCGCGGCGACTGCTGGGTCATCACCGATGGCGCGGCCGGCAACCAGCGCCAGGCACTGGCGCTGGCCGAGCTGCTGGAGATGCCTGTGCGGCACCTGCAGCTTGCGCCCGCCGCACCCTGGTCGTGGCTGGCGCCTCATCTCACGCTTGGCGCCCGGCTGGCGCTCGACCTCACCCAGCGCCAGCAGTTCGCCCCACCGTGGCCGGCCGTGGCGATCGGTTGCGGCCGATCCGCCGCGCTCTACACCCGCCTGCTGCGCTCACTCAGCGGCGGCGCCTGCTACACCGTGCAGATTCTTGATCCGCGGGTCAATCCGGCGCACTGGGACACGGTAATCGCGCCTCAGCACGATCGGCTGACCGGCCGCAACGTGATCCGCCCGCTCGGCTCGCTCAATCCGGTGGACGAGGCCTGGCTGCAGGATGGCCGCGAGGCCGATCCTGCCTTTGCGGCATTGCCGCGCCCGCGGATAGGCGTCTTGCTGGGCGGCCCGCGCAAGGGCGTGACCTTCAACGAGGCTTATATCGACCAGTTGATCAGCGGCCTGCATGCGCGGCGTCGCCAGGACGGCGGCAGCCTGATGGTGCTCGCCTCGCGACGCACACCGGCGGACCTGGTGGAGCGCATGCGCCAGGGCCTGGGCGACGTGCCAGGGCTGGTGTGGGCTGGCAATGATGACGGCGGCAATCCCTATCCCGGAGTGCTGGGCTGGGCCGATCGCCTGGTCGTCACGCCGGACTCGGTCAATATGCTGTCCGAAGCCTGCGCCGTGGGCTGCCCGGTGCACACCTTTGTGCTGGGCTCACTGCCCGACAAACTCGAGCGTTTCCATCACGCCCTGCGCGACGCGGGACTGCTGCATTCGCTCGATGCCAGCAATACGCCGCCGGTGCCGCCGCTGCGCATCACCGGCACGATTGCCGCAACGCTGCGCGAGCTCATCGTGCGCCGGCAAAACCAGGCGGCGTGAGCTGCATCAGAAGCACAAGCCCAGCTCCGTCGTCACCTCCTGCACACTGCTGCTGAGGCGGTCGAGTTCGCCATCACGCGGTGCGATGCGCGAGCGCAGGTCGAGCGTACAGGCCAGTGCGCGATGCAGCAGTTCGGCGTGCGCTTCGGCGAATATGCCGGCCTGCCGCCCGTCGAGCAGGCCGGCGTTGCGGCAGGCTTCGATCAAGCCGGCGTTGGCGGTGATATTGAGCAGGGCGGAACGTTCTGACGCGTGCGCCAGCACCAGGCCTTGAAGTGCGAACTCGATATCCAGCAGACCGCCATGACCCTGCTTGAGATCAAACAGCTGCGCATCGGAGCGATCGCGCTCCGCCCGCCAGCGCTGGCGCATGCTGCTGACTTCCTGCAGCACCGGGGCGCGCTCGCGCGGCACCGCCAGCACGTCGCGGCGAACGGTGGCGAGATCGGCGTGCAGCCCTGCGTCGCCCGCGATAGGGCGGGCGCGCAGCAGCGCCTGATGCTCCCAGGTCCATGCGCGGCTCTTCTGGTAGGCCTCAAATGCATCGAGGCTGCTCACCAGCAAGCCTTTGGAGCCGTCGGGCCGCAGCCGCGTATCCACTTCATACAGGCGCCCCGCACGGGTGAGCACGGTCAGCCAGTTCATCACGCGCTGGGCGAGGCGCTGATACCAGCGCGAGCCTTCCAGCGGACGCGCACCATCGCTCATCGCGTGCGCGCGCTTGCTGTCGTAGACAAACACCAGGTCCAGGTCGGAGGCGAACCCCAGCTCCTCGCCACCCAGGCTGCCGTAACCGAGCACCGCAAAACCGATGCCGTCGCCCGGTAGACGGCCGTGCTGTGCAGCGAGTTCGCGCTCGGCCAGCGCGGTGACTGCCAAGACGATGGATTCGGCCAGTACCGCCAGGCGCCGGGCCGTGGCGACGGCATCGGCGCGTCCGTCGCTGAAAGCCAGGCCGAGACGGAACGCCACGCTCGCCTTGAACTCGTTGAGGCGCTCGAGCTCCGCTTCCGCCTCGCGCTCGTCCAGCGTCGCCAGCACGCGGGTGATTTCTGCGCTGATGTCGGCGCGCTTGAGCGGCAACTGATCGATGCGCGGATCGAGCACGTCGTCCAACAGCAAGGGCTGTGCGATCACGCGTTCGGCGAGGAAGGCGTTTTCCGCAAATAATCGCGCCAAGCGCAGTCGGGCCGCGGGCTGCTCTTCGAGCAGGGCAAGATAGGACGAACGTCGCGCCACCGACTGCACCAGCCGGCACAGGCGAAGCAGGCAGGCGACGGGCGCCACGCTGTTGCGTGCCACGGCCAGCAGCTGCGGCATCAGGCGGTCGAGCTGCTCGCGCGAACGCTGCGACATGGCGCGCACGGAAGCGGCCTGACTGAGTTTCAGCAAAGCCTCCGCCGCCTCACCGCCTGGCGTGAAGCCGGACGCTTCCATCACGCCGGCATTCAGTGATTCAGCGCACGCCTGCTGCCACAAGGCCACATCAGCCACCGGCGCGGCTGCCGTTCGCCCTCCCTGCGGCATCAGCACTTCGGCGAACTCTTCGCTGACCTTGGCGCGATGGGCGGCCAGCTGTTCTTCCAGCTCCTCCCAGCTGCCAAGGCCAAGGCCCAGCGCGATGCGCTCACGACTGAGAGCGTCTGCCGGAATATCGTGCGTCTGCGCATCGCGCAACATCTGCACGCGATTTTCCACGCGACGCAGGAACACATAGGCCTCGCGCAATTCGCGCGCACGCGCGGCGCTGATATGGCCACGCGCTTCGCAGGCGGTGAGCGCAGGCAACAGCCCGCGCACGCGCAGGCTGGGTTCGCGCCCGCCTCGTATCAACTGCACCAGCTGCACGATGAATTCGATTTCGCGGATGCCGCCAGGGCCGAGCTTGAGATTGTCCGCCAGATCCTTGCGCGCCACTTCGGCGTCGATCAGCGACTTCATCTCGCGCAGGCCCGCGAAGGCGGTGTAGTCGAGATATTTGCGATAGACAAAGGGCCGCAGCAGATCCTGCAGCTCCTTGCCTGCATGGCGATCGCCGGCTACGGGACGCGCCTTGATCCACGCATAGCGCTCCCAGTCGCGACCCTCGCTCTGGTAGTACTGCTCCATCGCCGAGAACGGCAAGGCCAGCCGGCCGGCATTGCCGAACGGACGCAGGCGCAGGTCCACGCGCGCGCAGATGCCATCGACGGTCGGCTCGTTGAGCAGGCGCACAAGCTGGCGGGCCAGACGCACGAAGTACTCGCTGTTGTCGAGCGTACGCGCGCCGTCGCTCTGCCCGCTGTGCGGATAAGCCAGCACCAGGTCGATGTCGGAGGAGAAATTGAGCTCGCTGCCGCCGAGCTTGCCAAAGCCCACCACCACCATGCGTTGCAGTTCGCCATCATGGCTGCGGCTATGCCCATAGCGATCTGCCAGCACGCGTTCGGACCACTGCAGCGACGAGGCCAACAGCACTTCGTAAAGCACACTCGTGGCGGACAGCGTCTCGGGCAATTCATCGAGGCCGTTCACATCGCGGAACACCAGACGCAATGCCTCGGCGTGACGGAAGCGCCGCAACTGCGTCAGGCAGGCCGCTTCGTCCTCGGCGAGCTTCAGCGCGTCGATGCGAGCACTGGCGTCGCTGCCCGAACGCAGGCGCTCGAGTCCTTGCGGCGCAAGCAGCTGCGGTTGGCGCAGCCAGGTATCGAAGGCGAAGTCGCTGGCGAGCAAGGTGCGTCGAATGCGCTCGGCCACGCCGGCGTCGTCGTGCAAGGGCACGCCCATCTGGCGGCATCGCGCGATCAGGTCGCGGTAGCGATCGTCGATCAGCGCGCGCAGCGCCGGGGATTCGGTGGGCCTATGGATTACAGTCATCCGATCATTCTGCCGCAGAGTCCTGCGCCTTGCTGCGCGCGCACTCAAGCCAGGGTTCCGCAGTATGACCGGCGCATGACCGGATACCGCACTGTTTACAGACCGCGTGCACGCCGACGACGCATCGGGCGTTGCCATAGAGGCAGTTACGGACACACGCCTGCTCCACCAACAACTGGTTCAGATCCAGGACATTACATTCCCGTTTCCGAGCCATGACAGCCAACCCACAGGGTGCCATGACCACCTCAACGACTCCAGCCGCGCTGCGTGCGCGCTCCCTGCCCGCCCGGCTTGCGTTGGTGTTCGCGCTGGCCATGGTTTTCACGCTGTTGACTGGTTTGGTCGACGGAGGCATCGGCGTTGGCCCGATGCAGGCGCTCAGCCAACCTCTGTTCCTGGTCGCCAACGCCCTGCCCGGCCTGCTGCTGGCGTCGCTGCTGCTGGTGTTGAGCCGCCGGGCATGTCTGTCGTTCGGCCTCGCCTTCCTGCTGCAGACGGTGCTCTACGCGATCAATGCGCTGAAGGTGAGCAACCTCAATACACCATTGATGCCCGCCGACTTCCGCATGCTGGGCCAGCTCCGACGCGGCGGCCTGAAGTTGCTCGGCAGCTATCTGCCGACCAGCCCCTGGCCGTATCTGGCACTGCTGGCTGCCATGGCCGTCATCGTCGTCGCATGGCGGATCGAACCGCCCATGTTCGCTCGCCGCACACGCGGCAAGCGCCTGGTATCGGGTGTGGCTTTGCTGCTGCTGATCGGCACGCTGTTCGCGGGCCTGCCCGGCTGGATGAAGCTCTATGGGGGTCACCATCTGTGGATGGAACCGTGGTCCGCCACGGCCACCGCGGAGCATTCGGGCCTGGTCAGCTCGCTGATGATGTTTCACCTGCATCAGGGCCATGCGCGCAAGAAGCCTGACCCGGCGGCCGCGCTGCAGCTGATCGAGCGCTCCGATCTTGCTCTGCGCGCCTATCTGCAGGCGCCGATACGCAACAACGGCGAGGAACCGGACATCGTCGTGGTGCAAAGCGAATCGTTCTTCGATCCGTCGATCATGAAGGGATTCGAGCACGCCGACCTCACGCCGAATCTTCACCGCCTTGCTGCACAGGGCGAGAGCGGCCCGCTGCACGTGCCCACCTTTGGCGGGGGCACCATCCGCACCGAGTTCGAAGTGCTGACGGGTTTGTCGCTGCGCTACTTCGACGACATGCAGTTCCCGTATCTGCAGATGAATCACAAGGTGGTGCCGAGCATGGTGCGCGTGCTGCGCTCGCATGGCTACGAGACCATCGCGGTGCATGGCAACGACCCGCGCTTCTGGAATCGCAACACCGCGTTCCAGGCGCTCGGTTTCGACCGCTTCGTGTCACGCTCGTCCTTCCCCACCCATGCCGCGATGGACGGGCAGTACATGGCCGACAGCGCGATGACTGATGAAATCATGGCGCAGCTCAAGAATGCGGGGCCGCCCCAGTTCCTGTTTGCCATCAGCATCGAAGCGCACGGCCCCTATGACGTGCCCCCGGCGCACGCCGCCGAGCGCGACGCGATCGCCGTGCCCGAAGGCGTCACCGGCCAGAACAAGCTCGAGCTGCAGACTTACCTGTACCACATGCGACATGCCGACCAGGAGCTGGGCCGACTGGCGGACCTGCTCGCGCAGCGCGAGCGTCCCACCCTGCTGCTGTTCTATGGCGACCATCTGCCCGCGCTGACCGATACCTACAACACCACCGGGTTTGTCGACGGCAAGGACATGCTCAGCCAGGCCGGCACCTGGCTGCTGGTCAATCCACGCAATCCCTCGGCGCCAAAGCATGAGGCGCTGGCCTCATGGATGCTGCCCGGCCGCCTGCTTGAACAGGCCGGCGTGCGTGACGATGCGTACTTTGCCCTGACCCAGGTGATCGCACCGCAACTGGCCGCCTTGACGCACGCACCTGGCGCACCGCCGGAAGCCGAAGACAAGGCCGAGCACCAGGAAGACGACGATATGGCCAACGTTGCCCTGCTGCGCATGAAGGGCAAGCTCGACGCGCTCTGGCCCAAGGCGGAAGCGCAGACGGCAGGTTTGATCGAAGAGACGCCACTCAATCGGGCGGGCGAGGTCGAGTCGGCGGGCGCCCATCAATAACGGCAATCTAACGTCGCCGATTGAATGGACGTCCAAACGAAATGAGCGTGGCGGCTGTTTTCCACGCTTTTCAAGCGGTACGAAAACGCTTTCCCCGCTGCTTCATAACCGCGATTCAGCGATCTGTCTGCGCGCTAAAGGGAGCCTGTTCGGTTCAGCTTCGGTATGGCGATGTGCGTCTAGCTTCGATTCCAGCCACGAAGCAACGCCTTCGCTGGCATTCCCACACTGGAGGTTTACCTCATGCGCAAGACCATGCTCGCCGCTCTCCTCGTCACCGCCGCTTCCGTCCTGACCGTTCCCGCGTTTGCCCAGGACGCCGCTGCAGCGACGAAGACCGAAGCCAGCGCGACCACCGCCGGCGCGGCAGCGAAGGACACGGCCAAGGCTACCGATCAGGCCGCCAGCAAGACCACCGACACTGCGCACAAGGCTGCCAAGCACAGCGGCCACAAGGCCAAGGCTGCGGCGACGGACGCCACCAAGACCGACGCCGGCAAGACCGAGGCAGCCGCTCCGGCCGCCGCCCAGCAGTAAGTCGCTACGCACGATGTAACCCCAAACCCCGGGAGGCGACTCCCGGGGTTTTTCGTGGGCAACGATCAGAAGTCGTACGTGCCCGACAGCATCACGCTGCGATGCGTGCGCAGCGGCACATAGGTTTCGTTGAAGTCTGCCGAATACAAGTCGCGTGCGAACAGGTTCTTGACGCCCAGCGTCATGCGCCAGCGATCGGTGCGATAGGACACATTGGCGTCGACTTCCGCCTGACCCGGCGAATCGTAGTAAGTGGTGTAGTCGACGCTCTGCCCCAGCGATCGGCCACGCGCCTGTACGCCACCGGCGATGCCCCAACCCTGCAGCCCGCCCCCCTGGAACCAGTAGCTGGCCCACAGGTTGAAGCGCTGGCGTGGCGCACCGGTCGGCTGCGTGCCGTCGTGGTTGGTGATCTGGGCGTTGGTGTAGCTGCTGCTGATATCCAGACCGGGCGCGAGGCGGCCGGAGAATTCGATTTCCACGCCGCGATTGGTCTGTCCCGGCCCGAAGCTGGCGACGTTCGGCATGGCTTCGAGAAACAGATAGCTGTGGTCGAGCATGATGCGGTACAGCGACACCGTCAGCCATGCCTGCTCGTGGAACAGGTTGAACTTGGCGCCCGTCTCCAGCTGGCGTGACAGTGCCGGCACCAGCGGGCGACCGTTCTCCCCGAGATAGGACAACGGCTGGAAGCCATTGCTGGTGAAGCCATAGACGGCGACATCGGGGGTCAGCTTGTAGACAATCCCGGCATTGGGTACCCACTTGATCCGCTTGGGCGTCCACGGATTGCCTTGCGCATCGGTGGTCGACACTTCGTAGGCGGACCGGCGCAACCCCACCAGCATGTCCCAGCGTTCGCCCAGCGCCAGCTGATCCTGCAGGAACAGCCCGTTGTCCACCGACCACGGCGTGCCCGAGAGCGGGACATTGTCTTCCGGCTGCACGACCGCGGAGACACGTGGCAGCGCGGCGTCAGTGAACAGGTTGTAGGCACCGTCGTTGTACGAATGCCAGAAGTCGTCGGTGTGGCCGACGCGCGAACGCGAATAGTCCATGCCGAGTGTCACCGTATGCGTCACCGGACCCATGCCGAACACTCGAATGAAATCGTTCTGCAGCGAGTAGTAGGTGTCGTTGTAGCGATAGGCTTCCGCATACGGCGAGACGTTGCCGATCGGCGTGGGGTTGTAGAGCGTCCAGCTCTGCAGGTCGTTCTGCTGTTGGACGTACTGCCCGCGGCTGCGCCACGTCCAGGCGTTGCCCAGTTGCTGGTCGAGCAGGTAGTAGAGGCGGTTGGTCTGGTAGTTGGCGTAGTCGTACTCATTGCCAGTGAGCAAGCCGAACGGCGTGGCGCTGGACAGTGTGTCGCCAAGCATCACCACATGGTCGGGTATCGGCAGCCGGTTGACGATGCGCTGCGCGCCCACCACCAGCTGCGTGCCACCGCTGGTCCATCCGATCGACGGCGCGAGATAGCCGCTGCGACGATTGCGATAGCCCTGCGGCGTGCGGTCGGCGTAATCGCCCGACATGACCAGCCGATAGGTAAGCCCCGACACGTGGCCGAGCGGCCCGGTCATGTCCAGGCCGGCCTGCACCATGCCCTGCTGGCCCAGCGTGTAGCTGACCTCGTGCACCGGTTCGCTTTGCGGCTGCTTGGTGGTGACGTTGACCAGGCCGCCAAAGCTGTTGCCGGTGGAATCGCCCAGGATGGACTGCGGCCCCTTGATCACTTCCACGCGTTCCAGGCCGATCAAGGGCGGAAAGTCGCCGGAACCGGCATTGCTGTTGGGCATGCCGTCGATGAGGCCGTTGCCGGTATAGAAGCCGCGGATCTGAAACAACGGCAGGCCGTCGGAGCCTTCGACGAAGGCCACGCCCGCTACGTTGCGCACGGCGTCTTCCACGGTGAGCGACTGCTGCGAATCCATCAGCTCGCGCGTCACCACGCTCACCGATTGCGGCACGTCGATCAAGTCCGCGTCGTTGCGCGAACCCACGCTGGTGAGCGAGGCCTTGAAGCCCACGTCGCGGCCGAGCAAGGCATTGGCCTCGACCGGCGTCAGCTGCTTGGCGTCCTGTCGCGGTTTCGACGATGCCGTGCTCCCCGCAGGCGCGGGCAAGGTCACCACCACGGTGCCCTGATCAGTGAACTCGTAGACGAGCCCCGTGCCCTCAAGGAGCTTCGAAAGCGCCGCCGGTGCGCTGAGGTTGCCGGTGGCGCCGAGAGAACGAAAACGCGCAATGGTGCAACCTGCCGTGAGCACCTGCACATTGGCCTGCTTGCCAAAGGCGATCAGCGCGGTGGCGAGTGGTTGCGCGGGTATCGAGAAATCGATGGGCGCAGCGTCCGACATGACCGACGCGCGCGCGATGCAAGCGCCCGGCACGGCCAGGCACGCAAACATCCACAGGCCGCCCGACAGCAGCAGCTTCGCACGCTTCCTCATAGTCCCCGCTTCATGGCAAGCGAAAACCGCGAGTTTGACACGCGCAGCGGCCCTTGTGCGCTCACGTCACCGGCGTGAACGCAGACTTTCGAGAGGCTGTCCGATCAGCACGCCGGCGTCATCGTTGGGCCGGTTTTCGACGTGCATCGGACAGCACCGTTTGGCCGCCGCTGTCATTCACCTGCAGCGGCAACACCTGGGGCAGCGCGTGCAACCAGTCGTCGATGGCGTCGGTCTTGACCGTGCCGGTAAACGTCAGCGCTTTCAGATCGGCATCGGCGATCTGCAGCGGCTGCGCGCGATAGCGATTGATATTGGCCACGACGACCGCCAGCGGTTCGTTGTCGAATTCCAGTCGCTCCTGGCGCCAGGCCGCGGCATTGGCCGGGTCGCTGGCAATCAGGTTCATGGCCGCACGCGAGGGATCGTAGATCACCGACTGTCCGGCCACGGCCTCCAGGCTGTTGTGGGCGCCACCGGTGCCGTCGGCTACACGTACGCGCCCTTCTGCCATGGCGACGGTGACGTACTTGCCCGTGCGGCGAACATTGAACGCCGTGCCGATGTCCTCGATGGTCACATCGCCGGCGCGCACCTCAAAGGGCCGCGCGGCGTCGTGCACCACCTCGAAATAGGCCTCGCCCTCGGCCAGCTCCACCAGGCGGCGCCCGCGACTGAAGCGCGTGCTCAGCTGAGTGGCGCCGCCCAGCGTCACGCGGGTACCGTCTTCAAGCGTGACCTTGCGTTGCGCGGCAAGGGCGCTGACATACGTTTCGGGCGTGGCGGCGCCCTGCCAGGCGCCCCAGCCGACGTAACCGCCAACCGCCAGCACCAGCGCAGCCGCGGCGGCGGCCGGCAACCACCAGCGACGCGCAACTACATGCGCTGGCGCAAATTCGGCGATCAGTTGCTCGCGCGAGACCTCGCCCAGCGCATGCAGCCGTGCCGCCAGCTCGGTCACGCGTTCGAAGGCCGCCAGGTGCTCGAGGTCTTCTTCGGCCCAGGCCAGCCACTGCTCGGTCGTCCGGTCCGTGGCAGCGGGATCGCGCAGTCGTACCCACCAGTCGGCGGCGACGCGCAAGGTTTGTTCTTTGGAAGTATTGGCCATCATGGCATCTCCGGTTCGTCCACCCGCGCCCGGCAATGAGCCAGGGCATTGGCGACGTGATAGCGCACCATGCGCTCGCTGATTTTCATGGCCCGCGCGATCGCACTGATCTCGCGGCCATCGATAACGTGCATGACGAACGCGCGCGCGGTCTTGATCGGCAGCTCGCGCAACGCCTTGTACAGCTGCTGCAATTGACCCGTGGCGTGCACGTGGCGCTCGGGAATGGGTGCGAGGTGCAGGTCCTCGTCCGGTGCAAGCGGCGGATGATCGGTGCGCACCTGGCGCGCGCGCAGGCGATCCACCGCCAGGTTGGAGGCGATGCGAAACAGGTAGGCGCGCAGCGAATCCACTTGCTCCGGCCGGTCCATGGTCACCAGGCGCACGTAGGCCTCCTGCGCGACTTCCTGGGCATCCGACATCGAGTTGAGGCGGCACTGCAGGAACGCCACGAGCGCGCGGTTGTGATCGCGAAACAGGTCCGCGATGCGCATCGCGAACGCCGGATCAAGGTTCACGCCCGCGTTGGCAGGCGTGTTGGAGGGTCTATCCACTAGGCTGCCCTGGTTACGTCGGGGAGCGGCGGCAACGATGCCGGATCGGCCGCTGCCTCCGTTGCATCGCGCCACCACGGTACCGGGCGCAATGCGTCATTCAATAGTTTGACCGCTTCCCAGCGCAGCTCCGCGCGGCGCCTGAACATGGCGCGGCGCTTGCTTTCCGTCTCCACTTCCGTGCGGTGGTGCAACCTGGCCGGCAGCAGGAACCAACCGCCCTGCACGGCGACACCACCCTGCTCCAGCCAATAGGCATCGTAATCGGAAAACATCCGCGTGCGTCCCTGCAACGGGTGCGCCACGTTGCCGACCGCCAGGATCCGGCGCAGGCCGCACTGGCCCGCGAATGCATACGCCAGTACCAACAAGAGCTGCTTGGGGCGCATGCCGTGCATCTGGCGCGTGAGCTCGCGCACGACCTCGCGCGCATCCACGCCGGCGGGCCCCTGGATGCAGCCGAGGGCCAGCGTGTCGTCATCGATTAGCGTCATCACTAGGCGATAGAGCGTTCGGTCGTACGCATCGGTCAGCTCGACGGTGAGCTCGCCCTCGCATGACTTGAGCACACTCGGGCACAGATGCAGGCGCAGTTCGCTGCCGTCCTTGAGCCGCAGGGAACCAAGCGTGGCGCGGCCGCCCACGTACACCGCCTCGAACAGCTCCGCCGACCAGCGCTGCAGCAACAGCCGGTAGTGCGCCTGCACGGCCAGCACGCGATCCACGCGATGCCACTGACGATTGACGAAACGATGCAGATGTCGCTCCTGCAGCCGCGGATCGCGGTCCACGCAGGCCTGCAACAGCGGGTCCGACTGCAGGAACGCGAGGTACCACTGGTGCAACACCGGCATCGATAGCGCGCGCGCCACGTATTTCGCCGCTGCCAGCACGCGTTGCCCCAGATGCCCACGCCAATCGGTGCGTCCCCACAACGAACGCCACCATACGGACAGCCCAGGGTGGCCTTCCTTGGCCGCACTCTCCTTGGGTCCAGTCACCTGCGGGTCGGGCAAGCCCGCCCACCAGAGTTCGCGCTCCAGGGAGCGTTGCGCCGCGTAAGCGCAGCCGCTAGCGGCGAACACCAGATCGGCGTCCAGGGGCTCCTCTCCTGGCTGAAGATTCCGTTCGTTCAAGGCTCGCCGACCCGCATGGTGACTGTGACAAGGACTAAGACGGCCAGGCGAGTCAAAACGGAAATGGTCAGCGCCATTTTTTTGAATTTTCTTTCCGCCAAAAAGAAAAACCCCGCACGAGGCGGGGTTTTCCTTCTGTTGCGATGCCTGGAGGCGAGGACTTAGAAGTCCATGCCGCCCATGCCGCCCATACCGCCCGGCGCTCCGTGCGAATGGCCTTCGTCCTTCTTCGGCACTTCGGTCACGGCCGCTTCGGTCGTGATGATCGAGCCGGCCACCGAGGCGGCGAACTGCAGGGCCGAACGGGTGACCTTGGTCGGGTCCAGGATGCCGAAGGCGATCATGTCGCCGAACTCGCCGTTGGCAGCGTTGTAACCAAAGTTGCCGTTGCCTTCCTTCACCTTGTTCAGGACGACGGACGGCTCGTCACCGGCGTTGGAGACGATGGCGCGCAGCGGCGCTTCCAGCGCACGACGGGTGATGGCGATGCCCAGGTCCTGGTCGGTGTTCTGACCCTTCAGGCCTTCCAGCGCCTTCAGCGAACGGATCAGCGCGACGCCGCCGCCCGGGACCACGCCTTCTTCAACGGCTGCGCGCGTGGCGTGCAGGGCGTCTTCGACGCGGGCCTTCTTTTCCTTCATCTCCACTTCGGTGGCGGCGCCAACCTTGATGACGGCCACGCCGCCAGCCAGCTTGGCCACGCGCTCCTGCAGCTTCTCGCGGTCGTAGTCCGAAGAGGTCTCTTCGATCTGCGCCTTGATCTGGCCGATGCGCGACTGGATGCGCTCAGCTTCGCCGGCGCCGTCGATGATGGTGGTGTTTTCCTTGGTGATCACCACGCGCTTGGCGCGGCCCAGGTCGGTGATCGTGGCCTTTTCGAGGGCCAGACCCACTTCCTCGGAGATCACCACGCCATTGGTGAGGATGGCGATGTCTTCCAGGATGGCCTTGCGACGGTCGCCGAAGCCCGGCGCCTTCACGGCGGCAACCTTGACGATGCCACGGATGGTGTTGACCACGAGGGTGGCGAGGGCTTCGCCTTCCACTTCCTCGGCCACGATCAGCAGCGGCTTGCCGGCCTTGGCGACGGCTTCCAGCACCGGGAGCAGCTCGCGGACGTTGGAGACCTTCTTGTCGTGGATCAGGATGAACGGGTCGTCCAGTTCAACCTGCTGCGACTGCTGGTTGTTGATGAAGTACGGCGACAGGTAGCCGCGATCGAACTGCATGCCTTCGACGACGTCGAGTTCGTTCTCGAGACCCGAGCCTTCCTCGACCGTGATCACGCCTTCCTTGCCGACCTTCTTCATCGCGGTGGCGATGATGTCGCCGATGTTGGCGTCGGAGTTGGCGGAGATCGTGCCGACCTGGGCAATCGCCTTGTCGTCAGCGGTCGGGTTGGACAGCTTCTTCAGCTCGGCAACCGCGGCGTTGACGGCCTGGTCGATACCGCGCTTGAGATCCATCGGGTTCATGCCGGCAGCGACGGCCTTGAGGCCTTCCTGGATGAACGCCTGGGCCAGCACGGTGGCGGTGGTGGTGCCGTCGCCGGCGACGTCGGAGGTCTTGGAAGCGGCTTCCTTGACGATCTGCGCGCCGATGTTCTCGTACTTGTCGGCCAGTTCGATTTCCTTGGCGACGGAGACGCCGTCCTTGGTCACGGTCGGTGCGCCGAAGCTCTTCTCGATCACCACGTTGCGGCCCTTCGGACCCAGGGTGACCTTCACAGCGTTGGCCAGGGTATTCACACCCTTGAGCATGCGTGCGCGGACGTCTTCGCCGAAGCGGACTTCTTTAGCTGCCATTTCGTAATTCCTTCAAATGCGTTGAGTAGGTGGGAAGAGGTGCGGGAGAGGCGCTTAGCCTTCGATCACCGCAACGATGTCGTCTTCCTTGAGGAAGACCAGCTCTTCGCCGTCAATCTTGATTTCCTGGCCGGCGTACTTGCCGAACAGCACGGTGTCGCCTTCCTTCACGGACATCGGGCGGACCTTGCCGTCTTCCAGGATGCGGCCGGAGCCGGCAGCGATGACCTTGCCGCGGGTCGGCTTTTCGGTGGCGCTGTCGGGAATGACGATACCGCCAGCGGAGACGCGCTCTTCTTCGAGGCGCTTGACGATGACGCGATCGTGCAGCGGACGCAGTTTGCTCATGGGTGGGCTCCAGCTTCGTTTGGATGGTTGAACAAGATTCGGGACCCCGGAGCGGCGCCTGGGTGGCGCTTGTTAGCACTCCCCGGAGGTGAGTGCCAATTCTAACGACGCAAATGCCCCCTGCAAGAGGCGCCCGTCCGATGGCTGAGTCTTCCAATGGGGGAGCGGCGGGGGCCTTTCAAGGCGCATTGGGCCGAAAAGTCACCGATCGTGCTATCGACAGAGGCCTGCGGACGGCCGACCATGCCGGCCTGCCCCCCACCAGGACCCGCCCGTGAGCGATGAGCCTACGCTGCGCCAGGAGCTCGTGAACCAGGGTGCCAGGCTGGCCGTGAGCGGCCTCAGCCAAGGCACCTCGGGGAACCTAAGTGCCCGCTGCGGCGAGGGTTTTCTGATCACGCCCAGCGGCACGCCGTATGAGGAGATCACGGTGGAGGGTATCGTGTTGGTGGATCGGGACGGCCAGTGGCCGGGCTCGCAGCGACCTTCCAGCGAGTGGCGCTTCCATCGGGACATCTACCTGGCCCGGCCCGACGCCCAGGCCATCGTCCACGTGCACCCGCCCTATGCCACGGCGCTGGCCATGTGCCGCCGGGACATTCCGCCCGCCCACTACATGATCGCCGTGGGTGGTGGGGACTCGATCCGCTGCGCCGGCTACCACACCTATGGCACCCAGGCCCTGTCCGATGCCGTGGTGGCAGCGTTGGAGGGCCGACTGGCCTGCCTGATGGCCAACCACGGCATGATCGCGCTGGGCAGTTCGCTGGCGCAGGCCATGTGGCGCGCCGTGGAGGTGGAAAATCTCGCCCGCCAGTACGCCCTGTCCTTGCAGGTCGGCACGCCGGTCATGCTCACCGATGAGGAGGTGGCCGCGGTGCTGGAGAAATTCGCCCACTACGGATTGATGTCGAGGTCGTGATGTCTGAAACCGTCCTGCTCTGCTATTGCACCTGTCCCGATGTGGCCAGCGCGCAGCACCTGGCCGAGGCCCTGGTGGGCGAACGCCTGGCTGCCTGCGTGAACCGCATCCCCGCGGTGTCGTCCACCTATCGCTGGAAGACCAAGGTGGTCACCGACAATGAAGAACTGCTGCTGATCAAGACCACGGCCGCGCAGTTCGCCGCGCTCAAAGAGCGCCTGCTCAGCCTGCATCCCTATGAGTTGCCCGAGCTGATCGCGGTGCCGGTGACCGAGGGGCATGCGCCTTACCTCGACTGGGTGCGCAATCCAGGCTGATGTTTGGCGTCGCGCGTGACGGGATTCCCACTGCGCCGCATTGACTAGACAGTCGGCGCCGACTGTCGATGTCCGCGTCACCGGCGCGCCATCGCCGCTCGCCAGCATGCCTCTCCATCACGGGAGGCGATATGACGTTCGAACTGGCGGTTTTCGATATGGCCGGCACCACGGTCTACGATCCGGACCTGGTGGCGCAGGCGCTGCAGGACGCGCTGGCGCAGGCTGGCTGCCACGCGTCGCTGGCGGATCTGCGAGCCCTGATGGGCTACACCAAGCCGGCCGCCATTCGCAGTTTGCTGGCGGCGCACGACCTGCCGGCGGACGACTCACAGGTGGCGCAGGTGCACGCGGATTTCGTCCAGCGCATGCTCGATTGCTACCGGACACACGACGCCGTGCGCCCGATGACCGGGGCAGAAGAGCTGTTCGCCTGGTTGCGGCAGCAGGGCGTGAAGATCGCGCTCAACACGGCGTTTTCGCAAGACATCGCCGAATGCCTGATCGAACGCTTCGGCTGGCGCCAGCGCGGCCTGATCGATGCCGCGATCTCGGCGGATCGCGTTGCCCAGGGTCGGCCCGCGCCCGACATGATCCGCGCGTTGATGGCGACGTGCGGCGTCAGCGATGCCACGCGCGTCATCAAGATGGGCGATACCGAAGTGGATATTCGCGAAGGTCGCGCGGCGGGCTGCGGCCTGGTGGTGGCGGTGACGACGGGCGCTTATCACCGCGACGAGTTGCTGGCCTATCAGCCCGATGCCGTGCTCGACAGCTTGGATGAGCTGCCCGCTTTGCTCGTTCGTGCCGGCCGGCCGAACCCGGCGTGACGCAACCCATGCGCTTGCCTCCATCGCGCCGGGCGTGGTCGCCCTGGTCGCCCTCGATGCTGCCGCTGGTCGCGGGCTTTGCGGCGTTCTGCACCTACTCGTGCATGTATGCCTTCCGCAAACCGTTCAGCGCCGGCAGCTACGAGGGCATGAGCTGGCTGGGCGTCGACTACAAGATCTGGCTGGTGATCGCCCAGGTGATGGGCTACGCACTGAGCAAGGTGTGGGGCATCCGACTCGTGCCCGAGCTGCAGACATCGCGCCGCGCCGTGGCGATTCTGGTGTTGATCGGCCTGTCGTGGCTGGCGCTGCTGGGTTTTGCGCTGTCGCCGCCGGTGCCGGGGATCGTGTTTCTGTTCCTCAATGGCCTGCCGCTGGGCATGGTGTGGGGCCTGGTGTTTGGATACATCGAGGGTCGGCAGGCGACGGAGCTGATGGGCGCCATCCTCGCCTCAAGTTTTATCTTCGCCTCGGGCGTAGTCAAAGGCGTGGGCAAGGCGATGTTGCTGGCCGGCGTCAGCGAGCACTGGATGCCGTTTCTCACCGGCCTGGTGTTCATCCCGCCGCTGCTGTTGTCGCTGCATGTACTCACGCGCCTGCCGCCGCCCAGCGCCGACGACGTTGCCGCCCGCGCACCACGTGGACGCATGGATCGCGAGGCTCGGCACGCCTTCGTGCGCCGCTTTCTGCCGGGCCTGCTGCTGATCGTGCCGCTGTACGTGCTGTTGACCGTGCTGCGCGATTTCCGCGAGAACTTCGACACCGAAATCTTTCGCGACCTGGGCTACGGCCGCAGCGCCATCGTGTTCGGTGAAGTGGATACGCCGATTGGGATCGGCGTGTTGATGCTTACCGCGTCGCTGACCCTCGTACGGGACAACATGCGCGCCTTCATGCTCAACCATGTACTGATCGGCGGCGGCCTGTGCTGCGCGGGCATCAGCACGCTGCTGTTCGCCCACGGCGAACTGCCACCGCTGTTGTGGATGACGCTGGTCGGTTTTGGTCTCTACCTTGGCTACATCCCGCTCAACGGCATGTTCTTCGAGCGGCTGATGGCCACCTTCCGCATCAGCGGCACCGCGTCGTTCGTGATGTATATCGCCGATGCCTCCGGCTACCTGGGCAGCGTCGCGGTATTGCTGGTCCGCCAGTTCCTCGCCTTGCAGCTCAACTGGACGCAGTTTTTCGAACGCGCCGTGCTGGCGAGCAGCCTGCTGGGACTCGTGCTTACCGCGCTGGCTGCGCGCTGGTTCTGGCGGCATGGCCAACAGAACGGACACGCAGCGGCATCGTTGTCACCTCTTGAGATGGAAAGCAGCCGTCTATGAGCAAGTCGGAAACACGCACCGCGATCGTGATCGGTGCAGGCATCGTCGGGTTGGCCATGGCGCGCGCTTTGGCGGAAGACGGCTACCGCGTCACCGTATTCGATCGCCATGAGCGCGCGGTAGGCGCCTCGGTGCGCAACTTCGGCACGATCTGGCCGATCGGCGTGCCGAACGGGCCGCTGTATGCACGTGCCTTGCGTTCGCGCGAGATCTGGCGCGAATTCTGCAACGCCACCGATACCTGGCAGGCGCCGAGCGGCAGCCTGATCGCTGCGTTCCACGCGGACGAGTGGGCGGTGATGAACGAATACGCGGCGATGAACGAGGGGCTGCGACCATGCCGCATGCTCAACGCTGCACAGGTGCGCGAGCAGGCGCCCGGCGTCGTGGCCGCCGACTTGCGTGGCGCATTGCTGAGCACCGATGAGATGGTGGTCGATCCGCGCGAAGCGATCCGCAAACTGCCGGCCTGGCTGGCGGAGCGCCATGGCGTCGAGTTCCACTGGCGACAGGCGATCACGCGCATCGAACATCCCTATGTGTGGAGCGGTCGCCGGCGCTACACCGCCGACGTGATCTATGTCGCCAGCGGTACGGATTTCGAAACCCTGTATCCGGAACTGTTCGAACGTCTTGCCATCACCAAGTGCAAGCTGCAGATGCTGCGGCTTGAGGCGCAGCCCGCGCCGTTCAAGCTGGGTCCGGTCGTGTGCGGCGGCCTCACCATGGCGCACTACAGCGGCTTCCACGCCACGCCCAGCATTGACCGCCTGCGCGAGCGCCTTGCTGATCAATACGCCGACCTGCTGGCGCTGGGCATCCACGTGATGGCAGCGCAGAACGGGCTGGGCGAAATCACCGTTGGCGACTCGCATGAGTACGGGCATACGTACGAGCCCTTCGACGAAAGCGCCATCAACCACAAGATCGTCGACTATCTGCGCAGCGTGCTGGATCTTCCGAGCTGGCACGTGAAGCAAAGCTGGCACGGCAGCTACGCCAAGCTCACCGATGGGCAGCGCAGCGAGCTGGTGGTCGAAGCGGAGCCGGGCGTCGTCATCGTCAACGGCGTGGGCGGAGGCGGCCTGGGCATGACGCTGTCGTTCGGCCTGGCCGAAGAAGTGGTGAGCGGGCGCTTGCCTGCCGAGCAGGTTGAAATCCCGTCGACCGAGGCGCGATGAACCTCAGCGCTCGGCAGTGGACATCACCAGCTGCACGCGTTCCGCCGCAAAACAGGTCAGCCCGTATTGCACGGGCTGATTCTTGTCGTCGACGTTGAGCGATTCCACGACCAGTACGGGCAGCTCGGGCGATTGCTCCAGTACACGTGCGGTGGTCGTCCCGGCCGGTCGCGCGGTCACGCGGGTGTAGCTGCGGAAATAATCGGCGATGCCGAACTCTTCCAGCGTGCGGCTCACCGAGCCGGTGCGTTGAAACACGTCGCCAAGCTTGGGGAAACGTGCCGCCGGGAACCATGCCTGACCATGATCGAGCACGCGACCCTCCGCGTGTGCGGAGGACTCGATCCACCACGCGCGCTCGCCACGCGCCAGGGCCAGCGACTCGGCCACGCGCTGCGGTGGCAAGACCAGCGCCGTGGCCAACACCTTGTTGCCCGAGCTGACGTTGAGGTTATGCATGTTGCGGCTGAAGCTGGTGCGACGACCGATGGGATAGTCGTAGCACTCCTCGCGCACGCGCAAGCCGCGACTGGGGTCGGCAAGAATGGCGCCGCGTTGCTCAAGCGAGTCGAGCGCCCGGCGCACGGTGTGCCGATTCACATTGAGGCGCCGGGCGAGTTCCAGTGCCGAAGGGAGCTTTGCGCCTCCTCGAAGTTCGCCGGTGCGGATCTGCTGCAATACCTGTTGTTCGATCTGCCGCCACACGGGCACATCGCATGACCGATCCAGTGGCTCAAAGTGGTTTGCCATCATTCCTGCATGTTCCTGACACAGACTGCATGGGAAGCGGTGATCGAGCAGGGAGTATGGGCAGGCCAGTTTTCGCAGACATGACATCAGGGCAAGAGCGTTCATGGCGCATTGCACGCGCGCGACTGGTGCTGCCCGACCAGGTCATCGTCGGCGGCGCGGTTATCGAGGGCGAACGCATCCAATGGCTCGGGCCGGGCGACGAGTGTCCGCGCGACGCCGTCGATTTCGAGGGCGATTTCCTGCTGCCGGGCCTCATCGAACTGCACACCGACAACCTTGAGAAGCACTTGCTGCCACGCGCCGGCGCGGCATGGCCCGCCCTGCCGGCCATGCTGGCGCACGATGCCCAGCTGCTCGCAGCCGGCATCACCACCGTGCTCGACGCCATGTCGTTGGGCGATCTGGAGGAAGACGGCGGCCGCATCGACACGCTGCACCGCGCACTGGCCGCGCTCGATGAAACGCGCAGTCACGGCCTGCTGCGTTGCGAGCACTATCTCCATCTGCGCTGCGAACTGAGCTGGCCAGGCCTGCTCGAGCTGGCTGCGCCCCTGGTCTCCCGCAAGGACTTGCGCCTGCTGTCGTTGATGGATCACACGCCTGGCCAGCGCCAGTATCACGACGTGCGCCAGTACCGTACGTACTACAGCCGCAGCGGCATCACCTGGAGCGATGAGGAATTTACCGCCGTGCTCGAACAGCGTCGCCAGCAGCAGGGCCGCCATCGCCACCTGCAGCTGGCTGGCGTGATGAAGCTGGCGCGCCGTCACGGCGTACTGGTCGCCAGCCACGACGATACCGATCTTGAACACGTGGACGAAGCGGTTCTCCTCGGTGCGAGGATCTGCGAATTTCCCACGACGCTCATCGCGGCACAGGCTGCGCGCGAACACGGACTCACTATCGTTGCAGGCGCCAGCAACCTGGTGCGCGGTGGCTCGCACGCCGGCAATGTCGCCGCCATGGCGCTGGCGCGTTGCGGATGTCTGGACGTCCTTTCGTCCGACTACATGCCAACCAGCCTGCTTCCCGGCGCCTTCATCCTGCACCGGCAAGCGGGATGGTCCCTCCCGGATGCCATCGCTACAGTCTCCACGACGCCCGCCGCTGCGCTTGGCTTCGATGACCGCGGCCAACTTGCCGAAGGCCTGCGCGCCGACCTGCTGCGCGTACGCATGCACCAGGACGAGCCCGTGGTGCGCTCGGCGTGGGTGGCGGGCAGGCAACGGTTGTGACGGTCGTCACGCTCCGTCCTCCGCACAGCGGCTCCGACTCTGGGCCGTCCCTTCGAAAGCATAGACAGCGGGCATTCGTTGCCTAGTCCGAGTCACGGGCATTTCATCGCCCCTCCCTAGCCTGCCGGCCCGAGTAGCCATAAGCCTGCCGACGCTGGTCGGCGACATCAAACCTCGGGGAGTGCGTCTTGAAGATCAATGCCATCACTTGCGCGGTGCTTGCCGCGCTTGCGGTCACCCGCGTGTCCTATGCCGACGACGCGGCGCCGGCCGCGCCCGCACCGGCGGCACAAAATTCTTCGGTGTCCACGCTGGGATCCATCACGGTCACGGCGCAGCATGCCAACGAGGACATGCAGGACGTGCCGATCACCATGCAGGCGTTCACCGGAACGACGCTGCAGCAGCTCAATGTCAGCACGTTCGACGACATCATCAAATACCTGCCCAACGTCACCTTTGCCGCGAACGGCCCCGGCCAGGGCAACATCTATATGCGCGGACTGAGCACGGGCTTCCTCGGCAACCAGTCGAGCGCGTCGATTGCGCCGTTCCCGAATGTCGCGGTGTATCTCGACGACCAGTCGATGCAGTTCCCCGCGCGCAACCTCGACATCTACATGGTCGATATGGAGCGCGTCGAAGTGCTGGAAGGTCCGCAGGGCACGCTGTTCGGCGGCGGTGCACAGGCGGGCGCGGTGCGTTACATCACCAACAAGCCCAACCTGAACAAGGTCGGCGGCAACGTGGAGGCCAGCACGGGCGTCACGGCCGGCGGCGGTCCGAACAACTCGGCCAGCGCGGTATTGAACTTGCCGATCATCCCCGGCACCTTCGCGCTGCGCGGCGTGATCTACAACGACCACCGCGGCGGCTATATCGACAACGTGCCGAGCACGTTCACGCGCAACAACAGCGACGGCGGCAACTTCTACGCCAACATCAAGCCCACCGGCGGCCTGTGCCCGAACGGCCTGCCCACCCGGACCGGCTACTGCACGGTGCCGGGCAGCCCGGTCGCCAACAATAACGCCGTTGCGAGGAAGGACTGGAACCCGGTCGATTACCAGGGCGCGCGCATCTCCGGCCTTTACAAGATCAACGACGACTGGGACGTGCTGATCGCGCAGAGCTACCAGGAGATGGATGCGGAAGGCCAGTCGTCGACCTATCCGATCGGCTCGGACGGCCAGCAGCTGCAACCGCTGCAGACCACCGTGTTCGTACCGGCGTGGGACAAGGACCGCTACTCCAACACGGCATGGACGGTGAACGGCAAGATCGGCGATCTCTCCGTCGTCTACACCGGTGGCTACACCGACCGCCACATCAGCCAACAGCAGGATTACACCAACTACGCGCGCGCCGTGGGCGGCTGGTACTACAGCTGCACCGGTGGCACAGGTCTTGGTGCTGGCACCACGCCGCGTTGCTACTCGCCGATCGGCTACTGGAACGACCAGGTCAAGAGCACGCACCAGAGCCACGAGCTGCGCTTCAGCACGCCGGAAGACAGCCGCCTGCGCGCCATCGGCGGCCTGTATTTCGAGGACTTCAAGATCCTCGACGACATGAACTTCAACTACAAGACGATCCCGTCGTGCACGCCGGTCAATCTTTCCAACGCGCTTGCCGGCGGTGCGCCGTGCGTGGCCAACGTAGTGCCCTATCCCGGCACGGCGCAGATGGATCCGGGCCAGCGCAGCGACAGCACCGCGTTCGGGGAAGACGAGCAGCGTGGTTATCGCCAGGTCGCGGCCTTCGGGTCGCTGTCGTACGACATCATTCCCGAAGTGCTTACCGCCACGGCCGGCACGCGCTATTACCACTACTCCGAATATCAGCGTGGTTCGCAGTACGGCACCGGCTCCAACTGCGTGAACGTGCCCAATGGACAATGCACGGGCGGCGATGCCACCAATATGACGGCGGAAGGCCTCAACGGTTCGTATCACGGCTTCAAGAGCCGCGCGAACCTGGTGTGGCACATTTCGCCCGACGCGATGGTCTACTACACCTTCTCGCAGGGCTTCCGCCCCGGTGCCTATAACCGCACCACCAAGGCCGTGGCCGCCGGTCCGGACGGCCCGCAGTACAAGAAACCGCTCAGCTACGCGCCTGACTCGCTGACCAATAACGAGATCGGCTTCAAGACCGAGTTCTTCGACAACCACCTGCTGTTCAACGGCTCGCTGTACCACATGAAGTGGAACAACGTGCAGATGCAGTTCTTCAACCCGCTGGTGCTGGGCAATACCACGTTTGGCGTCAACGGTCCCGACTACAAGGTGGATGGTATCGAGCTGCAGTTCGATGCCCGCATCACCCAGGGCTTCTCGCTGATGGGCTCGGGTTCGTTCAACCGTTCCAAGCAGACCACCTCGCCGTGCCTGGTGGGCAATATCCCCAATACCCCGTCCTACGGCGCGTGCATCACCGAAGTGACGATCGCCGGCCAGGGCCTGCAGCCGTTCGCCAACCCGTTCGGCGAAGAGGGCAGCGTGCCGGCCTTCTCGCCGCGCTCGCAGTTCAACCTGCGCGCCCGCTACGACTGGGACTTCAACGGCGGCTACAAGGCATTCGCCATGGTGGGTGGCAGCCACATGGGTTCGATGTACAACCAGCCGGCGACCTATCCCAGCGGCGAAGGCGTGATCTACCCGACCACGGTGGACCTGCGCTACCTGCAGGAAGGCTATACCACCTACGACGCCTCGCTGGGCATCGCCAAGGACGCGTGGGACCTGTCCCTCTATGGCACCAACCTGAGCAACAGCCACGCCAGCGTGTTCACCTCGTCGGCACAGTTCATCAAGTCCGAAGTGCCGCTGCGCCCGCGCGTGGTGGGCGTGAAGTTTGGCTACAAGTTCTGACATCTGCCCGTCGCGAGTGCGTCGTTAGCATGGGGTGGGCGCAAGCCCACCCCATCTTCCCCGCAGGCCAGGCATGAACGCAGCGCTCACTGATCCGATCACGATGTCCGTCGAACAGCAGGTGGCGCAGCTGCGGCAACTGCAGCAAGAGGGGCAGCACCCGCAGGCCTTGCAAATGGCCTTGGGGTTGGCGCGAGAGCTGCCGGAAAACCGCGACGTGATGCATCTACTCGCCCGCAGCCAGCGTCATCTGGGCCAGGTCGATGACGCCCTGCAAACTCTGCTCGTGCTCGAGCAGCACCATCCTGCCTTCAGTCGGCTGCATGAAGAGCGCGGCCACTGCCACGTCGTGCGACGCGATGCGACGCAGGCGATCGATGCCTTGCTTCGTGCGGTGAACATCAATCCTGCGCTGCCCTCAAGCTGGAATCTGCTCGAGGGGCTTTATCGCATGGCTGGTGACCATGCGAACGCGCAACTGGCCGCCGACCACGTGGCGACGCTAAAACGCCTCGCTCCTGCGGTGGTGCACGCCACCAGTCTGTTCTCTGATGGTGATCTGCTGCAGGCCGAATGGGTCATTCGTGGCCATTTGCAGCGTGTGGGCGACGATGTGGAAGGCATGCGCTTGCTCGCGCGTGTGGCCGTGGCCCGCGAGGTGCTCGACGACGCAGACATCCTGCTGGAAGCCGTGCTGCAGCTCGCCCCCGATCACCACGCCGCACGCTTCGACTACGCCAAGGTGCTGTTCGAACGGCATCGGTACAAAGAGGCTTGCGTGCAGATGGAGCGGCTTCTCGCCATCGATCCGCACCACCTCGACTATCGCGCGCTGCATGCCAGTGCCAACGTCGGCCTGGGCGAACACGATCGCGCCATCGGGCTGTATCGCGAACTTCTGCAAATCGTTCCCGAGGCGGCAGACCTGCATCTGTCGCTTGCCCACTCACTGAAAACCCAGGGACGCCAGGCCGAGGCCATCGACGCTTACCGCGCCGCCATCGCCGCGCGGCCCCATTTCGGGGATGCCTACTGGAGCATGGCGAACCTCAAGACCTACCGTTTCACCGACGGAGAAATCGACGCCATGCTCGCGCAGGTCGCGATGCCGTCTACGTCGCTGGTGGATGGTTATCACCTGAACTTTGCGCTCGGCAAGGCCCTGGAGGACCGCGGCGACTATGCCGCCTCCTGGCAGCATTACGCCAAGGGCAACGCGCTCAAGCGATCGGAAAGCCGCTACCGTCCCGAGATCATCGAAACCAATACGCGCCGGCAGATCGAGGTGTGCACCCGCGAGTTCCTCGCCGAACGCGCCGGCGCGGGAGACCCCAGTGCCGATCCCATCTTCATCGTGGGCCTGCCGCGCTCGGGTTCCACGCTGCTGGAGCAGATCCTCGCATCGCATCCACTGGTGGACGGCACGCAGGAGCTGGCGGACATCCCGCGCATCGTGCTGGAACTGCAGGGCCGCGACCCCGATCTCGACGACCCGCGCTATCCGGGCGTGCTTGCGCAGATGTCGCCGGAGCAATTCCGCAGGATGGGCGAGGCCTATCTGCGCGACACGCGCACTTATCGTGGCGCGGCGCCTTATTTCATCGACAAGATGCCCAACAACTTCCGGCACCTGGGGCTGATCCACCTGATGTTCCCCAACGCGAAGATCATCGACGCGCGACGCGAGCCGATGGCCTGCTGCTTCAGCAACCTCAAGCAACTGTTCGCGACGGGCCAGGAGTTCACTTACAGCATCGAGGACATCGCGCGCTATTACCGCACCTACCTCGATGTGATGGAGCACTGGGACCGCGTGCTGCCCGGCCGCGTACTGCGCGTGCATCACGAAGATGTGGTGGACGATCTTGAAGGCAATGTGCGGCCCATCCTGGATTTCTGCGGACTGCCGTTCGATCCCGCGTGCCTGGCATTCCATGAAACGCGGCGCAGCGTGCGCACAGCAAGCTCCGAGCAGGTGCGCCAGCCGATCTTCCGTGATGGCATCGACCAGTGGACGCACTACGCGCCGTATCTGGCACCACTGCGGGAACAGCTCGGCGATGCGCTCGAACGGTACCGCACGAATCGCTGACTACTTGTGCGGTATCTGCGGCTTGCCGACGAACACCACCAGGATGGTGGCAGGCTCCGTGCTGCTGGCGTTGGCGCTGACGAGATGGCGGGCGCCTGCCGGCTCGAACCAGTTGTCGCCCGTCGCATAGACCCGCAACGGTTGCCCTTCGACCTGGCTGCGCACGTGGCCGCTCACTACGTAAACATAAGCATCGCGGTCATGCGAGTGCGGCTTGGACGCCTCGCCGGGCGCATAGCTCACTCGCAGCGCTTCCAGCGATTTGCCGGGCGCCTGTGTCAACGCTGCTGTGAGCAGGGTATTGTCCTGCGTCGCTCTGGCGGTCACGGCGGCAGCGAGCATCAACATCGCGGCGAGAAACAGGGTCGTCCGCATGATCAACGCCTCGTGGCCGTGGCCGCTGCCTGTATCGGCAGCACGTCATCGACCGTTTCCGTACGACGAATCACTTTACCCTGCGCATCCAGCACGATCAGCGTCGGTACGTGCATCACGCGGAAGCGTCGGAACAGGGCGCCCGAGTCGTCCAGCGCCAGCGGCATCGCGATCTTGTGCTCGCGCTGGTAATCGGCGAGCTCGTCGTGGCTCGCCCACAGACCCGAAGCGATGCCGAGCCAGCGCGCATGGCTGTCGCGCGCCAGCACATCGGCGCGTTCACGCGCGCTGCGGCAGCTCTGCGCAATGGCCGGACGACTCTTGGCCAGATACGACTCGCACCACGGCGACAGGAACAGCAGCACGGTCGGTCGCGCTGCTTCGAATGCCGGCAGCGATTTCCCATCGAGCGTGTGCAGCTCGAATGCGGGCACGCGGTCGCCCACGTCGTAATGCGGTTCGTCCTTCGGCACGGCGGCAGACGCGAGGTTGGCGGTCGCCGGACGACGTGCCTGCGCCAATGCAGCGTCGAGCTTTTCATCGGCCATATGACCTACATACGCAATGCGTCCGTCACGACCGATCACCACGTGCTGCGGCGTCACGCGCAAGTGGAAGGCCTCGCCCAGCGAACCGTCGTCGAACACGATCGGCATGCCGAGCCCCAGCTGCTTCTGCACTTTGCGCACTTCGTCGACGCTATCGTCGAAACCCACGTCGATCGCAATCACCGCCATGTCCGGGCCGGCCTGTTCGTAGGTGCGTTCGAAATGCGGCATCTGTTCGCGGCAGGGCACGCACCAGGTGGCCCAGAACTTCAGATAGACGGCTTTCTTGCCGTACAACGCGCCCAGGTCGATGGTCTGGCCGTCGATGGTTTTGACCACCATGCGCGGCGCCGGCTGCCCGATCAGGCTGCGCCCGGCCGATTCCGCGCGCGACTGGCCGGACTCGGAAGCATGCGTCGACGCGCAGGCCAGGAGCAGGCAAAGAAGGATCAGATAACGCATGGCGATGCATCCCCGGAGAGGTAGGGTCATGTTCCGCTGCCCGGTGGTACTTAAACAGATCCAGTTTTCGCGGAAATGAGAGAACCAGTGCTAAGCCGGGCGATGTGCCTGGAGCAACCGGGCCAGCACGCGCGCGGCCTCGTCCATGCGCGTGGCCGGCATGCCGCCCAGGCCGAACACCAGGCCGTTCGGCCGCGTGCTGCCGATGGCGTAATCGCCCAGCGCTTCGATACGCATGTTCACCGCCTGCGCATCCCTGACCAGCTGGCTCGCCGCAACCGGCCAGCGCAGTTGCACGGCGATGTGCAGCCCGGCATCCGAGGCCAGCGGCTGCAGGGCGTCGCCCGCGTGCCGCGCCAACGCTTCGAGCAGCGCCTCGCGCCGCTCCGCATAGATGCGTCGCATCTTGCGCACATGCCGCGCGAGATGACCCTCGTTGATGAACAGCGCCAGCGTGTCCTGCGCCAGCACATCGCTGTGCCGGTCGCCGAGCTGCCGCACGCAGGCCAGTGCGGGCATCGCCCACTCGGGCGCCACCACATAGCCAAGCCGCAGCGATGGAAACAGGCTTTTGGAGAACGTGCCGATGTAGAACACCGAGCCGTCGCGATCCAAGGTCTGCAGTGCATCGAGCGGACGCCCGCCGTAGCGGAATTCGCCGTCGTAGTCGTCCTCGATGATCACCGCGTCGTTTCGTCGCGCGAAGTCGAGCAAGGCCGCGCGACGCGCGGGTGACATCGCCATGCCGGACGGAAACTGGTGCGACGGCGTCACGTAGATCACGCGTGCGTTGCGCGGAATCTGCTCGACCACCAGGCCTTCGTCGTCCACCGACACGGGCACGATCTGCGCGCCGGCGGCTTCGAAGGTCTGACGCAGCGGCGGATAACCGGGATCCTCGATTGCCACTAGCGTGCGGCCCGGCGTGACAAGGATGCGCGCCAGCAGATCGAAGGCTTGCTGCGCTCCGCCGACCACCATGATGTCCGCCGCGCTGCAGGTGACAGCACGGGTGAACGACACATGCCCGGCAATAGCCTCGCGCAATGCCTCGCGCCCGGTAGCCGCGTCATAGAACGACGGCGTGCGCGACAACGAGCGCAGAGCCCTAGCGGACAATTTGCGCCATGCCTCAAAGGGAAAACGGGAGGCATCGGGCAGGCCCACCCGAAGGTCGTAGCGCGCAGGCGGCAAGGCATTCATCGGCGCGGGAAAGATCGCGTCGCGCCATTGCGGTTGCAGACGTTTTTCCTCACCACCGGTCGAACGCGGTGCCGTCGACTGCGTTGGCCCCGCATGGGCGACCAGATAACCCGCCCCCTGGCGGGCCACGATGTAGCCTTCGCTGAGCAGGCGGTCGTAAGCCGCCACGATGGTGTTGCGGGACAGGCCCAGCGAGGTCGCCAGCGCGCGCGTGGAGGGCAAGGGCTGACCCATGCGAAGACGGCCATCCAGGATCGCCGCCCGCAATTGTCCATGCAGCCCCTGCAGTCGGCCTCGCAGGGGAATATCCAGCGGGAAAGCCAGGGGTTGTTCCATGGCGGTGTCCGATAAGGCTGACTGGTCCTAAAGAATTCCCTTGTTCTGGATCTTTTTCAAGACCAGTGAAAACCCGACACTGTCGCCATCCACTCCACGGAGCCCCCGCCATGATCGAGCTGTACTTTGCCGCCACGCCCAATGGGTTGAAGCTCAAGCTATTCCTGGAAGAAGCGGGCCTGCCGTACTTCATCACCCCGGTGAGCCTGAGCAAGGGCGAGCAGTTCAAGCCCGAATTCCTGGCCATTTCGCCCAACAACAAGATCCCGGCCATCGTCGATCACGCTCCCGCCGGGGGCGGCGCGCCGGTGACGGTGTTCGAGTCCGGGGCGATCCTGCTCTATCTGGCGGAGAAGATCGGCCAGTTCCTGCCCAACAACAGCCTCGCCCGCATCGAGGTGCTGGAGTGGTTGTTCTGGCAGGTGGCGGGGCTGGGCCCCATGGCTGGCCAGGCGGGGCATTTCAAGGTGTACGCGCCCGAGCCGGTGCCGTATGCGATCGACCGCTACACCCGCGAAGTCTCGCGGCTTTACGGCGTGCTGGATCGCCGGCTGGCCGGGCGCGAGTTCATCGCAGGCGAGTTCTCCATCGCGGACATCGCCTGTTATCCGTGGATCGTGCCGCATGAGGCGCACGGCCAGAACCTGGCGGATTTTCCGAACCTGGAGCGCTGGTTCATTGCCATCTCGCTGCGCCCCGCCACCTTGCGCACCTATGAAGGTGTGGAGAATGCATACACCCCGAAGCAGCCGCTGTCTGAGGAAGAGCGTCGCGTGTTGTTCGGTCAGGGCGCGGCACCGAAGGCCTGAAGACTGCTGACAGGTTCTGACGCGATGGGCGGCTAGACTTCTATTCGTATAGTCACCCTACCGCTCGTCATCCCTGCGAAAGCAGGGATCCAGTGACTTTCAGGCCTCCAAAAGCAAAGGCGCTGGATTCCTGCTTTCGCAGGAATGACGGGCAAAAAAAGAGCCAAACCCATGAAAACCTCCGACATCACTGCACTCGTAGCACTGGGAGCCCTATGGGGCGCCTCGTTCCTGTTCATGCGAATGGGCGCGGATGAATTCGGCGGCATGGCGCTGGCAGGCATGCGCGCCATCGGCGCGGCAATCTGCTCGATTCCGCTGCTCACGCGCACGAGGGTGACCGAGATGCGCACCCACTGGCGCGACATCGCCATCGTCGGCATCGCCAATTCGGCTTTGCCGTTCGTGCTGTTTTCGTTCGCGGCCAAGAGCCTGCCGGCAGGCGTTTCGGCTATTTCGGACGCTATTGCACCGCTGCTGGTCGCGCTGTCGGGCTGGATGCTGCTGGGCGAGAAGCTGAGTCCCACGCAGGCCAGCGGCCTGTTGGTCGGCTTTACCGGCGTGGTCTGGCTGGTAGCGGGCACGGTGGGCTTTGATGGCAGCGCGCATGCCATGGGCTGGGCGATGGCTGCCTGCCTGGGCGCCAATGTCTGCTACACCTTCGGCGCCCATTACAGCCATCGCCGCCTGCGCAGTGGCGTCACGCCGCTCAGCGTCGCCACGGGCAGCCAGCTCGCCGCCGCCGTGTTGCTGCTGCCTTTTACCGTCTGGCTGTGGCCCGCCCAGACCCCGGGGTGGACGGCATGGCTGGCGGTGCTCGGCCTGGCGGCCCTCTGCACGTCGCTCGCCTATGTCTTGTTCTATGGCTTGATGGCCCGCGTCGGCGCGTCGCGCAGCATGGTGGTGATGTTCCTTATCCCGGTGTTCGGCGTGCTCTGGGGCCTGATCTTCCTGCATGAACCGGTCACCCTGGCGATGGCCGGCGGATGCATCGTTATCCTGCTCGGGGTGGCACTCACCACCGGTTTGCTGCGTCTGCACCGTAACCGCGTGCCCGCGTCAAGCGAAGTAGTTGTAGAACACTCCTGAGCTCCGGCAGGTTTTCCCCGGCCCGCCGGCTAGCTGAGCCATAATCCCGGTTCACCTGCGCCCCGGCGCGGGTCTCTCCTTGTTGGAGCTGCAATGCGCCTGATCCACCCTGGCCGACTGGCCGCCCGCTTCCTCAGCCTGCTCTGCCTCTTGCTGGTCGCCTTGCCCGCGCTGGCTCAGGACGACCTGGACGGCCTGCTGCCGGTGACCGAGGCCTATAAGCTGACCGCCGACGCTTCCACGCCCGGCGTGGTGAAGCTGCATTGGACGATTGCGCCGGACTACTACCTCTACCGCGGCCGCATGAAGTTCAAGGCGGCGGACGGGGCTACGCTGGGCGAGGCGCAGCTGCCCGACGGCGAGAAGCACCACGATGAGTATCTCGGCGACGTGGAGACTTATCACCACGGCGTCGACGCGACCGTGCCGTACACCGTCGCGGCAGGCGCCACCGAGCTGAAGCTCAGCGTGCAGTACCAGGGCTGCCACGAGGTGGATCCCAAGATCTGCTATCCGCCGCATACCGAGCAGCTGAGCCTGCCGGTGCCGGCCGGTGCGGGCGTGGCCGGCGGCGGCGATGCGATGAGCGCGGCGCTGGGCAAGCTCGGTTCCAGCAAGAGCGGCGGTGGCGCCACCCTCCCCGCCGAACAAGCCTTTCATCTGGAGGCGCTCGCCAAGGACCGCCAGCACCTGCTGCTGCGCTGGACCGTGGCCAAGGGCTATTACCTCTATCGCGACCAGACCGCGCTCAAGCTGAAGGATGCCAACGGCCTGACCCTGGCCAAGCCCGAGTGGCCGGCCGGCGTGGAACATGAGGACGCGCATTTCGGCAAGACCACGGTTTATTTCGACCAGATCGAATTGCCGGTGGCCATTGAAGGCGATACGTCGGCGCTCAAGAGCGTGAATCTGGAAGCCAGCTTCCAGGGCTGCCAGGACGGCGGCATCTGCTACCCGCTGATGACCCGCGCGCTCGCCATCGACCTGAGCGCGACGACGCCTACCAGCGGCGCTGCCGCCGAGCCCGCGCCGGAAATGCCTCCGGCCGGCCTGGCCACCACTCCGCTGCAGGTGAGCCTGCTCACCGCGCTGCTGCTGGCCTTGGGCGGCGGCCTGGTGCTGAACCTGATGCCCTGCGTGCTGCCGGTGCTGTCGATCAAGGCGGTGGGTCTGCTGGAAAGTGGCGAGAGCCATACCAAGGCGCGTTCGCACGCCCTCTTCTATACGGCGGGCGTGCTGAGCACGTTCGCGCTGATCGGCGTCGCCATCGTCGCGCTGCGTTCGGCCGGCCATGCGCTGGGCTGGGGCGCGCAGTTGCAGCAGCCGGTGGTGGTGGGCGTGCTCGCCTGCGTGATGGTGGCCGTGGGTCTGTCAATGTCGGGCGTGGTGCAGTTCGGCACTTCGCTGGGCAATGTGGGCTCGGGCCTGGCCTCGCGCTCCGGCCATGCCGGCGACTTCTTCACCGGTGTACTCGCGGTGGCCGTGGCCAGCCCGTGCACCGCGCCCTTCATGGGCAGCGCGCTGGCTTATGCCTTTGCCGCGCCGATGATCAATGCCTTGCTGGTGTTCCTGACCTTGGGCATCGGTCTGGCGCTGCCGTTCCTGGCGATCGGCTTCGTGCCGGCGCTGGCGCGGATGCTGCCGCGGCCGGGTGCGTGGATGGAAACGCTCAAGCAGGTGCTGGCGTTCCCGATGTACCTCACCGCGGTTTGGCTGATCTGGGTGCTCGCTCATCAGCGTGGCGCCGACGCAGTGGGTCTGGTGCTGGTGGCGGTGGTGCTGCTGTCCGCCACGCTGTGGTGGTTCGAGCGCAGCCGGTCGCGGGGCGGGTTCAGCCGCGTGGCCGTCGTTGTCCTGCTCGCGCTCACCATCGTGCCGCTGTTCTATCTCTCCAAGGTGCAGGCGCCGACGCAGGCCGTGGTCGCCACCGACGGCGTGGTCGCTTATTCGCCGGAGAAGCTCGCCGAGCTGCGCAAGGCCGGCACGCCGGTATTCGTCGACATGACCGCCGACTGGTGCGTCACCTGCAAGGCCAATGAGCACGCGGTGCTCGATACCGACGCCTTCCGCGACCTGCTCAAGAAGACCGGCGCGGTCTATATGAAGGGCGACTGGACCGATGTGAACCCGACCATTGCCGCCTTCCTGCAGCAGTACCACTCGCCGGGCGTGCCGCTTTACGTGGTATTCCCCAAGGACGGCGGCGAAGGCCGCATGCTGCCGACGGTGCTCACTTCGTCGCTGGTCGAGGATGCGCTGACCAAGGCTGCCGGCACGCCAGTCGCCGCCAACCCATGATCAGTCGCAGTAACTGGATCATTCTTGGAGCCGCGGTGCTGGTCGCCGGAGTAGGCGGCTGGCTGCAGCACGCCAGTCAGCGCGCCCGCGTGCCGGAAGGCGTGCAGGTCGCCCAGGTGGGAGCGATGGCACCCGACGTGGCCCTGCGCGACCTTGACGGCAAGGAACATCGGCTGTCCGAGTACCGCGGCCGTCGTGTGCTGATCAACTTCTGGGCCAGCTGGTGCGGGCCGTGCCTGAAGGAGATGCCCGCGCTGGTGCAGGCACAGGCCAACGTCGGCGAAAAAGGCCCGATCATCGTCGGGGTCGCCATGGACGATCCGGCCAACGTGCGAGCCTTCCTGGCCGCCCATCCGGTGAACTATCCGATCCTGTTGGGCAGCCTCGACAGCCCCAGCACCTCGCTACGGCTGGGTAACGTCGGCGAAGTGCTGCCGTACAGCGTGCTTCTGGACGAGAACGGCCGTGTGCTGTTCAGTCGCCGGGGTGTCCTGGATGCCGACGACCTCAAGGCCTGGGCCGCGCCAGCCGCGCCCTGACGCGGTTTCGGCACCCATACGTCGCCGCACGGTTTAACGCTAACTTCTCCTTCAAACATCGCCGAACTGCGCCGAACTGGACAACATCCGCCGGGGCGCGCACACTCCGCGCCGGACGCCGGCCCTGCCGGCACAACCCAAGGTTAAGGCGTGGCGAAGATCCTGGTCCTGCACGGACCCAATCTCAATCTGCTGGGCAGTCGTGAGCCGGAGGTTTACGGTCGCGACACGCTGGCCGATATCGACGCCTCGCTGATGCAGCGTGCCCAGAGCGCCGGACACGGCCTGGAAGCGTTCCAGTCCAACGCCGAGCACGCCCTGATCGACCGCATCCACCAGGCCCGCCTGGACGGCACGGCGATCATCCTGATCAATCCGGGCGCCTTCACCCACACCAGCATCGCCCTGCGCGACGCGCTGGCGGGCGTGGCCATCCCGTTCATCGAGCTGCATCTGTCCAACGTGCATGCCCGCGAAGCGTTCCGCCGGCATTCCTACCTCTCGGACATCGCCGTGGGCGTGATCTGCGGTTTTGGCGCAGACAGCTACCGGCTGGCATTGGATGCCGCCCTGAACCGGCTGGACCGCGCTGGCGCGTCCGCCTCCTGAATCCCGGGCCTGTCGCCCACATATTCCCATTCCGGCCGCTGCGGCGGCCTCAACGAAAAAGGTTTGAACCATGGACCTGCGCAAGATCAAGAAGCTCATCGACCTGCTCGAGGAATCCAACCTCGCGGAACTTGAGATCAAGGAAGGCGAAGAGGTCGTTCGTTTGTCGCGCGTTCCCAAGGGCACCATGACCGCCGCCCCGGTAATGCAGGCCGCCCCGATCGTGGCCGCGCCCGTCGCCGTCGCCGCGCCGGTGGAAGCCGCGCCGGCCGAGGCCGCCCTGCCCGCCGGTCATGTGGTGAAGGCGCCGATGGTCGGCACGTTCTACGCCTCGTCCAGCCCGGGCGCAGCGGCCTTCGTGAAGGTCGGCCAGCAGGTCAAGGCTGGCGAGACGCTGGGCATCATCGAAGCGATGAAGATGTTCAACCAGATCGAGGCTGACGTGGCCGGCACCGTGACCGCCATCCTGCTCGAAAACGGCCAGTCGGTGGAATTCGACCAGCCGATGTTCGTGATCGCCTGAGCCGGCTGACCGATCATGCCCATGCTCGAAAAAGTCGTCATCGCCAACCGCGGCGAAATCGCCCTGCGCGTGCTGCGCGCCTGCCACAGTCTGGGTATCAAGACCGTGGCGGTGCACTCCACCGCAGACCGTAATCTCAAGCACGTAGGCCTGGCCGACGAGTCGATCTGCATCGGCCCGGCGCCGTCCATCGACAGTTATCTCAATATCCCGCGCATCATCGCTGCGGCGGAAATCACCGACGCCCAGGCCATCCACCCGGGTTACGGCTTTCTGTCCGAGCGAGCCGACTTCGCCGAACAGGTGGAACAGTCGGGCTTCATCTTCATCGGCCCCACCGCGGACGTGATCCGTTTGATGGGCGACAAGGTGGAAGCGATCCGCGCCATGAAGGCCGCCGGCGTGCCGTGCGTGCCGGGCTCGGGTGGCCCGCTCGGCGACAATGTGGAAGAGAACATCCGCATTGCGCGCGAGATCGGCTACCCGGTGATCATCAAGGCCGCCGGTGGCGGCGGCGGTCGCGGCATGCGCGTGGTGCGCACCGAGGCTCACCTGGGCAACGCCGTCACCATGACCAAGCAGGAAGCGAAGGCCGCTTTCGGCAACGATCAGGTGTACATGGAGAAGTTCCTGGAAAATCCGCGCCACGTGGAAATCCAGGTGCTGGCCGACGGCCAGGGCAACGCCATCCATCTGGGCGAACGCGACTGCTCCATGCAGCGTCGCCACCAGAAGGTGGTCGAAGAAGCACCCGCACCGGGCATCACGCCGGAACTGCGCGAGCAGATCGGCAAGGTGTGCGTGGATGCGTGCCTGCGCATCGGCTATCGCGGCGCCGGCACCTTCGAATTCCTGTTCGAAGACGGCCGCTTCTACTTCATCGAGATGAACACCCGTATCCAGGTGGAGCATCCGGTGACCGAGCTGATCACCGGCATCGACCTGGTGCGCGAGCAGTTGCTGATTGCCGGCGGCGAAAAGCTCTCGATCAAGCAGTCGGACATCAAGATCCACGGTCACGCGATCGAGTGCCGCATCAACGCGGAAGATCCCGACTCCTTCCTGCCTTCGCCGGGCACGGTCAAACGTTTCGAGGCGCCGGGCGGCCCGGGTGTGCGCGTGGATACGCATCTGTACGACGGCTACCGCATTCCGCCGAACTACGACTCGATGATCGGCAAGCTGATCGTGCACGGCCCGGATCGCGAAACCGCCATCGCGCGCATGCGCCTGGCGCTCGCCGAGACGGTGATCGAAGGCGTGAAGTGCAATATCCCGCTGCAGCAACGCATCATGGCCGACGCCGGTTTCCAGCAGGGTGGACAGAACATCCACTACCTGGAAAAGCGCATGGCCGAACAGAAGGAAAAGGCCGCCCACGGCGGCTGATTTGTGGCCGGCGAGTCGCCTGGACGACTCGCCGGTTTGCCTGACCACGATGTCTGCCCTGCTCACACTGCGCGAAGCGATCGACGCCATCACTGAGGCCTTCGACGAAGGCGATGGCTGGGATCGCTATGCCTGGGTCTATATCCGCGGCAAGATCACCGAGCCTTCGTGCAGGCTGTATCTCTCGCATGTTGGCGATGAGGAAGAGGCGCTGATTGCCGATCACGGCGCTGCGCTGCCTGAGTTCGCTGCGCAACATGAGCTGGGCCATTTTCTTGAAGCGGCGGATTTCGCCGAAGTGCTGTTTGTGCAGCGGCGGCAGCAGCCATCGCCCACGCTCGAGGATTTCGCGCGTGCGCTGGAGTATTACCGCAAGCACGACAGTTTTATGGGCGTAGCGCCGTAGTAGCAACCGACACCCCTGTGGGAGCGCACCCTGTGCGCGACCGCGGAGCATCGGTGTACCTCTGGGCTGCTGAATCTCCCGATCCGCATGGCGATAACCCACTGCCGTCGCGCACAGGGTGCGCTCCCACAAAGAGGGAGAGGCACCATCGCCCCCACTTCGGCGACAATGCACGCCTGATATCGCAGGATCGCCCCATGCCCTGGCTTGAACTCTCCCTCACCGTCCGCGCCGAACAGCAGCCTCGTGTCGAAGAGGCGCTCGATGATCTGGGCGCGCTTTCGATCACGCTGCAGGACGCCGATGCGGAAACGCCGGACGAGCAGGCCATTTTCGAGCCCGGCGTGGGCGAACTGCCGCTGTGGCCGACGATCACGCTCAACGCGCTGTTCGAAGCCGAGACGGATCGGCGCGGCCTGGGCGAAGCCCTGGGCGACCTGCTGCCGTGGCTGGAGCCGGAGCAGATGCTGTTCCGCGACGTGGCCGACGAAGACTGGGAACGCGCGTGGATGGACCAGTTCAAGCCGATGCCGTTCGGCCGGCGCCTGTGGATCTATCCGTGGAACATCGAGCCGCCCGTCGATGAGGACATCGTGGTCGTGCGGCTGGACCCGGGCCTCGCCTTCGGCAGCGGTACGCACCCGACCACGGCGCTGTGCCTGGCATGGCTGGACAGCCTGGATCTGCAGGGCAAGAGCGTGATGGATTTCGGCTGCGGCTCGGGCATCCTTGCCATCGCCGCGCTCAAGCTCGGCGCCGCCGGCGCGGTGGGCGTGGACAATGATCCCCAGGCACTCATCGCCTCGGCCGACAACGCCGAACGCAACGAGGTGGCCGATCGCCTCACCGTGTATCTGCCCGAAGATCTGATTGCAGAACCGGCGGACGTCTTCATCGCCAATATCCTTGCCGGTCCACTGGGCGAACTGGCGCCGACCTTTGCCGCCGCCGCCAAGCCAGGCGCGCCGTTTGCCATCTCCGGCATCCTGCACGGCCAGGAAGAAGAGCTGCTGGCGCGCTATGCGGAGTGGTTCGAGGACTTGCGCGTGGATACCCAGGAAGACTGGGTGCGCATCAGCGGCCGACGCGCAGGGACGCGCTAGTACAGAGCCACTGAGTGACCGTTCACGATACCGGCATGCCCGCGGGTGATTTGTCTCGCGCGGTGCACTAGGCTTGTTGCAATCCGGTCACCACGGTCCGCATGTACGCCCAATGTCCCGAATGCCTCACCGTGTTCTCGCTGAACACGGAAACGCTTGCGCAGGCGCGCGGCGAGGTCGTGTGCGGACATTGCGAGACGGTATTCGATGCCTTGGCCAGCCTGAGCGACCAGCTGCCGCCGGAGCCGTTCGAGCACCTGCCCCCGCGCATGCCCGAGACGCCACCGCGGCTGGATCTGGCGGTCTATCGGCCATCGGCGGAGCCGGCGGTCGTGGCGGAGGCGCCGGCACCACACGATGTGCTCGACGAATTCGCCCACCTGGTGGTGGCGCCGCGCTTCGCGCGCAAACCGGAGAAGAAGCGCCGCTGGCCCTGGATCACCGCCTGCAGCCTGCTGCTGCTGGCACTGGGCGGGCAACTGGCATGGGCCAAGCGCGATGCGCTGATCAGCGACGACACGGCGGGCCCGCTGCTGAGAGAGGCCTGCGCCACGATGGGTTGCCAGCTGCCGCTCGTGCAGGACATTACGCGGCTGAGCCTGGTCGCGCGCGACGTGCAGGCCCATCCATCGGTGCCGGGTGCGCTGCTGATCACCGCCAACGTGCACAACGACGCGCCGTTCGCACAGCCTTATCCGGTGGTGTCGATCACCTTGTCCGATGCGAACGGCAGCAAGCTCGCCATGCGGCGGCTGCGGCCCACCGAATACCTCGGCGACAACGCCACTCTGCAAAAAGGCATACCGCCCGATGGCAGCGCGGCCTTGATGCTTGAAGTGGAAGATCCCAGCGGCAAGGCCGTGGCGTTCGAGTTCGATTTCGAATAGACGTCCATTTGATGGCGCGCCATGCAGCGGCCGGCATCGTCTCAGGCCGGTTCGCCGGATTTACACAGGCACATGTCGTGCCACCAATGCAAGTGAATGTCCATAGGACATTTTGGTTGCGTGATCCAAATGCGGTCCCGCCAAACGGGTACTTAAAATTCTCGGCACGCGAGGGTACACTCGCTCCTTCGTCTTGTGCTGCACCCGGCGTTCCATGCGAGCCGCCGCCAGCGGTATTTGCCATAAACACTGCAGCGGCCCACGTAGTCGCTGCGTTAGAACGTGAGGGGAAATGCCCGTGAACGCCGTACGACTGCCTGCCAGCGAGTCTCCGAAAGAGACATCGTCGCAGAGCGCCTTGAGCGAATGCGTCAGCCGCACCGTGCGCCGCTATCTTGCCGATATCGGCGATACGGAATGCGACGAAGGTCTGCACGCGCTCGTCATCCGCGAAGTCGAAGGCCCCCTCCTGCGCGAAGTGCTGGCCTGGCACGACGGCAACCAGAGTCGCGCGGCTGCCGTACTCGGCATCAATCGCGCCACGCTGCGCAAGAAGCTCGCCGCACACGGCCTGCTGTAACACTGCTGCGTCATGCGCGCCGGCGGCGCGCATCCCCTTGCATTTGGCCATCCAACTGGCGCACCGCCCGCTTTCAGGCGGCGCCCGCCCCAGGCGGCTATAATGCCCGGCTTCCCCGTCCTGGAAGCCGTCATGCCTGCCTCTGCCGTATCCCCCATTCGTCGCGCGCTGCTTAGCGTGTCCGATAAGACCGGACTGATCGCGCTGGGCCAGCGCCTGCACCAGGCTGGCGTGGAGCTGCTTTCCACCGGCGGCAGCGCCAAGGCGTTGCGTGAGGCGGGCATCCCGGTCAAGGACGTCAGCGACGTCACCGGCTTCCCCGAGATCATGGATGGCCGCGTCAAGACCCTGCATCCCAAGGTGCATGGCGGCCTGCTCGGTCGCCGCGGCACGGACGACGCCGTGATGAGCGAACTGGGCATCGCGCCGATCGACCTGCTGGTGCTCAATCTCTATCCGTTCGAGCAGACCGTGGCGCGCGCCGATTGCACGCTGGAAGAAGCGATCGAGAACATCGACATCGGCGGCCCGGCGATGCTGCGTTCGGCCGCCAAGAACTGGAACGACGTGGGCGTGCTCACCTCGCCCGACCAGTACGACGAGGCGCTCGCGGAAATCGAAGCGCATGGCGGCCTCACGCGCGCCACGCGCTTCAAGCTCGCCGTGGCCGCGTTCAATCGCGTGTCCAACTACGACGGCGCGATCAGCGACTACCTCTCCGCACTCAAGCTCAATGACAACTACGACGCCATTGCCGGTCATGACGCGTTCCCCGCGCAGGCCAACGGTCGCTTCGTGAAGATGATGGATCTGCGCTACGGCGAAAACCCGCACCAGCAGGCCGCGTTCTATCGCGACCTGTATCCCGCGCCGGGCACGCTGGCCACGTTCCGCCAGCTGCAGGGCAAGGAGTTGTCGTTCAACAACATCGCCGACTCCGATGCCGCGTGGGAATGCGTACGTAGTTTTACCAAGCCGGCCTGCGTCATCGTCAAACACGCAAACCCGTGCGGCGTGGCGGTGAGCCTGGATGGCATCGGCCGTGCTTATGATCTGGCCTACCAGACGGATCCCACCTCGGCCTTCGGCGGCATCATCGCCTTCAACCGCGTGGTGGATGCAGCCACGGCCAAGGCCATCGTGGATCGCCAGTTCGTGGAAGTGGTGCTCGCGCCCGGTTACGAAGACGCAGCGCTCAAGGCCTTCGCCAAGAAGACCAATGTGCGCGTGCTGGAAATTCCGCCGCCGGCCGACGGCGACCTGAGCAAGGCCCATCCCGGCAACGATTGCCGTCGCGTGGGTTCGGGCCTGCTGATCCAGACCGCCGACCGCGCCATGGTCAAGGCCGAGGACCTGAAGATCGTCACGAAGCGCGCACCCACGCCCACCGAGATCGACGACCTGATCTTCGCGTGGAAGGTGGCCAAGTACGTCAAGAGCAATGCCATCGTCTACGCCAGGAACCGCCAGACCATCGGCGTGGGCGCGGGCCAGATGAGCCGCGTGTACAGCGCCAAGATCGCCGGCATCAAGGCCGCCGACGAGAAGCTGGAAGTGCGTGGCTCGGTGATGGCGTCCGATGCGTTCTTCCCGTTCCGCGATGGCATCGACGCGGCGGCTGCCGCCGGCATCCAGGCCGTGATCCAGCCGGGTGGTTCGATGCGCGATGCGGAAGTGATTGCAGCAGCGGACGAGCATGGCATGGCGATGGTGTTCACGGGCATTCGCCATTTCAGGCACTGATCCCCAACCTCAGCGATACAAAAAAAAGGCGCCCCTGGGCGCCTTTTTTCTTGGCGGATACCCACCTGAGACAAATCTGATATCGCCCCAGATCAGACAGTTCTTATGTTTCGCGCAGACCCTCGAGCGGACCATGTGCTTCGTGGACGGCAAGGAAGTCCGGCAAGCCAAACGGAAACGGCCATCACTTTCCTCTTCCGCTTAAGGGTCTTGTCATGAACGCCATTTATCGCATTGTGTGGAACGCTGTCACCGGCCGCTGGGTCGTCGCCTCGGAACTGGCCAAGGGCCGCAGGAAGTCGTCGGCAGCCAAGCGCATGGCGACCACCCTGGCCGTCGTCGGCATGATCGGAGCCGTGGCGCCCGCCTTCGCCTTGAGCACCAATGGCAAAGCGCCGCTCATCGTGAATGACACTGGCTTCAATGTGACGGATGGAGGCAACTGTCAGGCCCTGGGCGGCGACGGCACTAACACCTTCGTCAGCATCGCCAACTGCGATTCGAACAGCCTGAGCTCGGGAAACTACAAGAACGCCAGGCAGACCGATTCGGTGGTGATCAGCGGCAGCTCCATGTCGGTCGGTGGTTACCAGTACATCAATGGGGCCGATGGCGTGAACGCCCTGACGATCACCACTAGCGGAGCCAACATTTCGTTGAACGCCGGCAAGGTCACGGGGCTGGCCAAGGGCACGGTGGACACGGATGCGGTGAACGTGTCGCAGCTCAACAGCGTGACCTCCGCCATCGGCGGCGGCATGAGCGTCAATGCCGACGGCACCCTCCGTACGCCGTCCATCACCGTCAACGGTACGACCTACAGCGACATGACCTCGGCCGTGCAGGCCACGGCGACCGCGGTGGGCAACTTCGACGCGCTGAACTGGAATGCGGCCGCTGGCGCGTTCGACGCCAAGCACGGTTTGTCGGCGACCAGCAAGATCGTCAACGTCGCCGCAGGCACGGTGGGCGCTTCCAGCACCGATGCCGTCAATGGCTCGCAGCTGTACGCCACCAATCAGAACGTGGCCCAGAACACCACGAACATCACCTCGCTGGGCAGCCGTGTCACCACCAACGAAGGCAACATCAGCACGCTCACCACCAGCGTCAGCAACATCGACGCCCGCACTACCCAGAACACCAACAGCATCTCCTCGCTGGACGGCCGTGTGACGAACGTGGAAGGCAGCGTCAGCAACCTCACCAACCAGATCAACAAGGGCTCGGTGGGCATGGTGCAGCAGGCCTCGGCCGGTGCGGACCTGACCGTGGGCAAGGCCACCGATGGCGCAGCGGTGAACTTCGCCGACCAGGGCGGCAACGCTCGTACGCTGAAGAACGTGAAAGCCGGCGTGAACGCCAACGATGCCGTCAACATGTCTCAGCTCGACGCGACCAATGCTGCCGTGACCCAGAACACGACCAGCATCTCGTCGCTGGACCAGCGCGTCACCACCAACGAAGGCGACATCGGCACGATCAACACCAACGTCAGCCATATCGATGCCCGCGTCACCCAGAACACCACGGACATCGCCTCGCTGGACAAGCGCGTCACCACCAACGAAGGCGACATCAGCTCGCTCACCACCAACGTCAGCAACATCGACGCCCGCGTTACCCAGAACACCAACAGCATTTCTTCGCTGGACGGCCGCGTGACGAATGTGGAAGGCGGCGTCAGCAACCTCACCAATCAGATCAACAGCGGCTCGGTGGGCATGGTGCAGCAGGCTGCGCCCGGTGCGGACCTGACGGTGGGCAACGCCACCGATGGCGCGGCGGTGGACTTTGCCGACAAGAACGGCAACGCCCGCACGCTGAAGAACGTCAAAGCCGGCGTGAACGACAAGGATGCCGTCAACATGTCGCAGCTCAACGCGACCAATGCGGCCGTGACGCAGAACACCACGGATATCTCCTCGCTGGACAAGCGTGTCACCACCAACGAGGGCGACATCGGCACGATCAACACCAACGTCAGCAACATCGACGCCCGCGTCACCCAGAACACCAACAGCATCTCCTCGCTGGATGGCCGCGTGACGAACGTGGAAGGCAATGTCAGCAACCTCACCAACCAGATCAACCAGGGCGAGCTCGGCCTGGTGAAGCAGGACGCCAGCAGCAAGGTGGTGACGGTGGCCAAGGACACCGGCGGCAAGCGGGTGGACATGGCGGGAACAGATGGCGAGCGCACGGTGACGGGCGTGGCCGAGGGCGACGTGAGTGCATCCAGCAAGGACGCCGTCAACGGCAGCCAGCTGTTCGCCACCAACCAGCAGGTCGCGCAGAACACCGCCGCCATTGCCGGCAACACGGCTTCCATCGCCGGCCTGAGCCAGTCGATCAACAACATCACGACCGGCGGCAACGGCGTGAAGTTCTTCCACGCCAACTCGGCAGCCATCGACTACGTCGCCTCGGGCCGCGAGTCGGTAGCGGTGGGCGGCGGTGCGCAGGCGACGGCGAGCCAGTCGGTGGCGCTGGGTTCGGGTTCGGTGGCTGACCGCGACAACTCGGTGTCGGTAGGTTCGCAGGGCAACGAGCGCCAGATCACCAACGTGAAGGCGGGTACCGCCGATACGGATGCCGTGAACGTGGCGCAGCTGAAGGCCGCTGGCGTGATCAACGGCGACGGCTCGGCCAATGCCGCCGTGACGTACGACCGCAACGCGGACGGCTCGGCCAACCATGGCAGCGTCACGCTGGGCAATGGTCAGGCCGCCAGCGGCACGACCATCCATAACGTGGCGGCCGGCGTGGGCGAGATGGATGCGGTGAACGTGGCTCAGCTCAACGCGGTCGTATCCCAGGCCACCAGCACGTCGAACGCGATCGCTTCCAACGATGCCGCTGCACCGGCGGCCAAGGCGACCGGCGAGCACTCGGCGGCGATTGGCGGCGGCTCTGTGGCTGACCGCGACAACACCGTGTCGATGGGTTCGCAGGGCAACGAGCGCCAGATCACCAACGTCAAGGCCGGCACGGCCGATACGGATGCGGTGAACGTGGCCCAGATGAACCAGGCAAGCAGCTCGGCCACCAGCAGCGCCAACAGCTACACGGATCAGCAGGTGGGCAACGTCGCCAAACAGGTGGCCGGCATGCAGCAGCAGATGGACGACCAGTTCCGCAACGTCAACAAGCGCATCAGCGGCAACAACGCCATGAGCACCTCCATGATGACGATGGCGGCCAGCCTCGGCGGCATCGAGACGCAGAACCGCTTCGGCGCCGGCACCGGTTTCTCCAACGGCTCCAAGGCGATTTCCGTCGGCTACCAGCGCGCCATCAGCAAGCGCGCCAACATCACCGTCGGTGCTTCGGTCACCGGTGGCGACAGCTCGGTCGGCGTGGGCGTGGGGATGGGCTGGTAAGCAGGAAACCACGCGGGTAAAAGAAAAGGGCGTCCAGCAAGGACGCCCTTTTTCTTGGGCGGCACCAACATTGCAGGCCGGCTCCAGCGTTTCAGCTTTCCGCGGCGACACCGACCTTGCGGCTACGCCCTTCCACCCTCTGGGCATACTTCTTCGCCAACACCGCACACGTCATCAGCTGGATCTGATGGAACAGCATGATCGGCAGCACGATGGCGCCCAGCGGATGGCCGGCAAACAGCACCTTGGCCATCGGCACACCGCTGGCGAGACTCTTCTTGGATCCGCAGAAAACGATGGTGATTTCATCCTCGCGCTTAAAGCCCAGTGCACGCGCACCGTAGCGGGTAACGATGAGCGCAATGGCGAGCAGCACGGCGTTGACGATCAGCAGGCCGCCGAGCACGGGCAGTGGGATCTGCTTCCACAAGCCCTGCAGCACCGCCGCACTGAAGGCCGTATAGACGACCAGCAGGATCGAGCCCTGGTCGACGAAGGACAGCAGCGAGCGGTTGCGTTCCACCCAGCGGCCGATCCAGCGCTGCGCGACCTGGCCGGCCACGAACGGCACCAGCAGTTGCAGCACGATGGCACCGATGGCATCCCAGTTCATGCCGCCCTGCCCGTGCGATTCCAGCATCACGCCCACCAGCAGCGGCGTGATGAAGATGCCAAGCATGCTCGAGGCGGAGGCGGAACAAATCGCCGCCGGCACATTGCCGCGCGCCATCGAGGTGAAGGCGATCGATGACTGCACCGTCGAGGGCAGCGTGCACAGGAACAGCACGCCCAGGTAAAGCGAAGGCGTCACCAGCGGGGACAGCACGGGACGCAGCAGCAGTCCCAGCACCGGGAACAGCACGAAAGTGCTGGCCAACACAGTCAGATGCAGGCGCCAGTGCGTCATGCCGGCCACCACGGCTTCGCGCGAGAGCTTGGCGCCGTGCAGGAAGAACAGCAGTGCGATGGCCATGTCGGTGAGCACATTGAACACGCTCGCCGTGGTGCCGCGGCAGGGCAACAGGCTGGCCAGCACCACCGTGACGATCAGGGCGCAGGTGAAGCGGTCGGGCAGGAAGCGACTCAGGGACATGGCCGTGGCACGCGCAAATCGGGGACTGCGCCTATTGGACTGCCAGACCATTGATTAATCAAATCGTTTTATCTGATCCACTGATACACTATTGGCATGAATATCAGCCTGCGCCAGCTTCGTGCCTTTCTTGCCGTGGCCCGCCAGCAGCATTTCCGCCGGGCGGCGGAGAGCATGCACCTGAGCCAGCCGGCGGTGAGCCGCCATATCGCGGATCTGGAAGCGGAGCTGGGTATCCGCCTGTTCGACCGCACCACCCGCGAGGTGCTGCCCACCGAGGCGGGCCGCTATCTGGAAAGCGCGATCGGGCGCGTGCTCGACGAACTGGAGGGCGTGCTCTCGCACGTGCACTCGGAAAGCGAGCGCAAGCGCGGCAAGGTGCATGTGGCCTCGGTGCCCACTTTGTCCGCGGGATTAATGCCGCGGTGCATCGCCGATTGCGCCCTGCGCTACCCCGAGCTCACCATCCAGTTGCACGACCAGGCGCAAACCATGGTGCTGGATAGCGTGCGCGGCGGCGAAGTGGATTTCGGCGTGGCGATCGATCCTCCGCTCACCGGCGAATTTGATAGCGAACGCCTGTTGCGCGATCCGTTTGTGCTGGTCTGCCGGCCCGATCATCCGCTCGCGCAGCTCGAACGCGTGCCCTGGCGCAAGTTGCAGGGGCAGCCATTGATCCTGCTCGACTATTCCTCCGGCAGCCGTCGCCTGATCGATCACGCGCTGGCGAGCCGCGGTATCGAGGCCAACATCGTGCAGCAGACTGGCCACACGTTCACTACGTTCCGCATGGTCGAAGCGGGGCTCGGCATCAGCGTGAGCCCCGCACTGGCGCCGCCGCCACCCACCCTGGTGACGCGACCGCTGACGCCGCAGGAAAGTCGTGAAGTGGTGTTGATCAAGCGCCGGCAGCGGTCGCTGTCGCCGTTGGCGATGCTGGTGTGGGAGCGGTTGCGCGAGTTGACCCGGGCGATGTAACCGCGCCCTGTGGGAGGCACCCTGTGCGCGACTGGGCGTCTCGGCTAGAACCGGACGTTCCAGTGTCATGAGGGCTTGTCGCGCACAGGGTGCGCTCCCACAGTTTTTTCTTGAGGGGGTCGAACAGTGATGATCGAGGCGATGCCGGAATCACGCTTCGTTGAATGCGCAGCACTTAGCCTCGCCCTCTTCTTCTGAGGCTCTCGTCATGCGCTACAAGCTTTACTACTGGAGCGGCATCCAGGGACGCGGCGAATTCGTGCGGCTCGCGCTGGAAGATGCCGGTGCCGGCTACGACGATGTCGCGCGCGAGCAAGGCGACCAGATCATGATGCCGTTTCTGCAAGGCAAACATCCGGGCGTCCTGCCGTTCGCGCCGCCCTTTCTGCGCGCGGGCAAGGAGGTGATTGCGCAGGTCGCCAATATTCTCGCCTACCTTGGGCCGCGTCATGGGCTGGTGCCTGCGTCCGAACCGGCGCAGCGCTATGCGATGCAACTGCAGCAGACTGTGACCGATATCGTCGCCGAAGTGCACGACACGCATCATCCGATTTCCGGTGACCTGTACTACGAGCAGCAGCGCAGCGAGGCGCGCCAACGTTCCAACGCGTTCTGCGAAGCGCGCATCCCGAAATTCCTTGGTTATTTCGAGCAAGTGCTCGACCGTGGCGATGGGCGCCACGCGGTTGGGCGCCGCCACTCGTACGTGGATCTGTCGCTGTTCCAGCTGATGTCAGGACTGGACTATGCGTTTCCCAATGCGATGAAGTCGATCCGTCGCCGCACGACCAAGCTGCGCGCACTGCAGGAGCGTGTAGCGGAGCGCCCTAACGTCGCGGTCTATCTCGCCTCGGAGCGGCGCATCGCATTCAACGAGGACGGCATCTTCCGCCACTACCCGGAGCTGGATGAGCGCTAGAACACCGCGATGATGATAGCCCCGAGCACGATCAGACCGCCGCCGATCGCGAGCGACCAGCTCACCTGCTCGCCCAGCAACAACACGCCGAGCACGATGGCGATGGCCACGCTCAATTTGTCGATGGGCGCGACGCGGCTCACCGGACCCAGCTGCAACGCGCGGTAATAGCAAAGCCATGAGAGGCCCGTGGCGATGCCCGACAGCACCAGGAAGACCCAGCTGCTGGTGGGCAACCCCGTGGGGCGCGCCCATTCGTTGCGCAGGCTGAGAATGCCGGCCGTGACCAGCAGGATCACGATGGTGCGAATGAAAGTGGCGAGGTTGGAGTTGATGCCCGCCACGCCGAGCTTGCCGAACAAGGCCGTCAGCGCGGCGAAGAACGCCGAACCCAGCGCAAACAGCAACCAGCTCTCGCGCAGATTCATTCGGTCCTCGCCGCTGGCAGTCGCACGGACTTACTGGCCGCCGTTGTCCTGGTCTTCGGCGGACTTGCTCTTGCCCCACTCCATCACCTTGTACATCACCGGCTTCACCGGCTCGCCAGCCTGATTGGACCAGGCGCCCTTCTGGTCGACGATATAGGTCTGCGGAATGCCGCTCTTGGGCGTCACCACCACCATGTAGACCTGGCCGCTGCGGCTGTATTCCTGGATGGTCTGGTCGCCCTGGGTGACCACCTTCACCTGCGGCGGTGCGTTGCCGTTGGCATCGCGCGGCTGGGCGTCGGAGGTGGCCGGGGAGGAAGTCTCCGGTGCGCTCAGCGTGGCTTCCGTATCCGCGGAGACATTGCCCGATGCCGATTTCTTGGTGGCCGCGGACTTGGGCGCGGGAGCCGTCTTGGGCGCCGGCGGCGGGGGCGTCGCCTTCACACCCGGGTCGTTCATGCCCGGCGGCGGCGGGGCCGGCGGAAACTGGCTGGCGGACGACTGGGCAAGCGCATGGGACGCGATGGCCACACCAAGAACGGCAAGCAAAGCGACGGGTTTCATGATGATGGCCTCCTGTGGAGAGTGGAGCATATCAGCGCCGAACCGCACGGCTCGTGAAGCGTCCCCGGAGCGTCGCGGAGAGACCGGGACGGCGTTGCGCCGCGCCTCAACCCACAGCCGTGCAGCCCGGTGCACGCGTGCGACAATTGCGGCATGGCCAAGCTCATCCTGATCGACGGTTCCTCCTACCTCTACCGCGCCTTCCATGCGCTCCCACCGCTCACCAATTCGCAGGGCGAGCCCACCGGCGCGCTGTTTGGCGTGGTGAACATGCTGCGCGCCACGCTCAAGGCAAAGCCCGACTACGTGGCCTTTGTCAGCGACGCGCCGGGCCCCACCTTCCGCAACCAGCTCTACGACCAGTACAAGGCCAATCGCCCGCCCATGCCGGACGATTTGCGCGCGCAGGTGGACCCCATGCTCGCCATCGTCGGCGCGCTCGGCTTTCCCATCCTGCGCGTGGCCGGGGTAGAAGCCGACGACGTGATCGGCACGCTCACCGAGCAGGCGCACGCGCAAGGTATCGAGGTGGAGATTTCCACCGGCGACAAGGATCTCGCGCAGCTGGTGCGCCCGGGCGTCACCTTGGTCAACACGATGACCAACACGACCACCGACAGCGCGGGCGTGATGGACAAGTTCGGCGTCGAGCCCTCGCAAATCGTGGATTTTCTTTCGCTCACCGGCGACACCGTGGACAACGTGCCGGGCGTGCCCAAGTGCGGCCCCAAGACCGCGGCGAAATGGCTGGCCGAATACGGCACGCTGGATAACCTGATTGCCAACGCCGACAAGATCGGCGGCAAGATTGGCGAGAGCCTGCGCGCCGCGCTGCCGCAGCTGCCGCTGTCGCGCGACCTGGTGACCATCAAGCTCGACGTCCCGCTGGATGAGTCGGTGTCGCAGCTGACGTTCCGCGAACGGCATAGCGAGGCATTGCGCGAGTTGTACACGCGCTACGACTTCAAGGCGGCGCTTAAGGAAATGGATGCCGAAGCCGGCGCAACAACCACACCTGTGGGAGCGCACCCTGTGCGCGACGCGGGCGCAGCGGTCTTAGGCAACGCTACCGACACGGCCAGTCGCGCACAGGGTGCGCTCCCACAAGAGCCTGAGCACGCGGCGAATCTTGCGATGGCCGGCCAATACGAACTGGTCACCACGCAGGCGCAGTTCGAAAGCTGGCTGGCAAAGATCGCCACGGCGCCGCTGGTGTCGTTCGATACCGAAACCACCTCGATCGATTCGATGCAGGCCGACATCGTGGGCCTGAGCCTGTCGGTGGAACCGGGCCATGCCTGTTATGTGCCGCTGGCGCACGACTATCCCGGCGCGCCCGCGCAGCTGTCGCGCGAGCAGGTGCTCGCCACGCTCAAGCCGTTCTTCGAGGACGCGACCCGTCCCAAGATGGGCCAGCACGCCAAGTACGACATCAATATCCTGTCCAACTACGGCATCCATCTGCGCGGCCTCAAGCACGATTCCATGCTGGAGTCGTATATCTGGAATGCCACGGCCACGCGCCACGACATGGATTCGCTGGCGCGCAAATACCTGGGCGTGGAGACGATCAAGTACGAGCAGGTTGCCGGCAAGGGCGCCAAGCAGATTTCGTTCTCGCAGGTGGATCTGGATACGGCGTGCCGCTATGCCGCCGAAGATGCCGACATCACGCTGCGCCTGCACCATGCGCTGTGGCCGAAGCTGGAGGGCGAACCTTCACTGCGCTCGGTCTACGAGAACATCGAGATACCGCTGATCCCCGTGCTCGCCTCGATGGAACAGCGCGGTGTATTGATCGACGTCAACGAGCTGCGCATGCAGAGCCAGCAGTTGGGCAAGCGAATGCTGGAACTGCAGCAGGAAGCATGGAAAGGCGCGGGGCACGAGTTCAACCTCGATTCGCCCAAGCAGCTGCAGGCCGTGCTGTTCGACGAGCTTGGACTGGCGGCAAAAGTGAAGACGCCGACCGGTCAGCCATCCACCAACGAAGAAGCACTGGCAGCCATCGCGGACGATCACGCGCTGCCGCGCCTGATCCTCGACTACCGCGGGCTCGCCAAGCTGCGTTCTACGTATACGGACAAGCTGGCCGAAATGGTCAATCCGCGCACGGGACGCGTGCACACCAGTTATCACCAGGGTTCGGTGGCCACGGGACGCGTGTCTTCGTCCGATCCCAATCTGCAGAACATCCCGATCCGCACTGAGGAAGGCCGCCGCATCCGCCAGGCTTTCGTGGCGCCGCCGGGTTGGGTCGTGCTGGCGGCCGACTATTCGCAGATCGAGCTGCGCATCATGGCGCACCTGTCCGGCGACGAAGGCCTGGTCAAGGCATTCAAGGAAGGCGGCGACGTACATCGCGCCACCGCCGCCGAAGTGTTCGGCCTCAAGCCGGACGAAGTGAGCGCCAACCAGCGCCGCGCGGCCAAGGCGATCAACTTCGGCCTGATGTACGGCATGAGTGCGTTTGGCCTCGCCCGCCAGCTTGGCGTGGATCGCGGCGAAGCCAGCGACTATATGGCGCGCTACTTCGCGCGCTATCCGGGCGTGCATGCCTTCATGGAAGCGACCCGCCAGCAGGCGCATCGCGATGGCTATGTGGAGACGCTGTTCGGCCGCCGCCTGTATCTGGAAAACCTGCAGTCGCGCAACCAGGCACTGCGCGCCGGGGCCGAACGCGCCGCGGTGAATGCGCCGATGCAGGGCACCGCGGCGGACATCATCAAGCGCGCCATGCTCGCCGTGCACGACTGGCTGCAACCGCGCGACGACGCGCACATGCTGATGCAGGTGCACGATGAACTGATCTTCGAGGTGCGCCAGGATGTGGTCGAGGAGGTGCGTGCGGGTGTGGTCTCACGCATGTCGGGAGCGGCGGAGCTGTCCGTGCCGCTGCTGGTGGAGGCGGGAGTTGGCAAGAATTGGGATGAGGCGCACTGAGGGTGAGATGGGGTGCTCCAGTACCCTCTTCCTCCACCTGTGGGAGCGCACCCTGTGCGCGACAGCGGCGCCGAAGGTCTCCTCTCCGATGGGTCGTCGCGCACAGGGTGCGCTCCCACAGTTTCGGCGCGGGGCTGCGCAGCGAAATGTTCGATTTTCGTCAAATGAACGCCTGCTAACCAAAATCGTATGCGGCAGTGCAACTTTCGCCGCCTGGCGCGTTCTTATATCTCGGATGCACGCAACGGCATCCGCGGGCTCGCCACCTCCCTGGACGAGCCCAAACGGTAAGGCGAACCTCTCCCCTGGGTTTCGCTTTCCACCCCGGCCCCGAGGATTCCCCCCTAATCCTCGGGGCTTTTTCTTGCCTGTCATCCCGGCCAGAGGCATGAAAGGACAGCGAGCACACAAGCCGCTAGGATCTGCGCACTGACTCAAGAGTCACCGCTGCGTGCAGATCAAGGGAAAAGTCACCTCATTCGATATCGCCCACCTGGCCGGGGTCTCCCAGTCCACGGTGTCGCGCGCCTTGCGCGGCAGTCCGCTGGTCAACGAGGAGACGCGCCGGCGCATCCAGGCGGCGGTCGATGAGCTGAACTACAAGGTCGACAAGAACGCCTCGGGCCTGCGCGCCAAGCACACCGGCACGCTGGCCCTGCTGCTGTTCGAGGACCCGACCGCGGACGAGTCCCATATCAATCCGTTCTTTCTTTCGATGCTGGGCTCGATCACCCGCGCCAGCGCGCAGCGCGGTTACGACCTGCTGATCTCGTTCCAGCAGTTTTCGCGCGACTGGCACGCCGACTACGCGGACAGCATGAAGGCCGACGGCATCATCCTGCTCGGCTACGGTGATTACCTGGCCACGCGCGACAAGCTGCAGAAGCTGGTGGACCAGGGCACCCGCTGCGTGCGCTGGGGCGCGGTGCTGCCCGATCAGCCGGATGTATCCGTGGGCTGCGACAACCTCAGCGGCGGCCGCGAGGTCACTGCGCACCTGCTCGAACAAGGCTGCCGCCGCATCGCCTTCCTGGGCGACGCCTCCAGCCACTATCCTGAATTCTTCGATCGCTATCGCGGCTATGCACGCGCCCTGAGCGACGCCGGGCTGCACGTTGAGCCCTTGCTGCAAGTCAATGCGGAAAGCACTGAGCGGTCCGGCTACGACGCGCTGGAAACGCTGCTGTCGCGGGGTGTGAGCTTCGATGCGGTGTTCGCCGCCAGCGACCTGATCGCTTTTGGCGCGATGCGTGCGCTCGCCGACCACGGTCTGCGCGTGCCGGACGATGTGGCGCTGGCGGGTTTTGACGATATCCCGATGGCGAGCTTCGTCAGTCCGCCGCTCACGACGGTATTGCAGGACACCAAGCTCGCAGGCGAGATCCTGGTCGACAATTTGCTCGCGCTGATTCGCGGCGAGCCGGCACAAAGCGGGATGTTGCCGGCGAAGTTGATCGTGCGGAAATCCAGCGTCAAACGCTGAAGAAATCCCACTGTAGGAGCGCACTTGTGCGCGACAACCCGATGGCGATGACGTCTGGTAGTCCGCGGTCGCGCACAAGTGCGCTCCTACATTTTGAGATTAATGCGCTACTACCGGGTCCAACCGCGTCGACGGTTCTGCGACCCGCAACGTGCACAGCCCCGCGATCAGCAGGCTCGCCCCGCCCATCGCCAGCGCCCAGATCGCCTGGCCATGGAAGAACAGCCTCAGCAACAGGCCCAACACACTGGCCGCCATCAGCTGCGGAATCACGATGAAGAAATTGAAGATGCCCATATAGACGCCCATCTTCGACGCCGGCAGGTTGTCCGACAGCAGCGCGTACGGCAGCGACAGGATCGAGGCCCACGCAAAACCCACGCCCACCATCGACAGCAACAGCCACTGCGGATCGCGGATCACCAGGATCGACAGCAGGCCCGCACCGCCCAGCGCGCAATTGAGCAGATGACTGATGCGCAGGCCCCAGCGACGCACCATCCACGGAATGGCGGCAGCCGCCACCGCCGCGAAGGCGTTGTACGCGGCAAACAGCACGCCCACCCAGTTGGCACCTTCGTTATAAGCGGCCGAATGGACATCGGTGGTGCCGTAATGCACTGAAGTCACCGCAGCCGTGGTGTAGATCCACAAGGCGAACAAAGCAAACCAGGAGAAAAACTGCACGACGGCAAGCCGGCGCATGGATTCGGGCATGCCGTAGAGATCGCCCATCACCTGCTTCAGCATGCCGCTGCTGCGTGTGATGGACAGCCATGAAAACAGTGCGCCGAACAGCACCAGGCCGCCCGCCAGCAGATACAGCTCTTTCTCCAGCGCGTAGTGGCGGATCGCCACCAGCAGCGCGGCGCCCGCGATGATCAGCAGCACGCCGAAGCGCCACGCTCCCGACGCGTTCGTCACGGTGGTCTCGACCTGACCAACGGTGAAAGCTTCCAGCTCACCCGGCGGATATTCGCGCGTGGTGAGCACCGTCCACAGCACCGAGCCCAGCAGCACCACGCCGCCGAGATAGAACGCGTATTTCACCGTATCGGGAATGGCGCCCTCGCCCGCCACATTGCTCACGCCGAGCTTGGCCAGCAGCCAGGGCAGCAGCGAGGCCACCACCGAGCCCACGCCGATGAAGAAGCTCTGCATCGCATAGCCCACGGGGCGTTGGCGCGGCGGCAGCTGGTCGCCTACGAAGGCGCGGAACGGCTCCATCGAAATATTGATCGAGGCATCCATGATCCACAGCAGCCCTGCCGCCACCCACAGCACCGGCGAGTTGGGCATGCACAGCAGCGCCAGCGTGGTGAGCACCGCACCGATCAGGAAATACGGACGACGACGGCCCAACTTTGTCCACGTACGATCGGACAAGTAACCGATGATCGGCTGCACCAGCAGACCCGAGAACGGCGCGGCGATCCACAGCGCCGGGATATCGCCGACGTCCGCGCCCAGGGTCTGGAAGATGCGGCTGACGTTCGCGTTCTGCAGGGCGAATCCAAACTGGATGCCCAGGAAACCGAAGCACATGTTCCAGATCTGCCAGAACGACAGCTCGGGCTTGCGCGTCATGGCTTGGCCGTGACCGGCGACGGCGACACCAGCATGGCCTCGACCTTGGTATCGTTGACCGGGCCGCTCGCCCCGCCCTGCTCGCCGGTGTAGTGCGCGTTGTGGCGCAAGTCACTCATGTTGAATCCCTGGTCCAGTCGGTAGCGGCAAATCGCACCCGCCCGCGTCAAGAAGGTGGCCGTGGCGGAGCGCTGCGTGCCCACACTATGCGGCATCACCACCGGTACGCGCTGTGGCGCTGCACCATCGCACGACACGTCCAGCAACTTCACCGCGGCGGTGACGCCGGTGTTGATCGGCCCGTGGTCGTTTACATAGTCGAATGACACGCTGAACGAGCCATCCTTCGGCGCCTTCCACTCCCACGGTCCTGGCCCTGCAAGGCGCGTTTCCTCGCCCTTGCAGGTGGCCATGCTCGGCAAGGATTCCAGACCGTCGTCTCCGACGCGCGTGAGCTGGAAGCACTGGCGCGTGTTGCCCTTGGGCAGCGTGAGGCTGCCGTCGATCGGGCCCACGCGATGGCCGTCCAGATACAACATGCCCTTGCCCTGGAAACCGACCTGCCAGCGATTGCCGTTTTCGGTAACCGCGGGCGCATCGGGCATCTCCGCAGCGAACAGCGGCGCATCGGTGCGCAGCGGCTTTGCGCCGGAATGAATCGCCTTCAGCTGCACGATGGTCTCGTCGCCCTCGCGATGCTGCGACTGGGTCACCAGCAGATCACCGTCGAGCTTGGCCGGACGCACCAGGGTGATGCGCTGGCCGGCCAGATCCAGCGTGATTTTCTGCTTGTCGCCAAACAGCGGCGCTACCCACGACGCAGGCAACTTCGGTTCAATGTGCCCGCCATCGTCGAGACCGAACACACCGCTGATCACCATGTCGAGATAACCCGCCACCGACCACAGCTGACGCGGCGAATTGACCACCGGACCACTGAGCTTGCCCTCGTCGACATGCACGGCCTGGGAGACCAGCTCGTAGTTCTCCATATTGGACGAGGCGAGCGCGGCGCCGCGCAGGATCGAATCCATCTCGTGCGCAATGCGCGTCGAGTCGTTCACCGTGCGCGCGGCGCGCAGCGCGTAGGCACTCACGAACGGCCAGATCGCGCGGTTGTGATAGACCGGCTGATCCTTGCGCTCCGGCCAGATCACCGGGCTGCCCGCCTGCCAGGCGGGATAGTTGTCCAGCGACTGCTTCGCCCTGGGGGTATCGGCCACGCCGCTGGTCACCGCCAGCGAAATGCCGAGCAGGTCGTAACTGTCGACCGGCATGGCTTCGGGACCGAGGTAGCTCATGTACATGCCGCGGTCGGTGCGCCAGAAGTGCGCGTTGATCGCCTGCTTCAGTGCAGCCGCCTGCACGCGAAAGTCCTTGGCCGAAGCATCGTGCTGCTGATCCGCCAGCTGCGCCGCGAGTTGCAGGGCCTGGTAGTGCAACACGTTGGTGGACAGCGCGAACGATTCGCCGATATAGCGCACGTCTTTCTCGGTCCACGCGGGATAGGTCTGTTCGCGCCAGTCGAGGAAGGAGGTTTCGCCGCGATAAAGGCCCAGCTTGCTGTCGAAGACGTAGAGACGATCCTGCGCCAGCGTGTCCTTCAGCGCACGCCAGGTGTCCTCGGCGAACGCCTTTTGGCCCAGCAGATGCCTGGCACCGAGGAACCACACCACGCGATCGGTGCTGATCGGCCAGCTGCCGCCCGAACCGGTGTCCTGCATCACGTAGAGGCCTTGCGTGGCCGCGGGCTCGCGCACATCGGAGAGCTTGAAGCGCAGCGACTCGCGCGCTCGATCCGCATCGATGCGCCACAGTGCGAGGTCAATCGAGTACGAGACGTCGCGCGTCCACACATACGGCCACTTCTCGCCCGTGGCGTAGCAACGGCAGGGAATTTCCTTGCCGTGGTCGTAGGCACCGTCCTTGATGGCAGATACCGCATCGTGGCTGAGATCGTCCTGCGCCATCGCGAACAGGCCATCGAACAGCGGGCTCGCCGTATGCACGGACAACTTCTGAGCGGCAATGCTGCGGTCGCCGTTTGGAGCATGGAGCACGAAGCTGCCGTTGGCCTCGCTGCTCATGCTGGCGGTTTTGCCCTTCCAGCTCACATCGCCGTGGGGCGTGATGGCCTGGGCATGGACAACGCCGGCAAGCAGCGATGCTGCGCAAGCCAGCGCGAGACGCGCACGACGCATGGGCGCGCCACTCACGGCTGCACCGCCGACGTGTTCAGCTGGATGTTCTTTGCCTTGCCCGCTTCCACTTTCACGTACGTCACCTCGCCAAAACGATCACGGCCATGCGCCCAGCCTTCGCTGGTGGATGCGCGCAAGGCATCGAGACTGCCGAGTACCGGCAGCGGCTTGCCATCACTGCTCACGGCGCCGGCCGGAGCGCCGTGGATGGCCAGCACGTAATCCTGCAACGCCGGCTTGAATTTGCCGCTGACCGCCGCTGCATGGAAGTTCACCACGTTACCCTCGCGACGCACCGACAGCGCCTGCAGGAAGTAAGCCCCCTGCTCGTAGCCGTAGGTGTCGCCGTCGTCTTCGTAGACGCTGAAAGCCGTTTCGCTGTCGGACGGGAACACCTGCACATCCAGCGATGTCACTGGCTGCTGGCCGACATGGTCCATCACCGGCTGCTGCGGGATGATGGCGCCTTCGCGCACGAACAGCGGCACATCGCTCCAGTTCGTGGCATCGACGCTCAGCGTGATCTCGCGATCGCCCTCGTACGCCTTGCCATCGAACCAGTTGATCCAGCGTCCGTGCGGCAGCTGCAGATGCTTGACCGTCTGGCCCTGCTCCACCACCGGCGAGACCAGCAGGTAATCGCCGAACATCCATGCGTCGATGCGATCGCGCTGGGCGGGATCGTTCGGATAGACGAACTGCAGCGGACGCACCAGACCCACGCCGTTGGCGTGCGACTGGTACTCATAGCTGTAGATATAGGGAATCAGCGAGTAGCGCAGGCGGATCGCCTCGGCCGCGGCCTTTTCGGCGATCGGCCCGTAGACCCACGGCTGGCGTTTCTGGCCGAAGTCGGCGTGCACGCGGAACACCGGCGTGAACGCGCCGAACTGGATCCAGCGGGCATAGTTCTCGGGCACCGGCATCGGCGCCTTGAAGCCGCCGCCGTCCATGCCCCAGTGCATCGCGCCGACATCGAACGCAGCGAGCATGCGCTGGCGTTGCGCGGCCATGCTGGCGAAACCGCTCTGGATATCGCCGGACCACACGCCATAGGCGTAGCGCTGGGCGCCCAGATAGTAGTTGCGGTTGATGGACCACACGCGTTTATTGCTGATGCCGCGCTGACCGTCGTACAGGGCGCGCTGCATGTTGAGAAATTGCGTATCGACGCCGCTGTCGTCGGCTTCGTCGTTCCACCAGCCCACGATGCCGGTCTCGAAGGAATGCTTGAGCGCATCGTTGAAGAACCACGTGCGCACTTCGGGCTTGTCGAAATCCACGTCGCGCACGGGCTTGTGCGAGAAGTAGTCGGGGGCCAGTTTCGACTGCGCCAGCCAGTAGCCGCGTTCGGTGGCTTCGCGCCCTTCCACCGTGTCCACATGCACGCGCGGCTTCATGATGCCGGTCATGTGCATGCCGCGCTCGTCCATCTGCTGCTTGAGCTTGCCGTCGGGGCCATCCGGGAATTTGTCGGTGTTCCAGCGGAATTCGCCCATGTCCTCGCCCCATGCCTTCCAGTCGAAGTCGAAGGTGAAGTTGTCGATGGGGATGTGCTTGGCCCGGTAGGTGTCCACCAGGGTCAGCGCTTCCTTCTGGTCGATGCCCCACTGGCTGTTGGTAAAACCCATCGCCCACTTGGGAAACATCGGCGCCGCGCCGCTGATCTGGCGCACCTGGGCGAACAGCGCATCGGGCGCGCCCACCAGCAGATAGATGGTGTGCACCGCCGTGTGCGGGGCCTGGATGCCGATGCGGGTGGCCGACAGATCGAACTGCGCCGGCTCCGCGTCGGCGAGCACGCCGTAGCCGGCCGTGCTCCACACGAACGGCGCACCGGTATGGCCCTGCCTCCCTGCAGTCGCGATCTGCTTGCTGTTGCGCAGGAGATTGCCGGTTTGCGCATCGAAGGCATTGAGGCCGCCGATGCCGTACTGCGGATCGCCCTTGGTATGCGCCAGCGACCAGCGGCCGTCCATCGCGTGCGAGAGATCGGCGCTGAGCAGCAAGCGCCCCTTGGGGTCTTCCACCTGAAGTTGCGAGCGGCGCGAATTCCAGCGCATGGTCAGTTGCGCTGAACGCAGGATCTGCTCGTCGCCCTGCGTCTCGCGCATCACCTCGACCGGATCGAAACTGGCCTGCTGATCGATCACCGGGGTGGCCGGCTCGCGCGTGCCGTCCACGCGCAACTGCACGATGCCCGGCGCCAGCAGGCGCAGTTCCAGCTTGCCCTGGGGCAGGCTCAGTTCCATCCGGTCGGCGCTGGCGTCGTTACGCACGGCCATGGCCGCCGGCGTGACGGCCATGGCGCCCAGCAGCGCCAATGCAAGCAGGCGCGGCCGCATCAGCGCACCACGACGGTGCTGTAGGCGGGGAGCTGGAGATGGCCATGGTCCAGTGCGGCGTGGGCTTGGGTGGTCAGTTGCACGGCGGCGTCCTTGGGCAGGAGATCCCCCTTAGGTTTCCACACTGCGCTCTTGCCGGAAAGGTTATGCACCACCAGCAGCTTCTGCTTGCCGTCGTTGCGCCAGTAGGCGACCACGTTGGGCAGGCCGGTGGCGACCACGGTCAGGTCGCCGTCGCGCAGTGCGCCGTTCTGGGCGCGCCAGCCAATCAGCGTGCGATAGGTGTTGTACAGCGAGCTGGCATCGTCCTGCTCGGCCTGCACGGACACGGCCTGCCCCTGGTTCACACTCGAAGGCTTCCAGCGAGACTCGCCCGGGCCTGCTTCACGCGTCCAGCGCATCGGCTCGCGCAAGTTCTCGTCGGGCTTCTTGCCTTCCATGCCCAGCTCTTCGCCGTAATAGATATACGGCCGGCCCGGCAGGGTCAGCAGCAACGCGGCGGCCATGCGCATATGCTCGACGTTGCCGTTGAGGCGGCTCATCACGCGTTCCTGGTCGTGGTTGGACAGGAAGGTGGAGTCGATATGCGGGGTGTCACCAGCGACTTTATAAGCGTCGTAGGTGGCCTTGAGCAGATTGCCCAGCTGGCCCGCACGCTCGCTCTTGGCGCTGACGATCAGCTGCTCGGCCAGCGGGAAGTCGAAAATCGAACCCAGCGGCTTGAGGTAGGGCGCGAGTTCTTTCGGCGAGGTGGCGCTGACTTCGCCCACCAGGGTCACGTTCGGGTGCGTCTTGGCCAGCGCATCGTGGTACTCGGTCCACCATGCCACGTTCTTGTCCAGCGCCTTGGCGCTGTGCACGTCCGACTTGAAGTCGACGTAGATGTGTTTGGCGGCATCGAGGCGGAAACCGTCCACGCCCTTGCCCAGCCAGTACTGGCCCACCTTGATCATCTCCGCGCGCACGGCCGGATTGTCGTAGTTGAGGTCCGGCATATGGCCGCCGAAAACACCGATGTACCAGCCATCGTTGCCGGCGTGCCAGATCGGCGTATCGGTGGCGCTGATGGCCTTGAGATCCGGCTGTTTGGACGTCCAGCTATACCAGTCGCGATGCGCGCCATCGGCCTTCTGCGCGTCGACAAACCACGGATGTTCCTTGGCCGTGTGGTTGATCACCATGTCCATGGTCACGGCGATGCCGCGCTTGTGCGCTTCGGCGACGAGATGCTCCATGTCAGCCGTCGTGCCGTACTGCGGATTGATGCCGTAGTAATCGGTGATGTCGTAGCCGTGATAGCTGGGCGAGCTGTTGATCGGCATCAGCCAGATACCGCTGATGCCCAGCGATTTGAGGTAATCGAGCTTGGCCGTGACGCCGTTGAGATCGCCGATGCCGTCGCCGTTGGTGTCGTACCAGGCGCGCACGAAGATCTCGTAGTAGACGCCGGACGATGGCTGGATATTGGAAGCAGGCGGCGGTGTTGCGTCGGCTGCGCGTGCGCCCATCGGCGCGGCGCCGAGCGCAAGAGAGAGGGCGAGCGCAAGAGAACTGAACAGGCGATTCCGGGACATGCTGAGCTCCATTCGAAGGCGACTGGCCATCGACGGAACGGTACACCGGAACGCAGACATCGCATCGGACCGGAAACCGCTACGCCGGGCCTCGCGGTGTGTGGATGCCGTGCAGAACACACAGCACCGGAAAGCATCGCGCCGGCACTCCTTAAGGAGGCCGGCGCGATCGTGGCTTACAGCTTGAAGTTGACGCCGAGGTAGCTGGTACGACCGAAGTACTGGATCGTGCCGGTCTGTGACGGGTCGGAACCGAAGTAGGTACGGGTCGGCTGATTGCTGAGGTTCAGCATCTGGTAGACCACGCTCCACTGGTCGGTGATGTTGTACGAGGCCTGGAAGTCGTACACCGTTTCAGCGGCGAAGGTGACCATCTGGTTGGTCACCGACATCTGCGTGTCGGAGGCGAACTTCGAGCGGTAGTTGCCGGACAGTCGGGCCGAGAACGGACCGTAGTCATAGAACACCGCCGCACTCGCCACGCGCTTGGACAGACCCGGCAGACCGATATACGAGGTCGGACCGCCCAGCGTGGTCGGGTTGCTCACCGTGCTGTGGGTCAGCGCGAGGTTGGCCTGCACACCCAGACCTTCCCAGATGCCCGGGAAGATGTGGTTCTTGGCGAACGACATTTCCAGGCCGGTGACTTCGCCACCCTTGGCGTTGAATGCCGTCTGGTACTCGCCATTGAGGTACGGCTTGCCCGTGGTCGGATCGGTCGGCACCGGGATGCCTGCCGAGGCGAAGTCGAAGTTGTTGTACGTGACTGCCTGGACGAACGACTTGATGTCCTTGTAGAACACGCCGGCACTGACCAGACCGCTGGAGTCCTGGAAGTAGTGCTCGTACGTCAGGTCATACTGCGTCGCGCGCAGCGGATCGAGCAGCGGGCTGGTGCCGCCCCAGACGTTGTAATAGTTCTGGTTGCCTGCGGTCGACACCCACGAACCCGAACCGGCCAGCATCTGGTTGATCGGCGGACGCGCGAGCACCTTGGCGGCGGCGAAGCGCATCTGATCTTCGTCGGTGAAGTGGTAGATCAGGTTGAGCGACGGCAGCCAGTCGGAATAGGTCTTGCCGACGGTGAGCGGCGCGTAGTCGAGGCTGGTGTTGCCGTTGCCGTCGGTGATCGGAATACCGGCGCCATTGCCCACCTGCTGCAGGCCATTGCTGTACTGCGACTGGTGCGAGTAACGGAAGCCGACGTTACCGGTCAGCTCGTGGCCGAACACGTCCTGCGCATCGATGTCCGCCATGAAGTAGACATCGCGGGTCTTCTCGTCGACCGAGCCGCTCTGGATCTCCGACCAGCTCTGGTCGGTGATGTTCTTCACCGGATTGGCCGTGATGCCATGGGCGGCAAGAATCGCCGGGCCGTTGAGCTGCATGAAGCACGGGTAGCCCGAGAACTTGCCGCTCCAGCAGGTGACCTTGGCGGCGCTGGCCGGAATGGTGAGCGGCAGGGTGCCGCTGCCACCCCACTCATTGCCATACACGTAGACCTCGCGGTCCGCGTTGTAGGTGTGATTGTTGACGTACACACCTGCTTCCAGCGCGGAGAACCAGCCGCTGTTGGGCAGGTCGTACTTCACGTCGGTGCGGAACGCCTTCATCTTGTCGTGATAGATGTAGGGGTACACGCCGTAACGCGACAGCGCCAGGTCGTTGAGGTTGGTGTACGCGCCCGGATTGGCGAACGACACCGTGCCGAGGCTGCGACCAGCCAGCTGGTAGGTGGTGGACTGTCCCATCAGCTGCGGGTTGGCGGTGCCAAGACCCGTGTACGGATCAGCCGTGGTGTCCACGTTGATCTCGTTGCTGGTGGCGCGCGATAGCGACAGGTCGGTGTTGACGTGCCAGCGGTCGTGGTTCCACTTCATGTTCAGGCCACCGGAGAACACGCTGGTGTCGGTGGAGTAGTTGTCGGCCGTGGTCTCGTTGGAGAAGTTGCCGCCGCCGGTGCTGGTGATCGTGCCGCCAGTCATCGTGCCGTAGGGGCCAAGCACGGCATTGGAGATCAGCGCCTGGTTGCCGTACATGTTCTGCGAACGGAAACCGTAGCCGAACGAGGTGTTCTTGTACTTGGAGTAGAACGCATCAGCGCCGAACTGCAGTTCGTCGGTGGCCTTCCACACGATGGTGGCGACTTCGCCGGTGCGGCGCTCGGTGCCGCCGTTCTGCTGCAGCTGAAGACCCTGGGTCAGATACGCCTGCTGACCGCTGGGCAGCGTGACCTTGTTGCCATCAGAGGCTTCGCCCACGAACTGCTCGGCCACGTGCGGCTGGTACATCTGCGCCACGCCCAGGCCCACGCCCAGGGTGTCATTGAGGAACTTGCCCTGCCATGCCGCGCTCACGCGATAGCCGGTGGAATTGGCGCCTGCCACATCGCCCGCCTGGCTGTTGTAGCTGCCGCGCGCGTCGATGTTGAGGTTCTGCTCCTTCGGCGCATTGAGCGGGTTGGCCGTCTCCATGCCGATGGTGCCGCCGACGCCGCCGGTGATCAGCGAAGCCTGCGAGGACTTGTACACCGTGGCCATGTTGATCAGCTCGGACGGGTACTGGTCGAACTGGATGTAGTTGCTGCCGCTGGTGGACGGCTGCTCGCGACCATTGAGCGTGGTCTGGATGAAGTTGCCCGAGAGGCCGCGGATATTGATCTGCGAAGCCTGGCCAGCGATGCGCTCAGCGGACACGCCCGGCAGGCGGGTCAGTGCATCGGCAATGGACTGGTCAGGCAGACCGCCGATGTCGGCCGGGGTGATGACGTTCTGGATCGTATCGGCATAACGCTGATAGTCGATCGCCTTTTCCATGCCCTGGTTGTAACCCGTCACCGTGATGGTGGACAGGCTCTTGGCCAGCTGCTCGTCCTGGGTCGGCTTGCCCTGATCGTCCTTCTTGGTGGACGGATTGGTCTGCGGGCCTGCGTCTTGCGCACTGTTGGCGGCGGCAGTGCCGGTCGCGTTTGCGCCCGCATCCGCCGGCGCTGCATGAATATTCGCCGTCAAACAAAGACCGGACGCCAGCGCCAGGGCCAGCACATTACGTTTCAGTTCCACCGTCTTCCCCTCCCACGGGTTTGCACTTCATCTTTGGTTTTGTAGTTGCCGCAGCGATCCCCACAGACCGCCGCGGGCTACGCGCCAGTGCAAGCCGAGAAATCTTCGGAGGGCCCCGTCGCGTGGCGGCCATGGTAGGGCTGCAAAAAACCCCGAACAGGCCTATGCATACGTATTCATGACCCGGTTTTTTTGTGCACCTTTGACAAAATTCTAAGGGGTGCGAGTCTCACGGCCGTTGTCTGCGTACGGTTGGCCGCCACTGCGCATTGCGCTCGGAAAACGGATGACGGCGCGGCTTGCGGAGCTTCAGCGCACCTCGCCGAGCGCAAGTTTCGCCGCTCCGCGACGAAACCTTTTGCTACCTGCTGCATCGCAATATCCCGATTTTCTGAATACGTATGCAGTCGAAGCGTCCGCTTTGCACTCTGCCTTTAAGCTGCCCCCCGCGCTTCGCAATCGGAGCGATTAGATCTGCGCGCGACGCAGGCATTGGGCGGGAACGGGACAAGCGAATGAGTGAAGCACCCTGGTGGCGAGGAGCCGTCACCTATCAGATCTATCCACGCAGCTTCATGGACACCAACGGCGATGGCGTCGGTGACCTGCCGGGCATCGTCGACAAGCTCGACTATGTCGCGAGCCTTGGCGTGGATGCGATCTGGATCTCGCCGTTCTTCCGCTCGCCCATGGCCGACTTCGGCTACGACATCGCGGACTATCGCGAAGTCGATCCGCTGTTCGGCAGCAATGCGGATTTCGACCGCCTGCTGGCCAAGGCGCACAAGCTCGGCCTGAAGGTGATGATCGACCAGGTGCTCAGCCACACCTCGATGGAGCACGCCTGGTTCAAGGAAAGCCGCGAGAACCGCGACAACCCCAAGGCCGACTGGTACGTGTGGGCTGATGCGAAAGCCGACGGCACGCCGCCCAACAACTGGCTCTCGCTGTTCGGCGGTTGCGCCTGGCAATGGGAACCGCGCCGCGGGCAGTACTACTTGCACAACTTCCTGACCTCGCAGCCCGATCTCAACTACCACAACCCCGACGTGCGCCGCGCCGTGCTCGACGAGGTGAAGTACTGGCTGGACAAAGGCGTCAACGGTCTGCGACTGGATGCGATCAACTTCTGCTTCCACGACCGCGAGCTGCGTGACAATCCGCCCAAGCCCGAGGAAAAGCGCGTCGGCCGCGGCTTCAGCCCGGACAATCCGTACGCGTTCCAATACCACTACTACAACAACACGCAGCCGGAGAACATCGCGTTCCTGGAAGAACTGCGTGCCTTGATGGACCAGTACGAAGATGTCGCCGCGATCGGCGAAATCTCCTCCGAAGACTCGCTCGCCACCACCGCCGAATACACCAGCGGCAATCGCCTGCACATGGGTTACAGCTTCGAGCTGCTCACCGATGATTTCAGCGCGGGCTATATCCGCGGCACGGTGCGCAACCTCGAGGCGCAGATGCTCGAAGGCTGGCCGTGCTGGGCCATCTCCAATCACGACGTGTCGCGCGTGCTCAGTCGCTGGGGCAATGGCCATGCCTCGCCGAAGCTGGCCAACCTGCTGAGCGCCATGGTGTGCTCGCTGCGCGGATCGGTGTGCGTGTATCAGGGCGAAGAACTGGGCCTCACCGAGGCGGACGTGCCGTTTGAGTCGCTGCAGGATCCTTACGGCATCACCTTCTGGCCGACCTTCAAGGGTCGCGATGGATGCCGCACGCCGATGCCGTGGAACGGCGGCATCAACGCCGGCTTCAGCGTGGGCGATCCGTGGTTGCCGGTGCCCGCCGAGCATCGCGCGCTGGCCGTGACGCTGCAGGACGCGACGCCCGATTCCACCCTCAACGGCTTCCGTCAGTTCATGGCATGGCGCAAGACCCAGCCGGCGCTGCGCTGGGGCAGCATCCAGTTCATCGATACGCCCGAACCCGTGCTCGCCTTCACCCGCAAGCACGGCGATGAGACGCTGCTGGTCGCGTTCAACCTGTCCAAGACGGCGGCAGCGCTGCCGCTGGCCGGCCTGGGCAAGCTCACTGCCATCGATGGTCATGGACTGAGCCAGGGCACGGCGACGGCCGATGGCCTGAGCCTGCCTGGCCACGGCGCGCTGTTCGCCCGCGTGGACTGACCTCGCTTTCCCCTCTCGACGGCGGCAGCCATGCTTCACGCCGCCGTCGACTTTTCCCTTTCCCTCTGCTCCTATGGTGGCGCGTCGACGACTTGGCGCGGTTTCACAGCGGCGTGACGCGCTCTGGCGATTCTTCGTCCGTCCACCTTTTCAAGGAGCTTTCCATGCGTGCAGTGCTGATCATCCTCGGCGTCATTTTGCTGGCCGGCGGCATCTGGGTCCTGTTGGGCCATGGCAGCTATCAGACCACCGACACCCTCGTGCAGATCGGCTCGGCTAAAGTCAGCGCCACGCATGACAAGGCGTTGCCGCAGTGGGTGGGTATTGCGGGGATCGTGGTGGGCGCGTTGTTGGCGCTCGGTGGGTTCTTCAAGAAGGGCTGATGCCTCCTTAGCTCGTCATTCCGGCGTAGGCCGGAATCCAGTTGCCGTGCATTCGGTTCTCGCGATGCGTCGAAGATCTCTTACGTTCGCGCGAAGACCGCTGCCCGTCGCTACTGGATTCCGGCCTGCGCCGGAATGACGAGCGTGTAAGCTTTTCGCGCCGCAACCTCTCGGAACGCCCATGGAACGCCGCCAATTCCTGCGCCAAGCCAGCGCCACGCTCGCCGTGGCCTCGACCGCGGGACTGGCCGCCTGCACCGCGCCAGCAGTGAAATCGCGCTCGGCCTCTACCGCCTGCTCCCCATCGCTGGCCCCCATCCGCGCCAGCACCGACCGCATCACCGGCGTCTATGTGTGCACGCGCCCGTTCCGTGCGGCAGGTCCGCGCATCGAACTGGAAAAAATCGGCAAGAAAACGTTGGTGCACAACTATGGCCATGGCGGCAGCGGCTGGTCGCTGTCGTGGGGCTCGGGCACGCTGGCGCTGCAGATGGTGCAGGCGAGCGGCGCACGCGAATTGGGCGTAGTCGGCTGCGGTGCGATTGGACTCACGACCGCCCTGCTCGCCCAGCGCGCCGGGCTGGCCACGCGCATCTATGCCAAGGCCTTGCCGCCGGAGGTGTTCTCCATGCGGGCATCGGGCCTGTGGACACCCGACTCGCGCATCTGCGACGCCGCACACGCCCCCGCCCTGGCGGACCGCTGGGAAATGATGACGCGCATTTCCTACGCGCGTTACCAGAGCCTGCTCGGCCTGCCGGGCCAGCCGATCGAATGGATCGACGGGTATTCGCTGGCCGACGCGCCGTTCGGCAAATTCCACGGTGAGGTGGCGGACGAACCCGAGTACGGCGAATTTGCCGACCGCGTGCGCGATCTCACGCCACGCCCGGTGGAATTATCACTAGGCCAGCATCCGTTCCCCGAACCCTATGTGCGTCGCTACACCACGCTGATGTTCAATATCAGCAGCTATGCGAACTATCTGATGAGCGAATATCTTGCGGCCGGCGGCAAGATCGAGATCCGCGAATTCGAACACGCCGAGCAGCTTCAACAGTTGCCCGAGCACACCCTGGTCAATGCCACGGGCTACGGTGCGCGCGCACTGTTCAACGACGATACGGTGATCCCCGTGCGCGGGCAGACGGCAAGGCTGATTCCGCAGCCCGAAGTCACGTACGGATTGCGTACGCAAAATCTCAGCGTGGTGCCACGCAGCGACGGCATCATGGTCCAGGTGATCGGCGACGGCGGCAACTACAACAACCCGGACATCACGCCGCAGCGCGAGGTTTCCGAAGCGGCGGTGCGCGAACTGGCCGATGTCGTTGCCCAGATGAAACGCGACTGAGCGCACGCTTCCAGCTGAAAACCACCTGACGCGCGTTGACGCCACGGCGACGCCACGCCACAAGGGGCGGTGCATACTTGCCCATCGTCCCCGCCGCATCTGCTTCAAGGAGTCCCGCATGCTCGCCATCGCGTCCACCGTGATGAGCCGTCTCCGTTCGCGGACATGCGCTGCGACGCTGACCCTGATGCTGCTGCCGGCCAGCCTGTGGGCGCAGGCGCCGATCCAGATCACGCCACTGCCGGAGGCCAAGCACGCCACCGTCACCCAGCTGGGCGCATCCGAACTCGACGCCCGCAGCCTGCAGCCCTGGCTCGATGGCGAAATGAACGCCCTGATGCAGAAGGGCGAGGTGACCGGCGCCGTGGCGGTGGTGGTGAAGGACGGCGAAATCCYCTATGCCAAGGGTTATGGCGAGGCGGACGCCGAGGCGAAGAAGCCGGTTGATCCGGCCAGCACGATGTTCCGCGTTGCCTCGATCTCGCAGTTGTTCACGTGGACGGCGGTGATGCAGCTGGTCGAGAAGCACAAGCTCGATCTCGATGCCGACATCAATCGCTATCTCGATTTCGGCATCCCCGCGCGCGATGGCAAGCCGATCACACTGCGCGACCTGATGACGCATACAGCGGGCTTCGAGGATGTGCTGAAGGATCGCTATGCCGCGGATCCCGCATCCCAGATGCCTTATGACGCCTGGTTGAAGCAGTGGGTGCCGTCGCGCATCTATCCCGCAGGCGAAATTCCCGCGTATTCCAGCTACGGCGCCACGCTCGCCGGATACATCGTGCAGCGCGTGTCCGGACAGCCGTTCAACGACTATATGGAGCGGCATATCCTGGCGCCGCTGGAGATGAAGCACGCCAGCTTCCGACAACCGCTGCCGGCCCCGCTGCAGGCGGACATGGCGCTCAATTACGGCAAGCGGGATACGCCGCCGCATCCGTTCGACTTGCGCACGGCGGTACCGGCAGCGGCCTTGTCTGCAAGCGGCGAGGACATGGCGCGCTTCATGATCGCGCACCTGCAGTACGGCCGTTCCGGCAACGCGCAACTGCTCGAACAGGCCACCGTGCAAACGATGCAGAGCTACCAGCGCGCGGCGATTCCCGGTCTTCCTGGTATGGCCCTGGGCTTTGCGCATCTGGATCATGGCGACCAGATCATCCTCGGCTATGGCGGCTCCCATGCCGGCTTCAACGGCCTGCTCGCGTTGTTTCCCGATCATCACACCGGCATTTTCCTCGCCACCGATGGCGGCCAGGGCCACCCTCTGCTGCGCGAGTTGGTGAACCGCTTCTCCGATCGCTATTTTCCGCCGTTGCCGCAATTGAAGCCGGCCACGCTGGCCACCGACAAACAACATGCGGCGCAACTGGCAGGTCGCTATACCTCCAGCATCACCTCGACCGACAACCTGCTCGCGCTGCGCAACCTGTTTCGCCAGACCATCATCAGCATCGCGCCGGACGGCACGCTGCTTACGCCGATGTTCGGCGCAGCGCATTGGCGTGAAGTGAAGCCGTATCTGTGGCTGGATGATGCCAGCGGCCGGCACCTCGGCGCGCTGGTGCGCAACGGCAAGGTGAGCATGCTGTCGGTGGATACGGTGTCGCCGATCGAGGTGTATCTGCCGGCCAGCGGCTGGCCGGCCTCGCGTGTCCTTGGCATGGTCATCGCGATGCTCGGCGCGTTCGCCCTGATCGCCTTGTCGTGGCCCGTCGTGGCGCTGCTTCGTCGGCGCGAGATATCGACGCTCACGGACCAGGACCTGCGTTGGTATCGCCTCAGCCGGCTCACCGCCATTCTCTACCTGCTGTTTGCGGGTGGCTGGTGCCTGCTGCTGCCGCGGCTGGGCGTGGCCCAGCTGGACACGCGGCTGCGACTGCTCCACATGGTCGGCATCCTGGCGGTGCTGGGTACGCTGGGAGTCGCCATGGAATGCTGGCGCGCCTGGCGCCGTGGCGGCAGCTGGTGGCGCCGGATCAGCGCCACAATCCTGCTGTTGACGTGTCTCGCCGCCATCGCGTTCATCGCCTGCTGGCACCTGCTGAGCCCGGGTCTCAACTACTGAGGCCCGACTCGGGCACCCTGGCGGGAACGGCCTTGCCTCCCCCGGTACAATAGGCAGGATGGATGTCTCCCACCTGATCGACAAGCTCAACGACGCGCAGCGCGAAGCCGTATGCGCGCCTCCTGGCCACTATCTCGTGCTTGCGGGCGCCGGCTCCGGCAAGACGCGCGTGCTCACGCACCGCATCGGCTGGCTCACCCAGGTGGTGGGCGTGTCGCCGTGGTCGGTGCTCGCCGTCACCTTTACCAACAAGGCCGCCGGCGAAATGCGCGCCCGCCTGGACCAGCTGATCCCGGGCGGTACCCAGGGCCTGACCGTGGGCACCTTCCACGGCATCGCGCATCGCCTGTTGCGCCGTCACTGGCGCGAGGCGGGCCTGCCGGAAGGTTTCCAGATCCTCGACGCGGATGACCAGCAGCGCATCATCAAGCGCGTGATCGCCGGGCTTGGCCTCGACGAGGCACGCTTTCCGCCGCGCCAGGCGACGTGGCAGATCAACCAATGGAAGGACGAAGGCAAGCGCGCGGACACCATCGAGCATCGCGACCACCCGATGACGCGCACCCTGGTGCAGATCTACCAGGCCTATGAAGAATCCTGCCGCCGAGCCGGCCTGGTGGACTTCGCCGAGCTGCTGCTGCGCGCGCACGAACTGTGGTTGCACAACCCGTCCATCCTCGATCACTACCGCGATCGCTGGCGCCACCTGCTGATCGACGAATTTCAGGACACCAACACGCTGCAGTACGCGTGGATCCGCGTGCTCGCCGGCCACACCGGCCAGGTGTTCGTGGTGGGCGACGACGACCAGGCCATCTATGGCTGGCGCGGCGCGAAAGTGGAAAACGTGCAGCAGTTCCTGCGCGATTTCCCCGGCGCCAAGACCATCAAGCTCGAACAGAACTACCGCTCCACCTCGACCATTCTCAAAGCCGCCAACAGCGTGATCGCCCGCAACGGCGGCCGCCTCGGCAAGCAGCTGTGGACGGATGGCGGCGAAGGCGAGCGTATCGCGCTGTACGCGGCCTACAACGAACAGGACGAGGCACGCTTCGTCATCGAGCGCATCCGCGAGTACGTCGCCGAGCATGGCCAGGCGCGCGATTGCGCGATTCTCTATCGCTCCAATGCGCAGTCGCGCAACTTCGAAGAACAGCTGATGCAGCGGGATATCCGCTTCCGCGTCTATGGTGGTCAGCGCTTCTTCGATCGCGCGGAAATCAAGGACGCGCTGGCCTATCTACGCCTCTCCTCCAACCGGCAGGACGACGCCGCGTTCGAGCGCGCGGTGAACACACCGCCGCGCGGCATTGGTGATCGCACGCTGGATGTGTTGCGCCGTCGTGCCCGCACCGAACGCAGCTCCATGTGGGAGGCCGCGCTCAGCGAACTCAGCGGCGGCAGCGAGCTGGCCGGCCGCGCAAAGAACGCGGTGAAGGCCTTCCTCACCATGATCGAGGACATGGCGCGTGCCTTCGCGGGCGCAGGCGTTGGCGACGCGCTCGCCCTGGCCGAACAGATCGACCACGCCATCACCCACACCGGCCTGCGCGACTTCTACGAAAAGGACAGCCGCGGCAACGCCGAATCGCGCGTGGAAAACCTGGACGAACTGGTCAACGTCGCCAGCCGTTTCGAGCTGACGCCCGATGACGAGGAAGCAGGCCTGAGCGAATTGTCGGCCTTCCTTTCGCACGCCGCGCTGGAAGCCGGCGAAGGCCAGGGCGAAGCCTGGGATGACTGCGTGCAGCTGATGACGCTGCATTCGGCCAAGGGCCTGGAATTCCCGGTGGTGTTCCTGGTCGGCATGGAAGAAGGCCTGTTCCCCAGCCAGCGCTCGGTGGAAGACGAAGGCCGCCTGGAAGAAGAACGCCGCCTCGCCTACGTGGGCATCACGCGTGCACGCGAACGCCTGTTCATCACCTATGCCGAATCGCGCCGCATGCATGGCGTGGAAATGCTCGCGCGCCCATCACGCTTCCTGGCGGAAATTCCGCCCGAACTGATCGACGAGGTCCGCCCGCGCGTGCAGGTGAGCCGCCCGCTTTACGGGGCACGTCCGAACAGCGGATCGAAGTCGCTGGAAGAGAGCATGCCGCTGACGCTTGGCCAGCGCGTGAGCCACCCCAGTTTCGGCGAAGGCATCGTGGTGACGGCCGAGGGCAGCGGCGCGCATATGCGTATCCAGGTCAACTTCGCCAACAGCGGCAGCAAGTGGCTGGTCTATGCCTATGCCAATCTGACACCTCTGTAGCCACGCCCATGAGCGACCAGCCCTCCCTGCGCGACAACCTGCGACGCCTCGTCGACGTCCAGCAGGGCTTGGCTTATGTATACCGCCACCAGCCATGGACGCATCGCCTGGTGCAGGGCTTGTGGTTCGCCTTGCAGGCGCTGCTGGCGGCAAGCAGCGCCTATGGGCTGGGCCTGCTGCTGCATACCCAGCAGGCCTTCTGGGCAGCCATCACGGCCATCGCGGTGACGCAGCAGACCTATCTGGATACGCGCTCGTCCTCGCGCGACCAACTGATCGGCGCGCTGGTGGGCGGCGTCGTAGGTTTCAGCGCCACGTTGTTGCTGGGCGAGCAATACAGCGCCTACGCCGTGGCCATCGTGGTCTCCATCACCGCCTGCTGGCTGCTGGGCGTTGGCAGCGCGGGAAGGCTCAGCGGCACAACCACCACCATCATCATGCTGGTGCCGCATACCGGATCGTTCTGGTTGATCGCCCTCACGCGCGTGGGCGAAGTGGCGCTGGGCATCGTCTGCTCGCTGGCCGTGGTGATGCTGGCCGAGCGCGTACAGCGCTGGTGGGTACGCCCAGGCGACTGAGTCGCCTTATGATCTGGCCGATGAACGCAGGAAGGTTCGACGGGAACCGCCGGCCGATGGCGGGCTCCCATCTTTCGATGCATTCGACCCAGGCCATGCCATGACCGACATCTCCGATAGCAGCCCCGAAAGCCAGCGCGCGCGCCTGGACCACGATATCTGCGTGCATATCTTCACCGCATCGGCCGCGATGGTCGGCGTATGCCTCACCGTGATCGGCATTCTTCGCGTGGTGATTTCGCTGCGCAAAGAGGACCTGCTCGGCGACGACCTGCTGGCCTTCAACTCGATGCTTTATCTCGCCTCGTGCCTGCTCTCGTACTGGGCGCTGCGCACGCGCAGCCTGGGCCGCAACCATCGGCTGGAACGCATGGCCGACACCATTTTCCTGGTAGCCCTGGTGTTCACCGCAATCAACGCCGGCTTCATCACCTGGGCGATCTCGGCCAGTTAGCCGACGTGACAGACCATGGCCGGCGCGCCATGATCTTGCCCGCCGTCAGGGGGAGTGACGGAGAAGCCATAGGTACGTTGCAGGGCCGCAGGGTCCTGCGACGTGGCACCCGACATTCGGCCGGACATTCGAACGCATATGCAGACACCGTGGTTCCTGGATCACCTCGGCCTCACCACCGCGGCCGACGCCGCTGATATCAAGCGTGCATACGCCGCGAGGCTGAAACAGGTCGACCAGTCGACCGACATCGGGGGTTTCACGCGGCTGCGCGAGGCGTACGCCGCCGCCACTGCATGGTGTCGCCGCGCCAGCGACGGCGCAGCCGCGGAAACTGCTCCGCTGGCAGCCGCGCCGGCACCGGCCCAGCTGCCTCCGTCCTCGGCGACGGTTGCTGCCACGACCGAGATGCCGCTGCCCGATCCGCATGCGCCGGTGAACGTGGCGAATCGCGCCTTGCAGCAACTGGCGCAACGGCTGGGCTGCGGCGAACCGTTAGACGTGGTGTTCAGCGAACAGCTGATCGGCCTGCGAGGCGAACACCTCCAGGTCACGGCCATCTTCGAAGCCATGCTGATCGACGGGCTTGCCGCGATGCGCCTGCCGCAACGGCTTGCGCTGTTCGATGCTGCCTGCAACCAGTTCGGTTGGAACGACGTCATCCATGTGAAGCAAATGGGCGCGCGTGGAGGGTGGATTCGTGCAGTACAGGAAGAAGAGATCGCATGGAGGCGGACTGCGACAGCCACCGGTTGCAACGACCTTTTCGATCGCCTTGGCGGCGCACCACCGCTCGATCGCCCCGACCTCGTACCCTCGCACTTCACGCGTGACGCTACCCTTCGCTGGCCGGACATGCAGCAGTTATTGCAGAGCTATCCGCATTACCTCGCGCTGCGCGTCGAGCGCTCAGCGCTGGCGGCCTGGGAACAGGCATTCGCGGCACTACCGCCGCGAGACAAGGCGATGGCGGAGTCGTTCTCCAACCTGCCTTCGCCTGCGGCGTATCGACAGGCAGCTCCGCCACGCACGCGCACAAACTATGGCGGCAGGTTGGGCGCTGTCGTCGGCGTCATCGGGTTGATCAACGTGTTCAGCCATGCGTTCAATAGCGAGCCGCACGCGCCAACAACCGCTACATCGGTGCCAGCGGTCACCGCGCCACTGGTGTCTCGTCCTTCCTTCACGCTGCCCGAGCATGTCGCCATCACCCAAGGCAATTGCGAGCGCATCGAGCATGCTGTGCACGAGCCGGACTGGTCACCACCACTGGATCCAACTCAGTTGCATCGCCTGCGCGATGCCACCTTGTCCTGCCTGCGAGGCGGCCGGTGGCCTCATTGGCGCATGGCCGATCCCCAACTGGCACAGCTGGGAACTCAGACCTGAAGACGATGGATGGCCTGCCGCCCGCTTATTCGGGCAAGCGCGGCACACCGTGTTCGCTGCGCTCTTCCACCGCGATGGGGCGGGTGTCCAGGCGCGCCGAGCGCGCACCCTGCGGCAACGGGGCAACCGCTTCGCCACGCGCCAGCGCCAGGGCATTGCGGTAACAACGCTGGGCCAGCGCGGCATCGTCCTGGCCGGCGTAGACGTCGCCCAGCGATTCCCACGCGCCGCTGCTGGGCGTGAGGGCCAGCGAACGTTCCAGATACTGCGCCGCCTTGCCCCACAGGCCCTGGCATACGCACATGCGGCCCAGCGTGAGCAGCAGCGCGGCATCGTTGGGATGGGCGTCGAGCCACGACTCGGCGCGACGCAGGCGCGCTTCGATATCTTCACCGCCGAGCGCACCGTAGGTTTCGATCAACAGCGGCGACCACTCGCGACGCAGTGCCGATTCCACTTCGTCCATCGCCGGCAACACCATGCCGAACGATGCCGCCTGGCGCGCATAGGCGTCCACCGCCGCAGGCACGCGACGCTGGGTCTTCGGGAGTTGCGACCACAGGGTGTTGAGCGCAGCCGCGTCGGAGGCTCCGCGCAGTGAAGCGGCCAGCACCTGGCCTTCCAATACGGCAAAGGTCTTCGTGCTGAGCGAGCCACTCTTTTGCAGTGGCTCCAAGGCCTGTCGCGCCCGCCGCGTATCGCCGCTGGCGAGGGCAGCAAGCGCGAGTTCGCGCCAACCACCGGGCGTGAGGCTGCCGGCGTCGGCATCGGCCGCCAGCAGATTCACGGCTTCAGCAGGACGACCCTCGCGACGCAGTACCCGGGCGCGCAGCACGCGGGCGCCACGCGGTGCGACCTGGGCCGCGTCGTCCAGCGTAGCGAGCGCGCGACTGTTTTCGCCGCGACGCGATGCGGCCTCGGCCGCCGCGAGCAAGGCAGGACCACGCAGCACATCCAGACGCGAGGCACGATGCAGATCGCGCTCGGCATCGCCGTGGCGACCTTCCATCAACGCGAGCAGGCCATCACTCATTTTCCGGCGGCTCAGCCGGCGATGGCGACGGGTGAACGCGCCGAACGGCCAACGCACGGCAAACCAGAGCGCGCTCAGCAGGGCCCAGGCCAGCAGCAGGATCACAATCGCGGCAACCGCCGTGGTTTCCGCCTGCCAGCCGCGCAGCTGCACCAGCACGTAGCCTGGATCTTCCGCTACCCAATGCCAGCCGAACGCGGTCAGTGCCGCCACGATCACCAGCAGCAGTATCCAGCGCCACAACGTCATGACTTGGCTCCGGCCGAGCTGCTGGCCGCGGGCTTGAGTGCATGCACGGCGCGCAGATTGCGCAGCTCGCCCAGGGCCGCACCCAGCTGCACCGCCGCACCGGGCGGCTGGGCAAGCAGGCTCGCCAACTGCGTGCGCGCCTGCTGTACCGGCGCGGCGTTGATGTCGAACTGCGCCGCGATGCCGGCATCGGCGCGCTTGAGCGCCGCGATGTAGGCGTCGCGATCGGAGGCCAGCAGCGCCGCCTGCGCTTGTGCCAGATCGATCGAAGCGAGCTCGCGCGCGAAGCGTGCATCGGCCACCGACAGCGGTGCGCCATTCGTGCGCTGCACCTTCACCACTTGATCGAGGGCGCCCATGATGCGCGACCAGCCGCCGGGGGCGCTGTCCGATGCCGCGGCATCCAACGGCTTGAGCGGCAGTTCCATGGTCGCAGCGCGCAGATTGCTCAACGTGTTCAGCGCGGTGTCCACATTCATCGTCTGCGTCTTGCTCAGCGCTTCGCGTTCCGCGCCGACGCTCTGGCGCAGACCGGAGAAGGCGCCGTCGTTGACCGCGGCGAGTGCCTGGTCGGCGAGCGCATAGGCAGCGAGTGCGCCCTGGGCGTCGTGGAACAGGTCGTAGCGTTCCTTGGCCATGCGCAGCAGCGATTCGGTTTCGTCCAGCAACATGGCGTCGTGGCCGGACAGCGTCTTTTCGGACAGCTTGGTCACTGCGTCTTCGAGATTGCGCGTGCGCTCGGACTGGCTCAGCAGCTCCTCGCGCAAGGAGCGATTCACCTGATCGGCATCGCCCAGGCGCTGGCGCAACAGATTGCGCTCACTGTCGCTGGCGCCGAACGCACTCTCCAGGGTATCGACGCGCTGCTTGAGTCCGCTGAGCGCCGCATTGCCGGCGGCATTGCCCTGTTCCTGCCGCCATTGGCGCCAGCCCACATAGCCGGCGCCGCCAAGGGCAAGCAAGGAGATCAGCAGGGCCACCGCCAGGGTGCCGCTGCCGCGCCGGGCTGGCGGCGTCACGCGCTGGGCGCGGGGATGGGTGTCTGAACGCGCGCCCGCAGGCGCACCACGATCGAGGAAGGAGTCGTCTTGGCTCATGCGCGACATGCTAACAGCCCACGCCGGGGGGCTCGCATCAAACGCGCGTGAAGGCGTGGGGTTCCCGCAGGAAAACGCCTAAGAACGGGCTGCGGCTGCCAGCAAGTTGTCCGATAGCGCCGAGGCTGCCACCGCGACGCGCCTGAAGCCGGCAGCATGCGCGGCCTCGGCGAGCCGCTCGCTGCTGGCGATGGCCACCGCCCGGATCAGCTGCGCATACGCATCGGCAGGCAAGCCCTGCTTGAGGTTATCCAGCGCTTCGGCGCTGGACAGCAGCACTCGCGCGTCAACCGGCAATTGGCGGATGGCATCGAGCTGACGACGCTGCCAGCGCGGCGTGCCGCGGCGATAGACATGCACCTCGCGCAGCTGTGCACCACGCGCAAGCAGTTCCGCACGCAGCACGCCGCGACCACCCGGCGCACCGATCAGCGCCACCCGGCGGTCCCGCACCTGAGAAAGCCCGGGTTGTTCCAGCAGACCTTCGCTGTCCTGGCGCGCCAGCGGGGCAAGCGCATCGACACCATGGCGCGCCAATGCCCGCGCCGTGCCCTGGCCTACCGCAAGCACGGTGGCGGTGGTTCGCAACGGCGCCAGCCGGGCGGCAAAACGTACGGCGGCGGGGCTCGTGTAGATCAGCAATTGGTCGCTCAATGCGGCACGCAGCTCGATAGCCGCCGCCTCCGCATCATCGACCGCACGCAGCGACAAACCCGGCAACAACAGCGGCACGCCGCCCATCCGCCGCACCCGCCGCGCCAACGGCGAACCCGTACCGGCCGGGCGCGTGATGACCACGGTGCGTCCGTCCAGCGCGGGCTCGGCAAGGGTCGGGGATCGCGTGCTCATGGGCCTCTCCGGGGGTGCCGGGGAGTGTAGCGGCCCGGGCCGTAGCGGTGCTGTCCCGCCTGGGTGCGTAAACTACGCCTTCCCCCCATGCCTACCCCGCGACGATGAGCAGCACCGAACGACACACTCTTGCACGCAAGCTGGTCAACTTCATGCGCGATGAAATTCCCCTGGCGCAGACCATGGACGTCAACTTGCACGGCTGCGACGAGCAGCAATTCTCCCTCGCCGCCCCCTTGGGCCCGAACATCAACGACAAGGGTTGCGCCTTCGGCGGCAGCCTGGTCAGCGTGATGACGCTCAACGGCTGGGGCCTGGTCGAACTGGAACTGCGCATGCGCGGCCTCGAATGCGACCTGTTCGTCGGCGAATCCACCGTGCGTTACCTGGAACCGGTCTGGGAGGGCTTCGTCAGCGAAGCACGCCTGGCCGAAGGTGCGAACTGGGTCACCTTTTTCGACACGCTCGACTCGCGTGGCCGCGCCCGTATCGAGGTGACCTGCCTGGTACCCGGCACCGGTACCAAGCCCGCCGCGACACTGGAAGCCCGTTTCGTGGCCAAGCGACGCTCCCCCGACGCCGTATGAAAAAGTCTTTCTGCTTGGGCACAATGCAGGCCTAGTCCAAGGGGAATGCCAGATGCGCCGCGTCCTGATCCCGCTCGTCACGCTGTCCGTGCTTGCACTCGGTGGCTGTGCCACCAACAAACGCAACGACGACCTCACCACCACGCTCAATGCGTACGCCAGCGCGGTGCGCTGGGGCGACTTCAACGCCGCCCTGGTGTTCGTGGACCCGAAGGTGCGCGAGGCCCATCCGATCTCGCCCCTGGAGATGTCCCGCTACCAGCAATACAAGGTCAGCGGCTATGACGACGGCAACGGCGTCGTACCCAATGGCCAGCTTGAAGTGAAGCAGACGGTGAAGATCAACCTGGTCAACGTGAATACTCAGGCTGAGCGCACGGTGACGGATCACCAGACGTGGCGTTATGACGCTGAGAGCAAGCACTGGTATCTGGAGACGGGGTTGCCGGATATCAGTGGGAAGCCGATGTAGGGTGAGGTTGATTCGGCCGATGGCCGCGGTGCGGGTTAGTTCGTCGTCCCGGCGGTGACCTTTTTTTTGATCGTCATCCCGGCACAGGGGCTCCTGTTTTTTGCTCGTCCTCTCGGCGCAGGCCGCCCTTTGCTCGTCATTCCGGCGTAGGCCGGAGGCGCTTTTCAACGGCCAAAGGGCTGGTCATCCAGTCTCGTCAGTCTCCGGTCGTCGCCTCGAGGCCAGCGTGCCGCCTGCGCGGCGGGCGTTTCGATCGGCTGCCGCCGACCGAGTCACTTTTCTCTTGCTGGCCCAAGAGATCCCTCGGGACTAGCTTCGCGTCGAAAGTAACCCAAAGAGAATGGCCTGATAACGCCCGCAGCATCGTGTTGGGATAAGCCCGAGCGCTCGAGACGCGCTGTTGCGGGACAACCTCCGAGGGTACACAGGGGATACTTCCAAGCGCTGCGCAACGCGCCCGAATCGCTGAGGACTTAAAGCGGGGCCTCGCTTCGCATCGGCTTTGGGCATCGCTCATTTTCTCTCCAACGCCCGCTTGTCTGTGGGAGCGCACCCTGTGCGCGACAGCCACGATGCGGTGTACCGCTCCGTAGGTTTGTCGCGCACAGGGTGCGCT
>NZ_JBFTKN010000015.1:0-113447 GCF_056395965.1 Dyella sp. 05T440
CGTGGTCGTGGTCATCGAGGTTGAAGGCGTAGAACAGCGGTGCTTGCGCAGCTTGCTGACGACCCATCATCGTGGCAACGTCCACTTGTCCGATGGGTAGGCAGTGAATCAGCTTCAGACGGCCGATTCAACTGACTTTTTCAACACAATCGACCAGAAGCAGACCCCAGCTGCCAGCAGACCGGCTCATCCGCTTGATTGGGAAGCTGAAGCTGGCGTCGCAACGGGCGCATTGCGGGGCTGTCGGGCCGAAAGTTCCTGGCTGCCCGGCATCGCGACATTTCGCGAATGGTTGGTAATGGAGGGGCGGCGGCCTGCTGAATAGGTGCGGGCCTGACTTTCGACCCATGGCAGGCGAGGCAAGGTGTGGTTAGGTGGGGGTTTGTGCAGTCCACCGGGGAAGTCCTGATGCCACGCCTTCGTACGCTCGTCATAGCCACGTCCATTGCTCTGGCTGCCTGTTCGCAGCAATCGAACGATCAGGCCGCGCCGCCTGGTCCCGCTGCCGCCGGCACCGCGCCAGCCAAGGCGTCCTCGGTGGCGCCGGCCGCCGAGGTCAATGCCGTCAATCCGTTCCTCTCGCCCAGCACGCTGCCGTTCGAGGCGCCGCCGTTCGACAAGATCAAGGATGGCGACTACCAGCCCGCGCTGGAGGAGGGTATGAAGCAGCACCTGGAGGAGATCAACAAGATCGCCGACAACCCGGATGCGCCGACCTTCGAGAACACCTTTATCCCCATGGAGAAGTCGGGGCAGCTGCTCTCCCGCGTTCGTCGCGCGTTCTTTGCGGTAACGGGTGCCAACACCAATGACGTACTGCAGAAGGTGCAGCAGGACGAAGCGCCCAAGTTTGCGGAGCATCAGGACGCCATCGTCCTCAACGACAAGCTCTTCAAGCGCATCCAGACGATCTACGACCAGCGCGATTCGCTCAAGCTCGACCCGGAATCCAGGCGCCTGGTAGAGGTTACCTACAAGAACTTCGTGCGCGGCGGCGCGAAACTTTCCGATGCCGACAAGACCAAGCTCAAGGACCTCAATAAGGAAGAGTCCGGCCTGCGCGCTCAGTTCACCAAGAAGCTGCTGGCTGGCACCAAGGCCGGTGCGCTGGTGGTAGATGACAAAGCCAGGCTCGACGGGTTGTCCGATGGCGATATCGCCGCCGCATCGCAGGCGGCAGCCGGTCGCAAGATGGATGGCAAGTGGGTGATCCCGCTGCAGAACACCACGCAGCAGCCGGCGTTGCAGAACCTCAACGATCGCGCTACGCGCGAGCAGTTGTTCAAGGCGTCGTGGAACCGTGCGGAAAAGGGCGACGACAACGATACGCGTGAACTGATTTCGCGCATCGCGCAGATCCGCGCCGAGCAGGCCAAGCTGCTGGGCTTCTCCAGTTACGCCGCGTGGAAGCTGGAAGACCAGATGGCCAAGACGCCGGAAGCGGCGATTACCTTCATGGACAAGCTGGCCCCGGCTGCCACGGCACGCGCCGAGCGCGAAGCCAAGGACATCCAGGACGTGATCGACCAGCAGAAGGGTGACTTCAAGGTCGAGGCGTGGGACTGGAACCACTACTCCGAGCAAGTGCGCAAGGCCAAGTACGATCTGGACGAATCGCAGATCAAGCCGTACTTCGAGTTGGACAACGTGCTGCAGAACGGCGTGTTCTACGCCGCCAACCAGCTCTACGGCCTGACCTTCAAGGAGCGCAAGGACATCCCCGTCTGGCAGCCTGACGTGCGCGTGTTCGAAGTGTTCGACAAGGACGGCACCTCGATGGCGCTGTTCTACTGCGACTACTTCAAGCGCGACAACAAGCAGGGTGGCGCCTGGATGAGCAACCTGGTGGCGCAGTCCAAGCTGCTGGGCACCAAGCCGGTGGTGTTCAACGTCGCCAACTTCACCAAGCCCGCGCCGGGTCAGCCGGCCCTGCTGTCGTTTGACGACGTGATCACCATGTTCCACGAGTTTGGCCATGGCCTGCATGGCATGTTCGCCAATTCGCAGTATCCGAGTCTTTCGGGTTCGGCAACGGCGCGCGATTTCGTGGAATTCCCCTCGCAGTTCAACGAGCACTGGGCGACCGATCCGAAGATCTTCGCCAACTACGCGAAGAACTATCAGACCAAAGAGCCGATGCCGCAGGAGCTGGTCGAGAAGCTCAAGAAGGCCAAGACCTTCAACAAGGGCTACGACATGACCGAACTCCTCGGTGCCGCGTTGCTCGACATGAGCTGGCACAGCCTGAGCGCCGATGCGCCCAAGCAGGACCCGGACAAGTTCGAGATGGATGCGCTCGCCAAGGCCAAGATCAACCTGAGCTACGTGCCGCCGCGTTATCGCTCCAGCTATTTCCAGCACATCTGGGGGAACGGCTATGCCGCCGGCTACTACGCCTACTTGTGGACGGAAATGCTGGCCGATGACGCCTTCCAGGGCTTTGTCGACAAGGGCGGCTTGACCCGCGAGAACGGTGACCGCTTCCGCGCGATGATCCTCTCGCAGGGCAACACGCAGGACCTGGCCACCATGTACAAGAACTGGCGCGGCAAGGATCCGAGCATCGAGCCGATGCTGCTCAACCGTGGTCTGAAGGAAGCGCCGCCGAAGAAGCAATGACGTCCAGGCGTTGAAACAGGAAAGGGTCGGCTACGCCGGCCTTTTTCCTTTTGGACGGCCATCAAGAACGTTGGCGACTTTCCGGCCAGCTGCCAGGTTCGGAGTGTTTGAACATCAAGTCCGACAAGAATGGGGTGCCCCGTCCATGCCGCAGCGTGGCCGGGCCAATCCCGGCGGATTGCGTGATAAATGGAAGCGTCTGACAATCGTTGTCGACGGAGCCACTGTAGGGGCCCGTGACTGGCTATGACCACAGGGAGTGTCTCGCCATGCATCGATGTGCACAGGGTTTAATCGTTTCGTCTGTTCTTTTCGTCGCCACTTGCGCCATGGCTCCGTTCGCCTCCGCGATGCCGGCGGTTGCTGCAATGACGCCGATCACAACCGTCGGTGTGACCTTTGTTCGCGGCGGCAGGATAGTCAACCAGACCTCGCTATCAGTCCCCGACGATCAACCGTCGGAGTACGCCTCAACGGATTCCGTCGAAGGCGACCATGCCGCCTTTCGGGTGCGCGTGTCGATCAGGCGGATTTGCAAGGACCCCAAGCAGCTGCATGTCTCGCTGATGACCGAAGCAGTCGCTCCCAATGCTCCCGGCAGTCCCTCTGACAATGCGTGGTCTGGGTGCATGGAGCTTCCCGTCGATGAAACCAGGACGATACGCCTGGGCGGACAGTGGCAAGTGCAGCTGCTGAAAGGCGTCGAGCGCTCCTAGGGTGACAAGAGCGGCTCGCATGTGACGCAAGCCCTCGCGGCCTGCCATGGGGCCGCTGACGGGCAGACATGATCAGCGGCGCGAATAAGGCGCGATGAAGCACACGGGAGGAACGCGAGGATGGAAAGCGTATTTGTCGTCCAGCATAGGCACACTCTTCCAGGCGGCATCGAAGATTGGAAGATGATCGGCGTCTATCGCACCCAAGTTGCTGCGCATGCCGCCATTGACCGTCTGGCGGTGCTGCCGGGCTTCGCCAATCATCCGAACATCATTGACCCCCATGCTGCAGACGATGAAGACGGCTTTGACGTCTCAGAGCGCCTGTTGGACAGCGACAGCTGGACAGAAGGGTTCGTAACCATGGTCGGTGACCAGGAGTATGTCCCCTAACCATGCATGATTCCGGCCCATGGCGAAAAGCTCATGGCCTCAATTCGTGGCCCCATGACTCCTGCCGGACCCCATCGTAATCACCCATGCGTCAGGGATCGCCGGCCGGGTCGTCACCGGTGATGTTGCGTTGCATGCGGTCGAGATACTCATCGAGTTCCCGCGCGTCGGCGAACACCTCGTTCACCGGCACCGCTTTGACGATGTCAAACACTTTGCGTACCTGCGGCTGGGGATTGAGCAGCAGCGTGTGTCCGTTGCGTGCACGCATGGTTCGACGGATCTTGGCGATGCTGCGCAGGCCGGCGCTGCTGATGTACCCAAGTTCGGATAGGTCCAGCACGATCGTGCTTTCCTCAGGGACGCGCGGGAGCAGGTCCAGCATGGCCAGATCGAAATCATTGAAAGTCTGCGCGTCGAGCCGGCCATGGAGATGGAGGATGGTTCGCTTGGGCGACTCGTTTTCAACGTTCAGGCTAAACGTCATGGTCTGGCTCCGGTCGTGCGGGATGGAGGAAGCGTAGCTGCAAGTGGTTGCCATGCTCGTCGTGGCTGTAGCTGAGTTCGCTGGCCATGGCGCGCACGAGGTGGATGCCCAGGCCGCCGACTTCGTCGGCGTCGGCAACATCGCCGGTGAGCGCGGGCGTGGGTACCTGCAAGGGATCGAAGGGATGTCCATCATGGTGGAGATCGATCAATACGGCGTCGTCGCCCAGACGCATGTGCAGTTCAATCTTGCGGTCTGCGCCGCCTGCATGACCGTGCTGCACCATGTTGACCATGAGTTCCTCCAGCACCAGCCGCACGTCGTCCCGCACGGCGGGCGACACGCCTTGGTCGCGCAGCGAGGTGTCGCAGCGATCAAGCGTGTCAAACACATCGTCCATCGACGCATGGATGGTCAGCTCGAGCATGAGTGCTTTCCCGTCGGCAAGGGCATGATGCCAGTTCAGGGCGAGGACGGTGATGTCGTCGGCTTGCCCTGCGCCTTCGGCGAAACGGTCGACCTCGGCCAGCAGGCCGGCAGCAAGATCGGCGGCGGATCCCGACGGGGATCGCCCCAGGCATGCCAGCATGCGTTCGGCGCCGAACAACTGCTGATCGGTGTCGGTCGCCTCGGTGATGCCATCGGTGTAGAGCAGCAGGGTCTGGCCGGGGCCCAGGCGCAGTGTACGCGGCGGATAGCGGGCCTCGTCATCAAGGCCGAGCGCGGCGCCGGTATCCAGTTCGATCAGGCGGACGCCGTCCGCGTCGCAGAGCACGGGCGGTTCATGGCCCGCGCTGGCCATCACCAGTTCTCCGGTCGTGGTATCGAGCATGCCGCACAGCAGGCTCACGAACATGCAGCTGTCGTTATTGCGGCAGAGTTCGACGTTGAGCATCGACAGCAGGTGCTGCGGTGAGCGCGCTCTTGGCGCCAGTGCCTTGGCGAGCGTGATAGTGCGCGCCATGAACAGTGCGGCGGGAATGCCCTTGTCGGACACGTCGCCCACCATCACGCAGAAGCGCCGCTCGTTGAGCATGAAGTAGCTGTAGAGATCGCCGCCAACGGCCCGGGCGGGTCGCAGCAGCGCATGCAGCTCGAAGTTTTCGCAGTGCGCGTCGAGGTAATGCTCGCCCGGCAACAGTGCTGTCTGAATCTGGTGGGCGATGTCCAGCTCGCTGGCCAGGCGCTGCTGTTCCTTCGCGTTGCGGGTGAGCTCCGCGATGTGCAGTGCCAGCTCCGTGCGCATGCGGTCGAAGGCCTGGGTAAGGCGGCCGACCTCATCGGGGAAGCGGGGAGGGGGCAATTCAAAGGTCAGTGCGCCGCGTGCCACCTGTTCGGCGCGCGAGGCGAGCATGCCCAGTGGGGTCAGGATGCGTCGCGTCACCGCCAGCGTGATCACCGCCAGGGCGAGCAGGGCGAGCAATCCCAGCAACAACGCTTGCATGAAAGCTTGCCGCACGCCGGCGTAGATCTTGGTCTCCGGTATGGCGAGGCCGAAGCGCCAGTGCGTGCCTTCGACGGGCACGAAGTAAATCCACACCGGCTTGCCTTGAGCCTGCGGGTTCTGCGCGACGGCAAGCCGTACGCGGCTGGCCTGGTGACTGGCCAGCGCCTCCAGCAAATTGGCCTGCCCACGCTTGCCGACCAGGGCAGGGTTGTCGTGGGCAAGGTACGCGCCGCTTTCGTCCAGCACAAAGGCATAGGCGCCAGCGGGCTTGCCGAGCTCCTTCAAAATGCGGCTGAGCCAATCCAGGGAGACGTCCGCGTTGACCAGGCCCGTCGGGCGGCCGCCGCTGCTGATGGCCACGGAGTAGTTGATCATTTCGCGCTGACGCGACTGCGAATAGAAGTGGCGTTGCCAGCAACCTTGCGCGCAGCTCAGGCCCGCCAGAAACCAGTTCGTGTCCCAGTACGGGTTGTTGTCTTTGCGCAGGTCGCGCCAGCCCAGCGAGCCGTCGTCCTGGCGATTGATGAAAGGCGACACGGGCGGGTTGTCAGCGGTGGGCACGAAGGCCACGGCCAGGCCGGAAAGGTCGGCATTGCGCGCGAGCGCGCCGCGCAGCGTGGCCTCGGCGCCGTCCGGATGCGTGCCCAGCACAACGGCCAGGGTCTGGGCGGTGTCGGCTACGCGCGCCAGGCGCTGTTCGATCCGGTTGCCGGCCTCATTGGCGAGCGCCGTCGCTTCGCCATGCGCTTTCTCCAGGATTTGCCCGCTGACCCGGTAGAACAGCACGCCGCCGGCAATGGCCAGTACCAACACGGAGCCGGCCAGCACCCAGAGAGACAGCCGCGTAGCGATGCTGCGCAAAACCATGGCGAAACCCCTGTAGACCTTGCCATTCAGCCATGCGCGGCCCGTTTCGGCAAGACAGCCGGATGACCGTTGTGCGCTGTGACGCATTTGCTCTCAGGCCGTGCGTGTTGGCTTTGCACCCGATTTGAGAACGCGCGCGACTGGGATGACCGCCTGCGCCGCGTTGGCGGAGCCGCTAAGGGTGAACATCGGCGTCGATATCGCACATTTGTCGCTGTAGTAGATGGTTTTGAATGTCCGTTTTCTAACCGGGGCGGACATGGATTACGAACCATTCCCTAGCCTCCCGCGGGCGCAGGAGGCGCATGCAAGATCAACTCTGCAGGTTGCCGCCATTGAAGCGACCGAATCGCTTGGCCAGCGCAAGACTGATCAGTAACGCGCCAAGTCCCAGCGCCACCATGGGTTGCGCGTCGCGGATATCGAGATTGCCTACGCGAACAAGCAGAAGATAGGCGAGCACGAAATTCACGAAGCTCCAGATGACGTTGATCGTCGAAGACGACAGGCCCTCACCGCGTGGGCGGGCGAACGGCGACTGGAATGGACGTCCGGAGATGCCCCAGACAAAGTGAGGAAAGGCATTGGCGAGAAACATGCCGCCGAAGAAATAGGAAAGATCTTGAAGCCACGTGACCACGATGTCACTCCTTTGCAGGTTGTAAGGCGTTGAGTGCCGAGAAGACACATCCACCCAGTTGACGAACTACGCGACGAACCCGGCAGCGTTGGGTTATGGCTCGCCCAGGCGCTTGATCAGCGGGATCGCATCCAGAATGGTTCGCTGTTCGTCGGGCTCAAGTCGCATCAATGCAGCAAGCAGCCATTCGCGCTTGGCGTGGCCGCGTTTGCGTCGAACGTCGACGCCTTTGCCCGTCACTGCGAAAAGAACTTGGCGACCGTCGGACGGATGAAGCTTGCGCTCCACTAGTCCCTCCTGTTCCAGGTTCGCGAGAACCGTTCGCATCGATTGGGGCTTCATCGATGCGGCGCGCGCGAGATCCGCCGTGCTCATGGGGCCGTGCAGATCCAGCTTCTCCAGGACACCGGCTTGCGAAAGATTGAGTTCATCCGTGGCCGTCTCTGACCGCAGGCGGCGTAGCAACTGCCCAACAGCCGTCGCCAGTTCATTGGCTGCCGATGCCATGGTGGCTTTGGAATGGGGTGTCTTGACCATGGGGCGAGTCTAGAATTTGACAGTTTAACTTGCAAGTTAAACTGTCAAGTTTACGTCACCCGGGAAACGACTGGGTGGATGAGTACCCAACCATTGCAAGGTGGTTTTGGGCATCTGGATCGCGTGGGCCGGGGTCCGCTTCCGGCCCATCGATACTTTCGCTAGGTCGAACCGCCGTGGCGACGACCACGGGGGCGGCGATCGCCCTCAGCCCCCGCCGTAGCTCACCCGCCAGATCACATTGGATCCATCGTCACTGACCAGCAGCGAGCCATCGCCTGCCGTGGTGATGCCGACAGGGCGACCCCAGGCCTGGCCGCTGGGCAGAACGAAGCCGGTGAGGAAGTCCTCGTAGTTGCCGCTGGCACGTGCGGTGCCGTGGCGTGGCACGCGGATCACTTCGTAACCGACGCGCGCGGAACGGTTCCATGAGCCATGCTCAGACGCAAAGATGTCGCCGCGATAGGCCTCGGGGAATTGCGCGCCGTCATAGAAGGTGAGTTGCAGCGAGGCGTTGTGCGGATTGAGCAGGACATCGGGCACGATGGCCTTGCTGGCCAGCTCCGGGTGCTTGCCGGCGTGGCGCGGGTCCTGATGGTTGCCGATGTACCACCACGGCCAGCCGTAGAAGCCGCCTTCCTGCACGTGGGTGATGTAGTCGGGCACCAGGTTGTCGCCCAGGCCATCGCGCTCGTTCACCGAGCACCACAGCTCGCCGCTCTTGGGGTCGACCGCGAGCCCGACTGCGTTGCGGATACCGTTGGCGAAGACACGCATGTCCGAACCATCGGGCTTGAACACGAGGATGTCCGCGCGGTTCTTCTCTTCCGGTGTGGTGTCGGTATCGTCCACGTTGGATTTCGAGCCGACCGAAACGTACATGCGAGCGCCATCGGGCGAGAAGGCGATATCGCGCGTTGAGTGTCCGCCGTCGCTGTGCGGCAAATCGGCGATGTGCTCGGGCTTGCCCGATGGCTGCACATCGCCTTCCTTGTATGCGAAGCGCACGACGGCATCCGTGTTGCCCACGTAGACCCATTGCGGATGGACGGCTGGATAGAACGCGATGCCGAACGGTTCGTTGAGGCCAGTGGCGTAGACGTGAGTTTCCTTCGGGCGGCCATCAGCGGTGATGCCGCGGAACATCGTAATGCGACGCGCCCCGGTCTCGGCCACGAACACGTCACCATTGGGCGCGGTGCGCAGCAGGCGCGGATTGTCCAGCCCCGTGGCGTACAGCTCCACCTTGAAGCCCGGAGGCGCCTTGGGCCATGCATCGGCCGGACGTTCCACCAGTTGCGGCGCATTGCCCACCGACTTGGTGGCGTACGGCTTGGGCAGGTCGGCCGCAGTGATCTTGCGGCTGGTGCCCGGCGATTCGTAACGGAAATCAGTGAAGGGCGGCGTCGGTGCAGGCCAGTTGCCTGGCGTCATCGAGGCGACCGCCTTGGGCGCTCCTGCGGCGGGCTTGCCGGGTTCCAGTGATTCCAAATAAGTCACGATCTTCCAGCGCTGATCCTCACTGAGCGAATCCCACGCAGGCATGCCGTTGGAGACGTCGCCGTGCGTGATGAACCAGAACAAGGCGCCGGGCGGAGCCTTCTTTACCGTTTTGCTCGCCAGTGGCGGCACGTTGCCGTTGCCCTGCGCAGCCGCGCCATGGCAGGCCGCGCAATAGGAGCCGAACAGCGTCTTGCCGTCGTTGGTCGCGTCAGCCTTGCCGGCGTAGGGATTGGGCGTGTTGTCGGTGGAGGCGGGCGCATTATGGAAACGCGCCAGGTCCTGCTGGGCCAGTGCAGGCATGGAAACGATGGCGATCAATGAAGCAAGCGCCAGGAGCGTGCCGGCACGGCGGGACTTGGRGGCGGGCCTTGAGCCGTTCATGTCGTTCCTTGGGGGTAGGGCGGAAGCACTGTCATGTAAAAGTCATGGGCCATCAAACGGACGTCCAGATGACATGAAGAGGCTGCAAGCATGCCCTAGCGCGCGTGCAAGTGGCGCATGTCGCGGATGACATATTTGTCACTTGCATCCATCGATGTCTATTCGTGATGATAGTCTGCTGCCTTCGATGCCACGGGAGGGGCGATGCATCCGCGGCGTGTCCACCTGATGATCGGCGCGGCGTGCATGACGTGTTGGCCGTGGATGGCCAGTGCACAGCAGGCCACGTTGCCGGCCGTGCAAGTCAATGCCAGTCGCCTCGACATGCCTGCGCTGGATGTTCCGGCGGCGCTCAGCATCGTCAAGGTGGCGCCGGCCGAAGTCGGCAATCCCGGTGTCAATCTTTCGGAGGTGCTGGTGGGCGTGCCCGGCATCCTGGCGCGCGACCGGCAGAACTATGCGCAGGACGAGCAGATATCGATCCGTGGCTTCGGCTCGCGCAGTACCTTCGGTGTGCGCAGCATTCGTCTTTATGTCGACGGCATTCCTGCGACGTTGCCGGATGGCCAGGGCCAGGTGTCGCACTTCGATTTTGATGTAGCCGAGCGTGTGGAGGTGTTGCGCGGCCCGTTCTCTGTCCTCTACGGCAACGCCGCCGGTGGCGTGGTGCAGCTGTGGAGCGCTCCGGGTACGGCCACGGCGCAGACCACGCTGGGCGTTTACGCTGGCAGCAACGACAGCTTCCGCTATCTCGCCGATACGCGCGGCACCGTCGGCGCCATGGATTACAACGTCGCCGCTTCGCAGTGGCTATCGGGCGGCTACCGTGACCACAGCCGCGTCAATCGCCAGACGGCACATGCGCGCCTCGGCTTTGACCTGGGGCAGGGACAGACACTCACGCTGGTGCTGAACCACCTGGATCAGCCCGTGGCGCAGGATCCGATGGGCCTCACCAAGGCGCAGCTGCAGGCGGATCCGCGGCAGGCGTCGCCCGCGGCGGAGCAGTTCGACACGCGCAAGAGCACTCGTCAGGACCAGTTGGGCCTGATCTACGAACGGCCTTCCGGCGACGACGGGCAATGGCGCGCAATGGCGTATTACGGCCAGCGCGAGATCACCCAGTACCAATCCATCCCCGTCGCCACGCAAGCCAATCCGCTACAACCCGGCGGCGTTGTTCAACCCGATACGCACTACGGCGGCGCGGATCTTCGTTGGACGCATCGCGGCGACTGGCTGGGTGGCGATGACGAATTCGTGCTCGGCGGCGGTGGCGACTACCAGCGGCAGCACCGCCTGGGCTACGAAAACTTCGTGGGCGACACGCTGGGCGTGAAAGGTGCGCTGCGTCGCGATGAGGACGACAACGTCAACAATGTGGACGCGTATGCGCAGTGGTACTGGCACTTTGCGCCAGCGTGGGCGCTGATGCTCGGATTGCGGCATGACGATGTGCGCTTCAGTGCGCACGATTACTACATCACGCCGTCGAATCCCGATGACAGCGGCGACGTAAACTACTCTGCCACCACGCCGGTCGCCGCCCTGCAATGGCGGCCAGGGGAGACGCTGCGGCTCTACGCCAGCTACGGCGAAGGCTTCGAAACACCCAGCTACAACGAGCTGGGATATCGCAGTGATGGCGCGCCGGGCCTTGCCCTCAACCTTCGGCCCGCGCGCAGCCGCAACATCGAGCTGGGCGCCAAGTGGCAGGCCACGCAAGCACTCGCTTTCAACGCGGCCTTGTTCCGCGCCGACACGCGCGACGAACTGGCCATTGATACCAGCGTCAATGGACGCACCACTTATCGCAACGTGCCTGAGGCGAGGCGGCAGGGCGTGGAGCTATCGATGGATGGCGAGATCGCGCCATCCTGGCATCTGGTCGCCGGCTATACGCACTTGCAGGCACAGTTCCGCAGCCATTTCCTCACTTGCACCGCCACGCCATGCCTCGCGCCGAACGTGCCGGTGCGCGCCGGCAGCCGCATGCCAGGCGTGCCGGAGGACTACGGCTCCTTGCTGCTGCGCCATGGCGGCGACGCGCGCTGGAGCCAGGGCCTCACGCTTACCGCGGCGGGCCCGACGACAGCCAACGATTTTGGCACCGCCCGCGCCGCCGGCTATGTCGTCGCGGACGCCGATGTAACCTACCGCTTCCCGCTGGGGCAGGCGGCGCGCATGCAACTGAGCGCCCGCGTGAATAACCTTGCTGACCACCGCTATGTCGGGTCGGTGATCGTCAACGACGGCAATGGTCGCTATTACGAACCAGCCCCGGGCCGAACGTGGATGTTCGGCGCGAGGCTGGTGTTCTGAGGAATCTTGTCCATCAGTTGGGGAGCTGCGACTGCGCAGCGGATGGCTCACGGGCGGCGGAACGCACCGTCGATGGTTCCATTACGGTCGAGCACAAAGGCAACTTCCTCGGTGCCATTCGCATGGCGAACCAGATACTTGTCCCATCCCTGGGGCGTGACTCCGGCAAACTCGTGGGATGTGACCGGACCAAGCCCGCTTAGAAAGGCATCGGCGCGCGGCTTCTGTTCGCGCATCAGCGCGGCCAGATCGGGGCTCAGGCGTGGAGCGTCGGGATTATAGGCAAGCAGGATCTGCAAGACCTGCTCGCTGTCGGGATAGGGCTGCTGGGCGCTCACACGTGTGTCGAGTGCGGTCTGGATGCCCTGGGCCGCTGCCGCGTCGATGCGCGGCGCCAAGACGTGGTTGCCGTTCTGGTAGAACTCGATGGCCGTGCTCTGGCCTTGCGCATTCACCACGAAATTCATATGTGCGTTGACCACTTTCAGGAAGAACGCAACATTGCTGCTCGGATAAATGGGAATGAATCGCTGCCCGGTAAGTTGCGTGGATAGCTGCGCCCCTTCCAGCTTCACCGTCATCACCGAGTAAGGGCCGAATTGATAGGTGCCCACATAGTTGGCGAGAATGGCGGGGCTCACATTCACCGCCTGCTGCGCCGAGGCATCGGCCACGTTGGGCGGCGTCACCTGCGCCGCGAATGCCGCCATGCCTACCGAGGCACCGATCATCGCCAGCGCGGTCAAGCGCGCACGCTTCCCTGGTTTAAGCAACATGATTTTGATCCTTTGCTCAAGAAATGATCCGGACTCCGACATGGCAGCCACGGCGCCTATGGAGCGGGACTGGTTCTGTCCCACTTGAATCAACGTTTCGCAGTAGCCCTTCACGGCCGACCCGCCGCGGAGGACGCGGGCGTCGCAATCCACTTCGATGGCGCGACGCAGCCGATGGAATTGCCACCACAGCGGTAGATTCCACGGCATGGCAACCAGCAAACACAGCGCGATGGAAAGCACGTGCGGGTCGCCTGCGTCCAGGTGCGATTGCTCGTGTGCAAGAACAAATCGCTGCTGCGCGGCGGGTTGTTGCAGTAACCAGGTCGGCATGACGATGCAGGGGCGAAGCAAGCCGACGACGGCGGGTCCGGCATCCGGGGCGATCAGCACCGGTGTGCCCAGGAGACTTCCCCGCGACCACAAACGTTTCCGCCAATACAGCAGGCTGCCGCTGAGCACCAATCCAGCCAAAACGAGCAGTGAAGTCGCCAGCCAGACCCCATGAAACAACGTCTCGAGCCGGGCGGGTGCGATGCTGGCGTTCTGCATGCCGTGATCGAGGGCTGCCATCGGGAGGTGCACCGAGGTTGCCTCACGCAACACGATCCGTTCCTGGACGCGTGCCTGCTTGATCAGGCTCGGCACCTGGATCGTGACGTTGGGAATGATCACCGGCAGCAGCAATGAGGCGATCATGGTGGTCAACCAGATCCAGCGCTTTGATGCCTGGCGCTGCGTGGCGGCGTGTTCGGCGATCAGCGCCGCCAGGCCCAGTAGCACGCCTACGATCAGTACATAACCAATCATGGAGAGCATTACGGCTTGTCCTTGTCGGACTGTGCAGCCAGCAACTGGCGCATGCGCCTGATCTGTTCCGGGCTCAGTTTCTGATCGGACACCAGGTGCGAGAACAGCAATTCCGTCGAACCCTTGAACAACTTGTCGGTCAGATGCTGCAGGGCGTTCTTGCGCGCCGCCTGCTGCTTCACGCTGGCAAAATAGCGATGACCGCGACCTTCCTCTTCGTGCCCTGCATAGCCCTTCGCTTCCAAGGTCCGCAGCACCGTGAGCACCGTGGTATAGGCAAGGGGATCGCTTAGACGCTCGCGGACCTCCGCGACGACCGAGGGGCCGTGGTCCCATAGCACCTGCATCACATCCGCCTCTCGGTCGGTGAGCGAGATCTTCATGGCGACGCATCCATCTACTATGTTGTTAGTAGATTCTATGCATCGGCGCGTGATTGTCAACTAGATCATTAGTAGATGCGCCATTCCGCCAATGCGGGTTGGCCCTGGATCCAGGGAAAGCCAAACGATGCGCGCCTATGGGCGCCACAAGTCGCGTTCGCCGGCCCAGACCTGGAAGTTGGTCAACGCACTCGACCCGGACCATCAGGCAGGCGTCTTGTCGCTGCAGGTAACTCTTGGAGGATCATTGGCGAATGGGCTATGGAGTCAGTCCCGGAATTTCTGCGGCAGACCCGTTGCATCGAGGAACCTGCTTTGACACCTATCACTCGTTTTCTACGCAACCTTGCCATTTCGCCGCTACCGGTGCCTGCGTCGTGGTACGCGCTGCCGCTGCGACTCATCGTCGGATTTGGTTTCGTCGAGCACGGCTATGCCAAGTTGGCCCGTGGATCGGAGGCGTTTGTCGCGATTCTCCACGCGATGGGCATGCCTTTCGCCGAGGTGTTTGGCTGGGCGACGATTGCCATCGAGGTCGTTGGTGGCTTGCTTGTGCTCTGCGGCGCCTTCGTGCCTGTTGCCGCGCTGCCCATGGCCATTGTGTTATTGGTGGCCATCGTTACGGTTCATCTGCCCAATGGTTTCAGTTCGATCAAACTGATGTCCTACGATGCCGCTGGTGCGCATTTCGGTCAGCCTGGGTATGAAACGGATCTTCTCTACCTGGCGGCATTGATTGCGTTGTGCATCGGCGGCGCCGGCCCGTTCTCGGTCGACGGCTTTCTTCGCAAGCGGCGATCGAGCTGATCGACTTGCCGATGGTGGAGTTGCCGGCAGGACCTTGCCAGCGATTCGCAAGCGATTCGATCCGGTGGACAGCGACGAGTGGAGACTGTCATGACCGTTCCCAGCAAGAGTCCTGAAAGGCTGATGATCTTTTCCGATGGCGTGTTCGCCATCATCATCACCATCCTGGTGCTCGAATTGCATCCTCCGCATGAGGCGTCGTTTGCAGCGCTGGGAAAACTCTGGCCTTCAGGCGTGGCCTATGCGGTGAGCTATCTCTTTCTCGCGATCGTGTGGGTGAATCATCACCATGTGTGTCGATACGTCGCCGAGGCTTCGCGCTCGTTGATATGGACGAACTTTGCGCACTTGTTCAGCGTGTCCTTTGTGCCCTTTACCACCGCGTGGATCGCTGAGTCGGGACTGGCTTCCGTTCCCGTATTGTTCTACGCCGTCGTCTTCGCCCTGATCAATGCCACCTATGTCTTGCTGTGCAAGGAGGCAATCGATCGGCAAGGCGCGCATAAAGTGACTGCCGCGGATCGACGGGTGATGAAGATCCGGTCACTGACCACCTTGGCCACTTTTGTGGCGGCTGCCTTCATCGCTGCCTGGCATCCGCTGGTGGCAATGGCCCTGATCTGTTGCTGCCTGATCATCTACTTGCGACCGGATGCCTCCAGTCGCACTTAGCGGCATTCTGTGCGTTCGCCGCAGTCGGCTCGCCCGGGACTCGATCCGAAAGGCGCAAAGGCTGCTTGCGACGGGAAGGCATGGCAGACGCTCGGGCGAGCGGATTTCGCGTGCAACCGGGGCGCGATTTTTAACGGGCGTCGTCATCATCGGGCTGCCGCTATGCTACGTCTTCGCGAGCGCGGTGCTGTATCGCCAGCACAGGCGCATGGATGAGCTGAGGGAAGAGGTCGCGAGGCTGTGCAAGAATGATGGTGAACGTTTGGTTGACTGAGTGACGTACCTTGCGTTGGCTCGCCGATGTGCGCCGCCTGGCTCAGGGCCGCTGGAATGAGAGCGCTTTGTTCAAGGATAGGAGGTCCCGTGAGACACGTACTGATCGCCGGCGTCCTGGTTGTGACGAGCTTTTGCACTTGGGCGCAGACGACCCTGCCTGCCGTCAAGGTCACGGCGCCGCCGTATTCATCGGAGTCTGGCGGCTATCTGATCTCCGGCGATTTCAAGGTCGATCCGCGCATGCCGTCGGTGGTGTTTCCCGCACAGCCCCTGGTCAAGGACGACATCCTCAGCATCGAGCCCATCCACCTGCAGGACAACGAATACCTGGTACTGCAGGAGTGTGCATCGGCGGATTGCCACGAGGCCTCGCTGGTCCGTTATTGGAACTCCGACGACATCGGAGGGAACGATACGAGACATAACCGCTTGTGGATCACGCATGAGAACAAGTACTTCATCTGGCTGAAGCGTCTGCCGGAAGTGTCTGGACAGAGCTGCGGGCAGGGCTGGTTCAAGTTCGATGCCACCACGACGAAATGCGGCAGTCATTTCAACCACTTCCAGCAGATCAGTCCGCCGCTGATGCTGATTCCCACGGGCGAATTGGCGGCCTATCACAAGGATATTCTGGAAAAAGCCGTGCTCGCCGACCCCTTGCAAGTGGTGAAGCAGACGCATGAAGGTTCCACGTATGTGGTGACCTATGACGGCGGCAGTACTGTACGCGTGCGACGCATGCATGCTGCACAGATCAATTAGCACGTTGCAGTTGGAATCTCAGCGAGGGCAGGGGTAAGGTTTGCGCCCGACGCATCGGGGGCATTGCCGGCGACCCGGGCGGTCGTCACACTCAATGGCGAATTGAACGATCGGAAAGGAGCTTCGCGTGCGGCCACAGGTGCTGATCGCAGTGATCGTTTTGGGGATGATGCTCCAGGGATGTGCCCGGTCGCCGACCGTGCTTGGCGAGAGTGAGCAACAGTCGCTGAAGTCGATGGCGCTGTTTGGCGACGATGGGAATCCTCGCTTCACGGCCTATGTGGCCTGCACCAGCGAAGATCAAAGCTGCGCCTTGGTCGACAAGGCTTTCTCGGCATGGGCCGAGCAGCGTCGCATTGTCATTAATCTCGTAGAAGATGATGACGCTGCGTTCAAGAGTGGCATTCTTTCGTCCGGCAAGGCATCAAAACCGCCGTATCGGCTGGCCTTGCAGATCAATCCACTGTTGGTCCCGAGCTTCTTTCAGTTTCGCGGCGGCATGCATGCCCAAGGGGGCTATAAGCCGCCACGAGTCGGCTATAGCGCCAGGATCTACGTCTTCGATGCGCAGACCGGAACGCTTCTGAAGGACATGCCGGTGCATCAAGAAGTCACGGCCAATCCCGATAGCACGGCAAACCGTTATATCCAGTCGGAAATGGGCGTTTTGATCAGCTCGGTTGATCCGTATTACCACATGACCAGCAAATGATTTGAGGGCGGTGGGCATGGTCTACCTCTCCATGCTGCTGGTCTATCTGGGCCTCACTGCGATCATGTTTGTTGCCGTGCTCGCTGTTTGGTTCGCTGCCAGGCGCATGCCTGACTCTCGAAGGTCGCTCGTGCTTGTCGTCGTCGCCACCTTGCTGCTCAGCCCGTCGTGGGGGCCGGCAACCATCGTCGTCGTTCCCGTCCCGTTCGGGATCTCGCTCCTCACGACACTGATGACGTGGTCTTGGAGTGAATTGGCCAGGTGGTTGGGCATGTTCCCGCTATGGCATGCGATTGCTTTTCCAGCCACCGCTTGCGTGTCTTACGTTGTGGTTCGAAAGCAGCCATCGGGCAAGTCGGAGACGGGCGGCTCTGCAGCCGTCTAGCTTCGATGGATTTTCAGGGCGAACGGTCCACTTCCGATCCAGGAGTCCGACTGTCCAGGGGAGTGGGGCTATACCGGCGGCCGCGGGGTGATCACCATTGCACGAGTAGCGCCGGTGGCCTCAGTCGATACGCAGCGAGGCAGTCAGCAGTTTGAGGATCGAATCAACCTTGGGGAGCAATTGACGGCTGCGCGGCCACACGAGATTGAGCGGCAGGCCTTCCACTTCCAGCTGCGGAAGAATCTTCACCAGCGTCCCTTGCTGCAATTCGTCCCTCACTAGCCAGGTCGCCAGCTGGGCAATGCCGCAACCGGCCTTGACGGCGCTGACCACCGCCTCGCCGCTGCCGAGGGCCATCGTCGCTTGCACCGTCCATGGTTCCGGCGGGCCGGCCTCTTGTGCGATCAACCAGGGGCTGGTGCTGCCGTCGGCTCGGCCGTAGACGATGGCCGCGTGCCGGGCGAGTTCCGCAGCCGACTGTGGCGCGCCATGCTGTTTGAGATACGCAGGCGAGGCGCACAGGCTCAGGCGTTCGGCGCCCAGGTATCGATGTCCCACGGCTTCTGGCCAGATATTCGCGCCGCCGATACGCACGGCCACATCGATGCCTTCATCCACGATATCGACAAAGCGATCCGTGAATGACAGATGGGGACGAAGGTTGGGATGCTGCTCGAAGAACGGCAACAACACCGGCAACACCTTCATGCGACCAAACGCAGCAGGCAGATCCAGGCGCAGATGACCGATGGGCTCCACGCGTTGCGCAGCGAGTACCGATTCTGCTTCCGCGAGGTCCGTGAGCACGCGCGCGCAAGTCTGGTAGTACGCGGCGCCCGCATCGGTGAGGGATAGTGTTCGAGTGGAACGTTCGAACAGGCGCACGCCCAGTCGCGCTTCCAGTCGCGCCACGCTTTTGCCAACCGCCGAATTGGTGAGATTCAAGCGCTCGGCCGCTGCGGTAAAGCTGCCGGCGTCGGCGGTGAAGACGAACGCCTCAAGCCCTTTCAGTCGTTCCGACGGAGTCATCTTGCGCTCTAATTATGGAAAATCTATCCAGAATATATGGAAATAATACCCTAATAGAGATTATATATCCGCAATAAGCTAGTGAATCCCTGGCTATTCCTCGATACGTTCATGTCTTCTCTACCAACAGCGACGCCGGGCGGCACGCCGTCCGGGCGTGGCGCTGGAGCGATCGCCATCCTGGCGGTGGCCGCCTTCGTCATCGTCACTACCGAGTTTGTGATCGTTGGCTTATTGCCTGCGTTGGCGCGCGAACTGCGCATCTCCATTTCTGCCGCCGGACAACTTGTTACGCTTTTTGCATTCACGGTGATGCTGTTCGGCCCGCTGTTGACCGGCCTGCTGTCGCATATTGAACGCAAGCGTCTATTCGTGATTATCCTGCTGATCTTTGCCGCGTCCAATGCGCTGGCTGCGATGGCGCCGAACATCTGGGTCCTGGCGTTGGCGCGATTCATGGCTGCGCTCTTGCTTCCGGTGTTTTGGGGCACGGCCAGCGAGACCGCCGGGCAACTTGCCGGATCCCAGCACGCCGGTCGCGCGGTATCGATGGTGTATCTGGGCATTTCCGCGGCGCTGTTGTTTGGCATCCCGCTGGGCACGCTTGCCGCGCACGCCTTTGGTTGGCGCACCGCCTTTGCCTTGTTGGCTGGCCTGTCGCTGTTGATGGCGATGTTGATCGCGGCCTTCATGCCGACGCTGGAACTTCCACGACGCATGCGGCTCGTCGAGCAGGCGCGCATTCTCAAGGACCCGCGTTTTGTCGCCCATGTCGGTCTGTCGGTGCTGATCTTCACGGCGATGTTCACTGCCTATACGTACCTGGCGGACACGCTGGAAACCTTGGTTGGCGTTGCGCCTGCGCGGGTTGGCTGGTGGCTGATGGGGTTTGGCGCGATCGGACTGATCGGAAACTGGCTCGGCGGCCGCGCGGTCGATCGCAGTCCACTGGGGGCCACGTCCCTTTTCGTGGTGATCCTTGGTGTCGGCATGGCGGCGAGCGTGTCGCTCGCACGCGCCGGTGGCTGGTTCGACATACCGTTCGTGCTTTGGGGCGTTGCTTACACAGCCCTGTTTCCGATCTGCCAGGTGCGCGTCATGCGAGTGGCCTCGCACTCCCAGGCGCTGGCGGGCACGCTCAATGTTTCAGCTGCCAACGCAGGCATCGGACTTGGCGCCATCATCGGAGGCTTGGTCATACCGCATGGGGGCCTGGGTGCGGTGGGCTATCTGGCGACGGCGATGGCGGGCTTGGCGTTGTTGACGATCCCGTTCATCGCTCGACTTGGAAAACCTCGAGCGCTTGAAGTTGGCGACACATCGCCTGGCGGAGCATTTCCGGCAACGACTGCCGAGTCCGCGGGAAATCACCAAAGGGGCTTTGCATCAAAGTAACTCGGAGAAGACATGAGCATTCCTGGCATCAAAAAAGTTGATCACGTCGGTTTTACCGTGCCCAACCTCGACGAAGCAGTGTCGTTCTTTCGCGATCATTTTGGTTTCGAAGTCGCCTATGAGTTTGGCCCTTTCGCCTCGAACGATGACTGGATGTCGGTGCACCTCAACGTTGCCAGCGACGCGGTCATCGACAGGATCGTGATGATGACCGCCGGCAATACGAATCTGGAGATCTTCGGTTATGCCCCGACCGAAACCCAGGAGAAAACCCCGCCACGAAACTCGGATATCGGTGGCCACCACCTGGCGTTCTATGTCGATGACATGGATAGGGCGGTGGCATACCTGCACCGGATCGGCCTTACCGTCCTCGGCGAGCCCACGGTGATGACGCAAGGTCCATCGGCTGGCGAAACCTGGGTCTATTTCCTCAGCCCGTGGGGCATGCAGCTTGAGCTGGTCTCCTACCCGAATGGGAAGGCCTATCAGTGGGTCGGGGATGCATCGTCCCCGCAGTGCAAGGCGTAGGCTCTGGTCAGACGCCGTCGTACCTCTGCGCAGGCGTTATTTTCTGACTCTCCTGGACGCACCTTCGGTCAGTGCTTCGATCAGCAGCGAGGTCAGGGTCTCGACGATATGGCGCGTCTCTGGCGACTCCCCAAGTACTGACACTTCGACGGTCGGCAGAGCTGGCCAGTGCCGGGAGGGCGCCATGGTTTTCATGCCTTCCTGTACGAGGGACTTGCTCAGCACCGTTACGCCTAAACCTCCCAGCACCGCCGCCCGTACGCCACTGAAACTGCCGACGGTGCAGGCCGCCGTCCATTCGCGTCCCGCTGACTCCAGCGCTTCGATCATGGTCTCGCGATACACGCAAGGCGGTTTCATCATCACCAGCTGTGCGGGAGTCTTCGGATCCATCCGGAATCCCGGATAGGCGGCCCAGACCAGAGGCTCGCGCCAGATCACACGCCCGCGTCGCAAGGCCCCGCTCTTTGGCGTCCTGGCTATGACGAGATCCAGTTGCTGCGATTCGTGGGCTGCGAGCAAGTCCTGGCTGGAGCCTGTAGTCAGATCGAGTGCGACTTCGGGATAGCGGCGACGGAATCCAGCGAGCAGGTGAGGTAGTTGTGTCTGCAGCAGGTTTTCCGAAATGCCGAGCCTGAGTACCGATGCCTTCGGCGGCTGCGTAACCTCCTGCATGAATGCCTGGTAGTGATCGAGCAGGCGTCTGCCCGCGACGAGCACCCGTTCTCCATCCTTGGTCAGATGCAGCGAACGGCTTGTTCTTTCAAACAGGCGCATCTGCAGCGCGTCTTCAAGTCGAAGCAGCTTTTGACTGACTGCGGACTGGGTGCGGCCGATGACTTCCGCGGCCGCCGTAAAGCTGCCCTGATCGGCCACCACGATGAAGGCCTTCAGCAGATCAAGGTCGATGTCGGATGCATTCATAAATAAGAAATATTTCTAGATGAGAGAAATATTATTCGGTTTACTTCTTGACAGCAACAACTGAAACTGCCTCCCTACCGCGCCGAGAGTTCTCAGTACGCAAGGCGCCAACACCTCAAATCTGGCGAATACGCAGGAGACTGATCCCATGGCCGAGAAGCATGCTGTTCAAATCGTCGAGCGATTCTGGCGCGAAGTGTGGCAGGGCAAGAACCCCGGGGCGGCCGATCACATCGTGGCCGAAGACTTTGGCGTCACCTCGGGTGGCGTCTTGATCGAACCGCGTGTTGCATTCAAGACATGGGTCAGGGCATTCCTGCGTTCCATCGACGACTTCAAATTCGACATTGTCGAGATGTTTCCCAATGACACGGGGGATCGAGTCGTTACACGCTGGATCGTCACCGGCCGCAACAACGGCTTCATGGGATTTGAGCCCTGCCATACGCCGATCCGCATGACGGGCACCTCGGTCATTCACGTGCGCGAAGATGGATTGCTTCAACACAACTGGGTGGAGCGCAATGCACTGGAAGTTCAGCGCAGCCTGGCTGCCGTGCGGCGGCAGGATCAGTGAGACGAACTGACCATGCTGTGCGAGGCGCGTTCGCGCTTTCGCATCGGCAGGCTATCCCGATGCGCAAGCTTCCCAAAAAATACTCCCACTATGTCTTTGGTGTGATCCAGTCGGGAATCACTTGCTCGATTGCGGCCGGCATAGCCTGCGCCCCCTTCGTATCCAGCGGGACTTTTCTATCCCATTGGGTCCACGCCTATCTCTATTCATGGGTGATCATGCTGCCGCTCGTGGTGATGGCGGCTCCCGTCATCCGGAAGTTGGCGGGTGCGATCACCGAATGACAGGCGTCACCGGAGGGCAGCCTGGCGGGCGAGGGCGCTTACGATGGCAGCAGCCCGGCCGCCTGGTAGTTCTTGATCAAGGCATCAAAAAGCTTGATATCGGAGCGACCGCGCGCCATCAGCTGCGCGCCCGCTACGGCGGCGAAAATGGCGTTGGCGCGTTTCCTGGCGTCCTTGGTGCCCACGATGCCCGCCGCCACAAGCGTCTTGCCGAGCCACGCGACGTTGACGTCGGTGAAGGTCTCGACCTCTTTTTTTACCGCGTCGGGAAGATCGTCGAACTCGGCGGTCATGAAGCTGCATAAGCAAATGCGGTTGTCGTTCTCCAGCGACTTTCGGAAGGTTCCTGGAAATCGTCGCAAGCGGTCGGCAGGATCGGGAGTCTTGGTAGACAGCACTTCCAGTACCGCGGCCGCATCTTCCCAGTAGCGCCTGGCAACGGCGGCCGCAAGGTCGGCCTTGCTTGGGAAGTGGTGGTAGAGGCTGGCCGCCTTGATGCCAACTTCTTCTGCAAGCGCACGCAGGTTCAGGCCACCGTAGCCATGCGCCTGCGCAATCTTTGTCGCGACGTCCAGGATCTTGTCCCTGGAACTTGTGCCTGCCTGACTATCCACGAATCTATCCTCGATGACTTGAGCTGCGCAGGTAGCACGCCAGCTCGGTAATGGTGTTCACCTGCAGGCCGCCGGCCAGTTGATCGCACGAGCGGGGGGGCGGAATTCGGCCCCGCTTTTCACGATGCATTCTCTCAACAGCCAAGGCCGGGGCCAAACCCCGCGCACCGAAAAGTGGTTGACGGGCGGATAGTATGATGCTTATCCTCCAACCTAACAAGCGTTAGGTAGGCCGGCTCTCTGACCTTGTTATCCCCCTGTCAAACACGTTGAGACTCCCCCTATGAGCAACGAACTTATCTACCAGGATGCAACCAGGCTCGCCGAGCTGATCCGCACCATGGAAGTTTCACCCGTCGAGGTCGTACAGGCGCATATCGACCGCATCGACCAGACCAATCCCAAGATCAATGCCATCGTCGCCATGGCGGACGAGGCGCTGAAAGCGGCGAAGGAGGCTGAGGCTGCCGTTCTGGCGGGTGACAAACTTGGCCCGCTGCACGGCGTTCCCTTCACCGCGAAGGACTCCTTCGACACGGCGGGCGTGCTCACCCAATTGGGCTCGCCGATCTTCAAGGGGCGTATTCCCGATAGCGACGCCACCGCCATCGCGCGAATGAAGAAGGCGGGCGGCATTCTTCTGGCCAAGACCAATCTCCCGGAGTTCTCCTACTGGATCGAGAGTGACAATTTGCTTTCGGGCCGCACGCTCAATCCATGGAATCCTGATCGCACGCCGGGTGGATCAAGCGGTGGTGAGTCGGCGGCCATCGCGGCGGGCATGTCGCCCATCGGCTTGGCGACGGACGTGGCTATTTCGGTGCGCGGCCCGGCGGCCCTGACCGGCGTCATTGGTCTCAAGGCAACCCATGGTCGAATCCCGATGACCGGCGTCTGGCCGCGCGTGCCGCGTCGTTTCTGGCACGCCGGCCCGATGGCTCGTTCGGTTCGCGATATTGCACTCGCTTATGAGCTCCTGGCAGGTCCGGACGGCGCTGATGGATTCTCCACCAGCCCAACCACCCTGGATGCCGGCGTTGGAGCCATGCCGAACCGCCGGGTCCGCGTCGGCTGGCTCGTCGAGCCGGGTTTTGGCGCCGTCGACAACGATGTCGCGGCAACGGTCAAGGCCGCGGCTGAAGCGCTGAAGAGTGCAGGAGTGATCGTGGAAGAGGTGCGCATCCCCGTGCTGGAGCAGATCAATGCGCTCGAACTCCTGTGGAAACTTCAGGCCATGGAGACCAAGCCTGCCTTCAGGAAGGCGACGGCCGGGCACGAAGCGCTGATCTACAAGCATGTCCAGGGCGTCTTTGACACGCCTGACACCTCGATCGAAGACTTTGTGATCGCCGAACAACAGATCGAGACGATGCGTGATGGCTTCGCTCAGTACTTTGCCCGCTATGACGCGTTGCTCTGCCCGGTGACGCCGGTGCCGGCGCATGCGCACGACGCGGCGGAGTTCGTGATCAACGGCCAGACGGTCTCCTCATTGCACGTGATGGATGCGACCGCACCCTTGAGCGTCACCGGTTTGCCGGGCATGTCGATGCGCTTTGGCACGAGCAAGGATGGCCTGCCGATCGGTGTGCAACTGGTGGCGCCGTGGTTTGCGGAATCCACGATTCTGCACCTGGGTGCGCTGCTGGAAGTCCTCAGTCCGGTCCGCGACCTGCACCCCAGCCTGGCCAACATGGGCATCGCGTCGTAATACCGTATTGACGCCGTCAACGGCATTGGATTGGGCCGAGTCGGCAATGACTCGGCCCGTCTTCCACAGAGATTCGAAGGGACGCCCTTTACGCAGGAACCACACGGCAGTTGTAAGCTCAATGCCATGTGCTACTCAGCGCAAATCGAAGCCGACTACGACAAGTTCGTTCGGGAGTTCGGCGCCGTCATCAGCCTGAAGCGCTTCGTCGAGCTGTTCTGGGAGAAGCGCAAGGACGGCGGCTGGAACAAGATCCCCAAGGCCATGCGCGAGCCGTTCCGAAAGCCGCGGGGCGAGGAGGGGTTTGAGCTGGCCAGGATTGTCGCCGAGGGCGATCGGGAATGGGTCGAGAAGCTGCAGGCGGAGCTGACGCTGCAGACGGAGCGGCTGCTCAATGCCGAGGCCATCCTGGCTGGGCCCAAGCCGACCAAAAAGGCTGCCGAAGATCAGCGCATCGCCACCAACAAGATCAAGGCGGCGCGCCGCAATCTGGAGGATCTTGAGCGCAAGGAGCTGCTCGACAAGGACTCGCTCATCTATCCCGGCAGCTATGCCCCGGTGATGGTCGAGCGCGATGGTCAGCGCATTGTCGTTCCCATGCGCTACCAGTGCCGTCTGCCAGGCTGGAACGATGCGATCGAGCGTCGATTTCCAGGTACCTACAATGCGCGCCGCGACAAACTCGAGGAGTCCTGGAGCAAGCTGTTCGGCTATCGCCACGGCATCATGATCGTGACCCGCTTTTATGAAAGCGTGGCACGGCACAAGATGGAGGGCAGGGAGCTGGCGCCCGGCGAGACGGAAGAGAGCGTCAAGCTAGAGTTCGATCCGCAGCCCGCGCAGGAAATGCTGGTTGCATGTCTCTGGAATATTTCGCCAGGCGCGGATCACGGCGTCGACTTGTTCTCGTTCGCCGCGGTCACCGACGAACCGCCGCCTGAAGTGGCCGCCGCCGGTCACGACCGCTGCATCATTCCCATCAAGCCCGAGCACATCGATGCCTGGCTCAATCCCGATCCGAATAATCTCGCCGCGCTGTACACGATCCTGGACGATCGGGCGCGGCCGTATTACGCGCACAAGATCGCGGCGTAGAGCTCGCGCAGAGAGGGGCTGGTGTGCCTCCCGAGCCAGATCAGCAGGCTCAACAGCCTCCGCTTGCGCAGCAGCGGGGCGATTTCGAACGTGCACTGTCCTGAGGATCAGTCGATGCGGCGACAACTTCCACGACCTTTGCCGCGGCGGACAAGGCACGTGCTTCGGCGGCGCCTTTGCGTTCGCTGTAGCGGTCAACCAGGTAGTCGCTACGGTCACGCACCATCAGAGTGAACTTGAATAGCTCTTCCATCACGTCAACCACGCGGTCGTAATACGGTGACGGTTTCATCCGGCCGCTTTCGTCAAACTCCTGCCAGGCTTTGGCAACCGACGATTGATTGGGGATGGTCACCATGCGCATCCAACGGCCGAGCATGCGCAGCGCATTGACGACGTTGAACGACTGCGAGCCACCGCAAACCTGCATGACGGCCAGCGTGCGGCCTTGGGTGGGGCGGACACTGCCTTCTTCCAGCGGCAGCCAGTCGATCTGGTTCTTGAAGACGCCAGTCACCGCACCGTGGCGCTCGGGACTTACCCACACTTGGCCTTCTGACCACAGGGAAAGCTCGCGCAGCTCCTGCACTTTGGGATGGCTCGCCGGCACGCTGTCCAGGACGGGCAGGTCGTTAGGATCAAATACGCGGGTCTCGGCGCCGAACTGTTGAAGAATCCGCCCGGCTTCAAGGGCCAGTTTTCGGCTGAACGACTGCGGACGCAATGAGCCGTAGAGGATGAGGATCCGTGGCGGATGATCGGAGCCTGCGGGCAGGGCGAGCTTTTCCAGGCTGGGCTTGTCGAGCGCGTCGGCCGTGATGTGGGGCAGGTCGTGCAGCGTCATGGCGGGTTTTCGAACCGGTTGCGTCGATGTAACGATTCTATCATTATGGAAATATAGAATTACAACCGTCACTGCCACCCTGGGTACCAGGCACCATGCATCCTTGTCGCGTTCTCTTTATCTGTACCGGCAATTCGGCCCGCAGCATCTTGTCCGAAGCCACCCTCAATCACCTGGGTAAAGGGCGGTTCGAGGCGTATAGCGCTGGCAGCAAGCCGACGGGTCAGGTCAATCCCTATGCGCTGGAGGAGCTGGCGACGGCGGGCATTCCTATCGAGGGGCTGAGCAGCAAGTCGTGGGACCGATTCGTCGGCGAAGACGCGCCGCCGCTGGATATCGTGATCACCGTCTGCGATAGCGCTGCGAACGAGCCGTGCCCGGTGTTGTTTGGCGACTTCGTGCGTTCGCACTGGGGGCTGCCCGATCCGGCGGCGGTCAAGGGCAGTCCCGTGGCCATCAATGAAGCCTTCCGCAAGGCACATATGCTGATCACTTATCGCCTCATGGCGTTGTTGAGCCTGCCTGTCGAGACGATGAGTCAGGAAGACCTCAAGTGGGCGCTCGATGGTATCGGTGCGCTGACCGGTGAAGACGACAACGAGGATGTCGCATGACCGAGGCGACCACTGCCATGGATGTCGCGCCGCAGGCGGAGGTGGCCCGCATCGGTTTCTTCGAGCGTTACCTGACCTTGTGGGTGGCGCTGTGCATCGTGGCAGGCACCTTGCTCGGTCATGTGTTGCCCGGTACGTTCGAAGCGCTGGGCCGCATGGAAGTGGCCAAGGTCAACCTGCCGGTGGCGGGGCTGATCTGGCTGATGATCATCCCCATGCTGCTGAAGATCGACTTCAGCGCGATGGCGGGTGTGCGACGTCAGTGGAAAGGCATTGGCGTGACGCTCTTCATCAACTGGGCGGTCAAGCCTTTCTCGATGGCCTTGCTGGGCTGGATTTTCATTCGGCACGTGTTCGCGGCATGGCTGCCTGCGGATCAGCTTGATTCCTATGTGGCGGGCCTGATCTTGCTTGCCGCGGCGCCGTGCACGGCGATGGTCTTCGTATGGAGCAACCTGTGCGGTGGCGAGCCCAATTTCACCTTGAGCCAGGTCGCGGTGAACGACGCCATCATGGTGTTTGCGTTTGCGCCGATCGTGGGACTGCTGCTCGGCATCTCGGCGATTACGGTGCCGTGGCATACGCTGATGCTATCGGTGATGCTCTATATCGTTGTGCCGGTGCTGATCAGCGTCGTCCTGCGTCGCGCTGTACTGGCGCATGGCGGGCAGGACGCGCTTGAGCGATTGCTGGCCAGGTTGGGGCCGATCTCGCTGGGCGCCTTGCTGTTGACCTTGGTGTTGCTTTTTGGCTTCCAGGGGCAACAGATTCTCGCCCAGCCGCTGATCATCGCGATGCTTGCGGCGCCGATTCTGATCCAGGTGTATTTCAACTCTGGCCTCGCGTACCTGCTTAATCGGAAGCTCGGTGTGCCGCACTGTGTTGCGGCGCCGTCGGCGCTGATCGGGGCGAGCAACTTCTTTGAGCTTGCCGTGGCCACGGCGGTGGGCCTGTTTGGCGTGCACTCCGGTGCCGCATTGGCCACCGTGGTGGGCGTCCTGATTGAAGTGCCGGTGATGCTCTCCGTGGTTCGGATCGTGACCGTGAGCAAGCGCTGGTACGAGGCTGACGCGGCCTGAGTACTCAACGACACTGCCATTGCTCTTACACTTGGAAGGTTCCTGACCGAGCTTCCGGCACGCCATGCAGACCAAACAAGCCATCACCGTCCTGTCCGCACTCGCCCAAGAGTCGCGGTTGGCCGTGTATCGCCTGCTCGTGGAGCACGCACCCGATGGCCTGGCAGCCAGTGCGATCGCCGAGCGGCTGGGGCTGGCCAACGCCACGCTCTCGTTCCACTTGAAGGAGCTCGTCCATGCAGGGCTGATCACGAGCCGGCAGGATGGGCGGTTCATCTACTACTCGCCGGTTCTTGACGTCATGAACGACCTGGTGGGCTATCTCACCGAGAATTGCTGTAGCGCGACGGGACAGTCCTGCGCGCGCCCGCCCGCGGTCAAATCCACCGGCACCCAAGCGCGCACCAGAAAGCGCACGGCATAAGGCCTCGATCGCTCGTGTCGAGATCCCTGGATCGGCCCGATCACATCCATAGCGTTCGCAGCACAGAGGCCACGACGCACCAGGCGACGACTCCCAGCGGAGACCATCGAGCCGCAACCAGCAGCGCAAAAGCGATCAAGGCGATGGCGAAGTCTTCTGCATCGCGCACCGCACTCACCCACACCGGGTTGTACAGCGCAGCGGCCAACAAGCCCACCACGGCAGCGTTAACGCCGGCGAGCATGCGCGCCGCTTGATCGCGCGCAGCAAGTGCCCGCCAAAAAGGCAGGCTGCCCGAGACCATCAATAGTCCGGGGAGGAAGATGGCCAGCAAACTGACCACGGCTCCGAGCATGCCGCCGTAGCCGCCTTGCATCCGTTCGCCCAGGAATGCCGACAGAGTGAACATCGGGCCGGGCACGGCTTGCGCGGCACCGTATCCGGCCAGGAAGGTATCGTTGGTGACCCATCCCGGGTCCACGACGGCCTGCTTCAACAGCGGCAGCACGACATGCCCGCCGCCAAACACCAGGGCGCCGGTTCGATAGAACGCTCCCGCAACCTGGCCAAGCGGCGGCAAGCCGGGTGCGATGGTCAACGCGGCGAGCAGCAAGACGGCATAGGCGCAAAGCAGTGTCGTGCCGAGGCGGCGGCCGTAATGCAACGAGAACGTCTCTCCCTGCCGTGCCGTCACGTTGCGGCACAGCCATGGTCCCAGCGCTGCACCGCCGGCAACCACCAGCAACTGCATCGCCGAACTGGCACTGACGGCAATCAAGGCGGCAGCGAGCGCGGCCATCAAAGCGCGGGGACGGTCCGGCGTGAGGGTTCGCGCCATGCCGAGCACGCCTTGCGCAACGACCGCCACGGCCACCAGCTTGAGACCGTGAATCACGCCCTGGCCGAGCGGGCTGGCAAAGCGATCGCTCAATGCGGCGAACGCGAACAGCAACAGTGCCGATGGCAAGGTGAAGGCGATGAAGGCGGCGATCGCGCCCAGCCAGCCGGCGCGCAACAAGCCCAGGGAGAACCCCAGCTGACTGCTCGCCGGCCCCGGCAGAAATTGGCACAACGCCAAGAGCTGGCCAAAATGTTCTTCATCCAGCCAGCGTCGCCGCTCGACAAATTCCCTGCGAAAGTAACCCAGGTGCGCGATCGGTCCGCCAAATGAGGTCAGGCCGAGCTTGAGGAAGGCGGCGCCCACTTCCCGTGCAGTGCCCTGGGCGGCGGCGTTCAAGTTTTCTTGCGGGACGGGAGACGATGTCGGCTTCATGGGCAATCGCACAGCGCCGCGATGCCATGGTTCCCAAGAAGCTGCCTGTGGCATTGGAGACATGAAAGCCGACACGGGTCGGCAACCACGTCGACCTCCATGGTCTGGCAGCCGCCCGGCAGTGGCGCGTTGTTGATCATGCCGCTGTTCTTTGCGATCCAGACAGGCCGCGCAGAATCGTGCATGTCTCGCGGGTGTCCTTGTGGCATGTATCGATCATGCGATGCAGCTCCTTGGCGAGCGCCGCCAGCTCCTGCTGTTTGGCTTGGACTTGAGCCAGGTGGTTGCGGGCGAGGGCGTCGACTTCCTGGCACGACAAGGTGGACTCAGAGGCCAGTGTCAGCAGACTCTTGATTTCATCCAGATGAAAGCCCAGCGCCCGGCTGCGCACGATGAATTGGAGTCGCTCGACATCCGTCTCACCGTATTGGCGATAGCCGGCGATCGAACGATCAGGCTTCGGCAGCAGGCCAATGCGCTCGTAGTACCGCACCGTCTCAAGGTGACAACCCGTTCGTTTGGCCAAGTCGCTGATGCGCATGGCTTGACTCCGTAGCAGCTACGGACTTTAGCCTAGGCCATTGTTCCAGGGAGCACTAGACCATGGCCTGCTGTGACTGCGAATCCACCGGAAAAGCGCTTGCCCGATCGGCCGCGCAGCGCCGGATCCTGTGGCTCGTTCTGGCCATCAATGTGGCGATCTTTGTGGGCGAGTTCGGTGCGGGCTTCTTGGCGGACTCGACCGCCCTGCAGGGCGATTCGCTGGACAGCCTGGGCGATGCCCTGGTCTATGGGCTGAGTCTGATCGTACTGGGGCGCTCGCTGCGTGCCCGCGCCGGGGCCGCTCTCGTCAAGGGAGGCGTCCAGCTCGCTTTCGCTGCTGCCGTGCTTGCCCAGGTCGTGCACAAACTGATCGCCGGCGCCGAGCCTTTGCCAGCCGTTATGGCCATCGCTGCAGGTGTGGCGCTTGTGGCCAACGCGACCTGCCTCTTGCTGCTGACGCGGTTCCGCAGCGACGACATCAATATGCGCTCGATCTGGCTGTGCTCGCGCAATGACGTGATCGGCAACGCCGGTGTTCTGTTGACGACAGCCGTGATCGCCTGGACGGGCTGGGCGTGGCTTGACCTGGTCTTTGGCGCACTGCTGGCGTTGCTCTTTGTGCGGACCGGGATGGACGTGCTGGCCTCGGCATGGCCGCAGTTCCGCTCGGGCCCGGTTTCATCCGGGTCATGACCATGGATTCAAAACGGACACTCATCCTGCAAAGCACGGTGACCTGTCCGTGGTGCGGGCATCGTTCGCAGGAGACGATGCCCACCGACTATTGCTGGTTTTTCTACGACTGCCCAGGCTGTGGCGAGGTCGTGCGCCCCAAAGCTGGCGACTGTTGTGTCTTCTGTTCCTACGGCACGGCGCCTTGTCCGCCGAAGCAGCAGGAAGGTTCCTGCTGCCATGGAGCCGATGCCGTGCGTTCGGCGCCGTCGGGTCAGGGCTGAACAGGCTTGATCGCCGTTACCGTGCTGTCCATACCTGCCGGATGCAGTGAGAACTGCACTTTGTCGCCGACCTTGATGGCCTTCAGCAGATCCGGCGAGGCCACTTTGAACGCCATCGTCATCGCTGGCCAGCCGGCGGAGGCGATCGCCTGATGCTGCAATGTGACGGTGTTCCTGGCCGTGTCGATCGCCTTGACGACACCGGTTCCGTGCGCATCGGTAGTGTGGGCATCGTGCTGCATGCCGGGCATGTTCGGGTCCATTGCTTGCGCTAGGGCGAAGCCGGGCGCTGCAGCCAGTGCGCCCAGAATGGCGAAGGCGGGCAGGTGTTTTTTCATCGAGTGGTTCCTTGTTCGGGAGCGAGTGCGACGGTCGCCTGGCCGGTCTTGCGCAGTCGATGCAGGACCAGAAGGCGAAACGCGGCCGGGATGACAAGCATGGATAGCAGCGGTGCGGTGAGCATGCCGCCCACCATGGGGGCAGCAATGCGCTGCATGACTTCGGAGCCGGCGCCATGGCCGAGCAGTATGGGAAAAAGACCGGCAAGGATGACGGCGACGGTCATCGCTTTCGGCCGCACGCGCTGCACGGCTCCTTCGCGAATCGCGTTGTCGAGTTCGGCCGGTCCGGCATGCGGATCGAGCGCGAGGTGCTGCTCCCAGGCGTGACGCAGATACAGCAGCATCACCACGCCAAACTCGGCGGCAACACCGGCCAGGGCGATAAAGCCGATCATGGTCGCCACCGACACGGCGTGCCCGAGTAGCAGGACCAGCCACAGCCCGCCGACGAGGGCCAGCGGCACGCTCATCATGATCATCAGGGCTTCGCTGGCTCGATGAAATACGGCATAGATCAGTCCGAAGATGATCAGCAGCGCGATGGGCACCACAAGCTTCAGTCGCTCCGTCGCGCTGGCCAGATACTCGAACTGTCCCGACCATGCCACCGTGATGCCTGGCGGCAAGGTCACTTGCTGTGCCACGACCCGCTGCAGGTTGGCAACGACGGCGCCAAGATCCCGATCCGTAGTATCGACGTAGACGTACGTGGCCAGCTGGCCGTTCTCGCTCTTGAGCATCGGGGGCCCCATGTCCAAGTCGATGTCGGCGACTTGACTGAGGATCAGTTGCGCGCCGCTGGCAGTGGCGATCGGCAACTGCCGCAATGCCGCGACCGAATCACGCGCGATGCGTGGATAGCGGACCACGATCGGATAGCGCTCCCGCCCCTGGATGGTCTGCCCGATGGGATCTCCGCCCACCAGTGTTGCGATCAGCTGCTGTACCTGCTGCTGGGTTAGTCCGTAGCGGGCCGCATCATCGGGACGAACGTGCACGTTGACATAGCGGCCACCCTCGGCGCGCTCGCCAATGGCTGAGCTGACCCCGGGCGCTTTCTTGGCCACGGCTTCGATCTGGTCGGCCACGGTTTGCAATACGGCTGGATCGGCTCCAAGCACTTTGATGCCGATTGGACTCTTGATGCCGGTGGCCAGCATGTCGATACGGTTGCGGATTGGCGGTACAAACAAATTCGTCAAACCTGGTACGCGCACGGCCTTGTCCAGCTCGATCTTGAGCTTGTCCATGGTCATGCCTGGCCGCCAAGCGTTCTTCGGCTTGAACGTGATGGTGGTTTCGAACATCTCCAGTGGTGCGGGATCGGTGGCGGTCTCGGCGCGTCCGGCCTTGCCAAACACGTGATCCACCTCGGGCACGGTCTTGATCATGCGATCCGTGAGCTGCAGCAGCTGCGCCGCCTTGCCGGCAGACAGGCTCGGCAGTGCAGTGGGCATATACAGCAGCGTGCCTTCGTCCATCGGAGGCATGAATTCGCTGCCCAGCTGGTTGATGGGAATCGCGGCGCTGAGTAGCAGGATGGCGGCCGCCACCAGTGTCGACTTCGGATATCGCAGCACGGCTTCCAGGATGGGGCGATAAAGTGCGATGAGGCCTCGATTGAGCGGATTGTCGCGCTCGGCGCGGATGCGGCCGCGCACGAGGTATCCCGTCAACACGGGCACCAGGGTAACGGCGAGGCCGGCGGCCGCCGCCATGGCGTAGGTCTTGGTGAACGCAAGCGGCTTGAACAGCTTGCCTTCCTGGCCTTGCAGTGCAAACACCGGTACGAACGACAGCGCGATGATCAGGAGGCTCACGAACAGCGCGGGCCCCACTTCGACAGCCGACTCCGCCACTAGTGACCAGCGTGCAGCGCCTTGCGGTTCCCGCCCATCGTGCGCATCACGCCAATGCTCCAGATGCTTGTGGGTGTTTTCAATCATTACCACGGCTGCGTCGACCATCGCACCGATGGCAATGGCGATACCTCCGAGTGACATCAGGTTGGCCGACACGCCTTGCAAATGCATCACCACAAACGCAACCAGCACACCGAGCGGCAGCGTGATCACCGCCACCAGGGCGGAGCGCAAATGCCCCAGGAACAACGCGCAGACCAGGGCGACGACAAGGAATTCCTCCAGCAGCTTGCCCCAGAGGTTATCGACGGCCGCATCGATCAGCTCGGAGCGATCATAGGTCGGCACAAGTTCCACGCCGGCCGGTAGACTGCGTTTAAGTTCGGCAAGCTTGACTTTGACGGCGGCGATCGCGGTCTTCGCATTCTTTCCCGTGCGCAATACAACAACGCCGCCGGCGACTTCACCCTGGCCGTCCAATTCAGTGATGCCACGTCGAAAGCCGGGTCCGCGCTGCACTTTTGCGACATCGCGCAGCAGTACCGGCACACCACCGGAGTTGGTGGCAATGGGCACACGCTCGAAGTCCTCACGGTTGCGCAGGTAACCTTCGCTGCGCACCATGAATTCAGCTTCGCCTTGCTCGATGACGGAACCACCGTTCGCGCCGTTGGCAGCGCGAATGGCTTCGACCAACTGCGTGATCGTGAGGTTGCGCGCGGCCAGCGCTTGCGGATCGGGCACGACTTGCCATGCTTGCTCCATGCCACCGAGGCTTGCCACTTCGGCCACATCGGGAACGGTCTTGAGCTGATAGCGCACAAACCAATCCTGCAATGCGCGTAGCTGGCCAATATCGTGCTGTCCCGTGCGGTCAATCAGTGCGTACTCGTAGATCCAGCCCAGCCCGGTGGCATCCGGGCCCAGCGAGGGGCTGACGCCAGCGGGCAAGCGATCGCGTACCTGGCTCAAGTACTCCAGCACGCGCGAGCGTGCCCAGTAGAGATCCGTGCTGTCATCGAACAACACGTAGACGTATGAGTCACCGAAGAACGAGTAGCCGCGGACCGTCTTGGCGCCAGGCACCGATAGCATGGTCGTGGCCAGCGGATAGGTGACCTGATCTTCCACCACCTGGGGCGACTGGCCTGGCCAGTTCGTGCGGAGGATCACCTGGGTGTCAGACAGATCGGGCAGGGCATCGATCGGCGTATGCATGGCAGCGAACGCGCCGGCCACCGCCAGCACCAGGGCAGCCAGCAACACCAAGGCGCGATGCGCGATCGCGGTGCGGATGAGCGTCGCGATCATGGACGATCTCCTGACATCGGAATGCCCGGCATCGACGCGCTGCTCGCAGGAGCAGGATTCGCGCCAGGATCGTTCAAGCGATCGAGCGCCCCCGACAGGCTGGCTTCCGAGTCGATCAGGAACTGGCCGGACACCACCACCTTCTCGCCGCCAGCGAGGCCGTCCAGGACTTCGGTGTAGCCGCCCGCCGAGCGTCCGGTGCGAATCGCGACGGCGCGGAAGCGACCGCGGTCGTTGGCGACGATCACCCGCGTGTGATCACCCGTGGCGATCAATGCATCGTCCGGCACCACTGGAAAGGCTTCCCCTGGCCATGGGTCGAACTGCACGGTGGCGAACATGCCGGGACTCAACGCGCCATCCGGATTGGCAAGCACGATGCGTGCACGTTGCGTGCGGGTAGCCATGTCGATATCGGGCAGCAGCGTTTCCACATGGCCGCGGAACACTTGGCCTGGCAGGGCATCGACGTGAACGTTGACCGGTGTATCCGCGCGCATCGTCCCGGCAACCGCCTGCGGCAACGCCGCTTCGACCCACACCGTGGATAGCCCGTTGATCGTCATCAGGGTCTGCCCGGCGTTGACGCGTTGCCCCTCGCGCACATCGAGCGTACTGATCACGCCTGCTTGCGGCGCATGCAGGGTGATCTGGCCGCTGCTCCCGAGGGCGCCGCTGTCTGCTGGTGACAAGCCCAGTGCCTGCAGTCGCTGTTGCGAGGCGCCGCGCAAGGCTCTGGCCTCTGCCGATTGCACATGTTGCAAGGCCTGCGATTCGGCCACGGCGCTGCTCCACTGCGGGGCGAGCAAGCTGGCTAGCGGCGCACCGGCAGCCACGTTCGCATACGGAGCGCGTACGTACAGCTTGCTGATGACTCCGTCCACGCGAGCACTGACGACGGTCGCCCGGCGCAGATCCCAGCTGATGGTTCCGGGCACTTGAATCGTCGCAGGGAGCGCACGACGCTCCACGGTCGCCGTGCGCATGCCCAGGTTCTGCACTGTCGCCGAATCAATGCGGATGGTGTTCGTGTCGACACCTGCATCGGCATATTTGGGCACCATTTGCATACCCATCGACGACAATCCCGGTTTGTCGGAATGCTGCCCGGGCGTCATCGGGTCGTACCAATACAGGACCCTGGTACGGGCCACCGGTGTAGCGGATCCTGTGGCTGCGGAAGATTCCGCCGGAGCATTGCCGTGGCGGCCTGCCCAGTAGGCGATGATCGCAGTAACGAGCAGTGCCGCGAGAATGAATGAGATCAGGACAGCACGTTTCATGGGGTGTCCCCCTCGGGAAGAAGGTAGGTCAAGGCTGCCCAGGCACGGCCGTAGTCGGTCAGCATGCGAGCAAAGTCGGTGTGGTGAGAGATTTCGTCGCGGCGCGCATCCAGCAAGGGTTGGATATCGCCGCCACCGCGATAGGCCGCCAGGGCCAGCGCAGCACGATCGTTGGCTTGCGGCAGTAGCTGGCTGAGATGTCGACGCACTTGCCGGCCCAGTGCATCCCATTGCGCCCAGGCTGCCTGCACAGCCTCGGCCTGTTGCCGCCGCGCGTCATCGCGCTCGGCTCGAACTGCATCGAGGTCTGCAGCACGCCCGCTGATGCCGCGGTCTTGCCGATTGCGCGTGAACAGAGGCAGGCTCACCCCGACCTGGAGCGACACCATGTCGGACAGGCCGCGCACACGAGAGCCATAGTTGAATCCCACGCTCCACTCGGGATGCTTCTCGGCCTTGGCAGCCTCCAGGGCGGCTTCGGCGGCGTGTTCGCGAGCAGGCCAGCCGAGGAGGTAGCCTTGATGGTCCAGGTTGGACAGCAAGGAGGATTCGTCGTGTGGGAGCACGGTGAAGTCGGGTGCGTCGGCCAGTGGTTCGTTGACCGGCGTGCCCAGCCATCGCGCCAATGCCGCTCGAGCCTGGGCTTCGCGCGAGTTGGCGTCGTCGATGCGGTTTTCCAGATCGAGCGCTTCATTGCGCATGGCCAGTACATCGGCAGCAGAGCCGTTGCCTCCGCGCAATCGCGCTTGGGCCACCACGACATCGATCGCCCACTCACGCCGCATGGCTTGCAACATCTGGAGTTCACGGTGAGCCCCCCATGCGCCGATCCAGGCGACGGCGACTTGTTGCTCGATGGCGAGCCGGGTCATCGCCGAGGTGGACGCGGCTTGTTCGACATTCGCTTGCGCGACGTCGCGCTGCGCCTGGCGCTTGGCCCGAGACGGCAGCGCCTGGGAAAGCCCGACGGTGCGCATGGTCATGGTGTCGCCGCCGGCCGTGAAGGCCCCCGGGCCTTGGATGGCCAGGTTGTCGATGCCCACGGTCAGCTGGGGGTCGGGGAGGGCGCCGGCGCGCCCAGCTTCTTCGCGGGCGGCGTCCTGCTGGGCAAGACGTGCCTGAAGAAGCGGCGCCTGCGCCATGGCGCGCCGGGTTGCTGCGTCCAACGTCAGGGTCGAGGCGGTATCGTCCGCCCAGGCCGAAGATGCCAACAGACCTGTGGCGACCGATAAAAGGCACAGCCAAAAGCGCGCCGTGCAGGCACGCGTCAGAATTCGATGCGAAAACATTGCTAGCTCCGATCACAAAACCGTACGAGCCATGCACGCAGGCATGGCCGCCGAGTGGTTAGCGATCGAGGGCTAGATCAACAGGGAGCAGAACCGCAGTGTCGGCGGCGGATCGGGACGAAGCAGTGCGGCATCAGGCATGGGCGCCTGCTCGGGCGCATGCGCGATGGTTCCCAGCAGCATCGGGGATGCCATGGGCAACAACAGTGGCGGAACGGCTGGCAGGCGAACATCATGTGCCGAACTCGCGTTGCCGGCACAGTGTTCGGCGCAACGCGCATCCGGACTTTGATGTTGGAAAGAGGCTTTCTCCATGGGGCCCGCGCCCATGGCCGCGCAATCGCCCGTCATCACCGTGTCGGCCGGCCTGGTGGGCAGCGTGCAGACATAGGCAGCCATGGCGAGCTGCTGGAACAACAGACAAAACAGCACCACCCCGGTCCAAAGGACGCGGTGACGGCGGCTGATGTGAAGGAGTGTGCGCATGAAGTGTTCATCATAGCGCAGCTGGACCCAGGTCCAGTCAAGAGGGTCCGATCCCGTTACCGGGCTGCCATCTCGGGGCGCCCGCGAGAGGTCAGCGAAGGACACCTTCGCTTTTCAGTTTCGGTATCAGCGTGGCGGCCAGGTCCCTGGTGGCCTGAGTGAGATCATTCGTTCGCACGCCTTGCGTAGTCACCGTCCATACGAGCTTCTCGCTCCTGACGTCCCACACGCTGGTCTCGAGCGTGACCACCTCGTATTGATGTACATCGGGGGTGGATGCCCAGGCTGATCCATACCAACCATTGAAACCTCCGTAGCTCGGGCCGCCCGGTGTCACATTGATCTTTTGCTCGACGCGCTCGACGCGCGTGGTGAGGACGCCATCGATTCCCGTGGTCTTCAGATCATTGAGATTCAGCGATGTGGCGCCTTGCGGAAGCCGGGCATAGCTGCGTTCTGCACGGATGCCTGCAGTCTGCAGTTCTTGGGAGAACACGTCCTCGAACACGCGCTTCATCGTGTCACTACGGGTAATGCCAACGACGAGCACGTTGGATAGAGGCGGTCCCGCAAAAGAGGGATTCCGCCACTGATTGCTGACACTCACCGTTGAGCAACCAAGCATCAGGGCCACAGTGCAAGCTCCCGGCACGATGAACAGCTTCACATCAGCGCTCCCTGTCTCGATGCCAGAGACGTCATGCAGGCGAAGTGACACGCACCCATCGCGGCTCAACTCAGTGCGGGATCCATGGACACTTCTGCCATGCGTCGGGCCATCCCTTGTCGCACGAGACCTTGCTTCTCCGCCTCACGAATAAGCGCGATGCTGTTGTGAACGCCAAACAGGCGCAGCAATGCCTGTCGATGGCTTTCCACCGTGCGGGGTGATATGCCCAGCGAAGAAGCGATCTCCGATGTACGGAATCCATCGGCGACGCAGTTGATGATCTGTCCCTGTCGGCGCGACAGTCGGTGAGTGGGTGGCGGCGCGAGCATGATGGCGGTGAGGGCGCTTGGGCTCAGGTACTGGTAGCCATGCGCAACCGCTTCCACCGCTCTGCAAAGTTCCTCGCTGGCCAGTTGCTTGATGACGTAGCCATTGCAACCAGAGAGCAGGGCCTCGCGCGTGACGGCTGGCTCACCATGCGCAGAAAGAACGATGAAGGGTACGGTGGATCCTCTCTCGCGCAACTGCTGTAATGCCTGCAACCCGCTGAGCAGCGGCAACGTGATATCGGAAACGACCAGGTCGATGGCGCCGGTGAGCGCGCGCTTGACCAGGGAGATTCCGTCGTGGGTGATTTCGAAGGATCCAACAATCGGAGCCAATAAGCCGGCCACTTCCTCGGCTATGCCCTGGTCTGCATCTGCCAGCAGCACGCGCAATGACGGCTTGTCGCTCGTCTGAAATGAAGTGTTCTCTGTCATGGTGGCACATCTCCCTGCTACAGCCTCAATGAACGAGGAGTCCAAGCGAACATCGATCCTTGCAACCGGGACCTGTCACCCTGGCGTGGGCGTGTTCGACACCGCCCTCGCGCCGGGAGATTCAGCAGCACTGTTCGCCCTTTGCTTGACGCTCGTTAACCGTTAGATCGCGTTTCGTTCCCCAGGCGTCGCCGTTCCAAGCCGATTGGGCACCGTGGCATCGACGCATCGATGCCTGCCGGCGAGTCCGCCAGAGAATAGCCCTGGCCAACCCGGATTTCAGAAGTGCCAGGTGTAGTTGAAACTTGGCCCACTGATCCTTGCCTCTTTGAGAAACTTGTCACTGCCGCCTTGCTCATATTTGATATCGCGATAGCTGATGGCGATATCGCCCCAGTGGAATGCGTAGCCCACGCCGACGTTCAATTGGTAGGTGTTGTCGGAGTCGCCCGTGCCGACGTCGGCGTAGTACGGAAAGTACCAGCCCGAGTCAGCGAACGGCGTCCAGCGACCTCGTACGCCGATAATCGCGTTACCGGCATGCGTCTGATTATGCAGGTGGCCACTACCTTGTAGGATCAAGGCATCCTGGTTGTTGACCACGTTGAGGTTCCAGCTGATGTTGCCTTTCAACCACACATAGCGCGCGCCGAAGAGCAGGTCGGCATAACCAAGCGTGCCGTGCCCAAGCGTATACAGCCCGGCCAGCGTAATCAGGCCGCCCTTCATTCCCCAGCGCGTATCCAGGCCGGCGTCGGCTCCGAAGCGTTCGCCTCCAATCGAGGTGAAGCGCCCCTTCTCGTTTGAGAATTTGATCCAGTCGATGTCGCCGAACATGCCCCAGTTCCCCTTGCGAATATCGCCTTCGAGCAGCAGGGCGCCACTGAGGCTGCTCAAGGGGTCTCTCTTGTTTTTGACGGTGACATCCGGGCCACTGGGAAGCTGGTATCGGGTTTCGCCGGACACGCCGGGAAGCCAGCCGTACGGCGTGATGCTGCCGTGCCAGTTTCCGTCCCAATAGTCTTCTGACTGTGCGAACGCCGGCATCGCGAACAATGAGGCAGCACCGGAGGTTAAAACGAGCCCTAGCGCGAGGGTGGCGCGAGCAAAAAGAGAACCGGAACGGCCACTCATGATGACCCCTCATCGCTCTAATCGACAATACATATTGGCGCAACTAATTGGGAATTCACAGCAAAAACTTGCAGCACTAAAGGCATAAGTAGATCTACGCGCTAATTAGATCGTGGGCAATTAGCAAACTCTTGCGTGTGCATTTTAGGTCTGCGTATTTCTACACAGAAATAATCGGTAATTAGCCACTGGAGATCTCATGCATCACAGCCGATGCTTGTAGAAGTCTATGCGCACTGCAGGCATGGGGCGGGGTGGCGTGCTGCGTGATTGGATGAAAAGGGCAGAGCAGCCCCGAAACGGGATGCTCTCATGGCATGTACGCCTTGATTCGTCGCTGACAGAGAGATGTGATATGAGCGCCTTCGACTTCCCACGTTGCTTGCTTCTAGCGGTCGTAGCGGCAGGCACACCTTTCCTGTCGGTCTATGCGCAGACCTCCACGGCGCCGCCGGTGACCGCGACGGCACACGAGCTGGCCAACGAGACGGAGACCGTGACGGCTACGGTGACGCAGATCGATTATCAAAAACGCCTGGTCACGCTTCGAACGGCCGCTGGCAAAGAAGACACGGTAGCGGTGGGGCCGGCCGCCACGCGGTTCGACCAGGTCAAAGTCGGCGACAAGATCACCATGACGTACCAACATGCCGTTGCGCTTGAGTTGCTTCCGGCCAACAGTGCGCAAGCGGGCACCGAGGTTGAAGGCGACATCACGCGGGATGAGAAAAGCAACAAACCGGGTGGTACGGCCGAGCAGGCCGTCACGGTGACCGCGAAACTCACCGCGGTCGACCTGAAGAAGCACACCGTCACGCTTACCGGGGCTGATGGCAAGACCCGTATCATCGAGGTGAAGGATCCCGCACGCCAGGCCCGACTCTCAAAGCTGAAAGTCGGCGACATGGTGCGCATCACTTATGCCGAGGCTTTGGCGGTCACCGTCACCCCGCAGGGGTAAGGGTGCGGCAGGCGGGTAGGACGTCGCGAGCATCACCCGATCCTTGGGTCATGGTGATGACGCAAGCGAACGATTCACGCCGGCGTGGATGTGAAGGTGGGCAACAGGCGACGGGCGCGGTCCATTTGGCCGCACCCGTCAAGTTCGATATCCGCGCCGATTCAGTTGCTCGTACCGGGGCTCGCTACGGTGAGCTCCACGCGACGATTCTGAGCCTTGCCCTCGGCGGTGTCGTTGGACGCTACGGGATTCTCCTCGCCATAGCCCTTGGCCGATACCAGGCTTGGATTGACGCCCTGCGAGATCATGAATTGCTGCACATTGTCCGCGCGCTTCTGCGACAGGATCTGATTGGTCGTGATGCCTTGCTTCGCCAGTTCCGGACCAATGGGTGTGCTGTCGGTGTAGCCGCTCACGTTGATCTTGTTCTTCTGATGAGGGGCAAGGATCTTGGCGACCTTGGCAATGCTGGTCTTGGCCTGCTCTGATATCTCCCAGCCGCCTGATGGAAACAGCAGCTGATCGTTGAGCGAAACCTTGATGGCATCCTGCATGCGCGAGATGCGCACGTCGCGGGACTGAATTTCGCTCCCCATGCTCGCATTGAGCTGCTGGTATTGCGCCTCCAGCTCCGCATTCTTCTGCTGCGACTCATCATATTTCTGCTGAGAGACACACCCTGCCGCCAGGAGTGCCACACCTAGTACGCATAGCTGCGGAAACTTGATCATGGTAGTTCCCTCACGTTGGTGTCTTATCAAAGGAGGCGATCTTCGATTGGTCCTGCCAGATATTTCTGGTTTTTGCTTCCTCTTGTTTATCTAATCTTCGCCGAATTGGCGTTAATAAAGTAGGAAGAAAATAACTCCATTTTTCCATGCATTAAACCATTAGGTGTAAACACGTAGACGCGTTGAGTAGATTGTCGCGACGCGCAATGCCCGGCGATAGAAATGCGCCACCAACGCACCGGTATCTTTGCTCGATGAACGATGATGCTTTCGATGCTCATGCGACGCGCCGGTCACGCTCCCATCATCGCGACAAGTGGATAAGGGCGGAGCTGATTTTCGTTCGCTTAGATACCCAGACATGCCCGCATTTCTCAATGACGTCGCGGTGGGGCTGTTGGGCCTGACGACCATCGCCAATCCAGTCACCAGTGCCACGGTGCTGTTGGCGCTGACAGCGCGCTATCCGGACGCGGAGCGCAATCGGCAGGTCTTGCGTGCCGCCATCTACGTATTCATTGTGCTTCTGGTCTGCTTCTATGCAGGCAGCGTTGTCATGCGCCTGTTCGGGATTTCGATCCCCGGCTTGCGGCTTGCTGGCGGCCTGATCGTCTCGTACATCGGTTTCGGCATGCTATTTCCGCCTGAGCGGATCACGGAGCAGGGGGCGCAGGAAGCATTTTCCGAGGCGACGCCGGCGACGCAGTTCCGGGATATCTCATTTGTTCCGTTGACCATGCCGTGTACCACGGGGCCTGGCACCATTGCCTTCATCATCAGCGCCGCCTCAACCATCCCCACGCGCAGCTATTCCTATTCAGTGCACCTGGCCGTCATTACGGTCGCCGTGCTCTTTACGCTGGAGTTCTGGGCTTGCCTGCGCGGAGCCACAACGATCTTGCGTCTGCTCGGCGAGGGCGGCGTCGATGCGCTGACCCGTGTGATGGGCTTTCTATTGGTCTGCATTGGCGTGCAATTTGCCATCAATGGAGGTCACGAGCTTCTTTTGAGCTGGCACATGGTTGCTTCGTAGGCTGGGTGGATCGAAACCGCGCCGCTGCACTTCGATCGTGTGACTGAGTCCTGAGTATCAATGACTACGTATTATTGCTTACGTCTGCGCGTGGGGATCATGCCGGCCGCTGAGTTCACGCTCGTTGAACGCTGATAGTTTTATTAACCGCCTACAACATCATCGTCGGGCCTGAAGGCGTGATGTTGCCCTGGGGATGCAGCGCATTTCTCGTCCTGCTCTTTGGTGCACCACGGTATTTGTATGCCGATGGGGCTCCTTGAATCGGAAACGCCGACACCATGTTTGGCAGGTTCGCCACGTCTTGCAATGCCATGCTGCAATTCGCCTTGTCGGCGACGACGGCGGCACTCGGCACTGCGGTAGCGATGGAACAGTCAAATCCAGCCCTTGAACTCGTCGGTGCCTGCGGGAGGTGCAGCATGTTTCCCTGGTGTCGCCTGGACACAGGCCTATGCCATGCCTAGAGCCAACATCATCGTCGTCGTGGATGACCGGGACGAAGTCGCGGCGGTTGACGCCTGGTTCTCACGGTGGCGTTCTGCGCTAAGCCGGGTGTCCGAGGATTACGGCTGGAATTGCTGCGTACATATCTGGCAACTCGAGGGTCCGGCGGAAGCCTTGGCCGAGCTTCCGCCCACCATCATTGCTGATGGCGAATGGACGAGCTAGCGAACACCCTCGTTCCAGAGCATTCAAGTTGCAGTCGCACAGGGATAGCTGAAATCCCACCGTTGAAGGGGCTAATCCATGTTGCTGAGACCCATGTACGAGAAAGCCCTGTCACGCGGGCTGCTCGATGTCTTGATTCGCGCCGGCCTGATCGCGGCGCTGGTGATCTTTTGCTTCGAGATCTTCAGTCCCTTCCTTCACCTGATGCTCTGGTCGGTGATCCTCGCGATCACCCTCTATCCCCTGCATCTCAGGCTGCGGGGGAGGCTGGGCAATCGCGATGGCCGCACGGCAACCCTGATCGTGTTGATCGCCGTCATCATCCTGATGGTGCCGGTCTACCTGTTGGGCACGTCGATGACCGAGTCGGTTGAAAAGGCGCTGGACGTGGTCAAGGAGGGTAAGGTCCGCATTCCCTCGCCGTCCGAGTCGGTGGCCAGCTGGCCGCTGATTGGAAAGCCTCTCTATGGCTTCTGGTTGCAAGCGGCCACCGACCTGACCGGCCTGGCACAGAAGCTCGCGCCGCAACTGAAGGAGTTCAGTCTTATGGCGTTGGGCAAGCTTGCCAACGCCGGCCTGGGTTTTCTGATGTTCATCGCTGCCCTGATCATCGCCGGCATCCTCATGGCCTTCGGTGAAAGCGGGGAACGCAGCGCGGTGAAGATTTCCACGCGCATCTTCAGCCCGGGACGAGGGCCGCAGATCACTCACCTGTGCACGGCCACCATCCGGGCCGTCGCCCAGGGCGTGATCGGCATCGCCTTCATTCAGATGCTGCTGGTTGGCGTCGGCTTCGTGCTGATAGGTATTCCAGGCGCCGGCCTCCTGGCCCTCGCCGTGCTGTTGCTTGGCATCATGCAGCTCCCGGCCACCCTGATCACGATACCGGCCATCGCCTACGTGTTCGCCACGGAAGGCGCCAGTGTCGGCACCATCGTGTTTGCGGTCTATGTCTTTGTTGCGGGCCTGGCCGACAACGTACTCAAGCCGCTCTTGCTGGGCCGCGGCGTCGATGTGCCGATGCCGGTGGTGTTGATCGGTGCACTGGGCGGCATGGTCACGGGCGGGATCATCGGCCTGTTCATCGGCCCGGTGGCGCTTGCAGTCGGCTACCAGCTGTTCTGGCAATGGGTTGAGGAACAGCCGCCGATCGACGAACCATCGGCGCCAAAGCAGACCTGACCCGGCCGCGCACGCCTCACCGTTGCCTGCCGCCATCGATGCGCGGAGGAGGTCCCCGTGTTGCTCAATCTATTGATCGGCCTCCCCGTGATGTTGGTTTGCCTGCTGCTGCAGGCGTTCTTCCTCAACATCAGCCTGCGTCAGTATGCCCGCTACAAGCTTTCCCACAGGGGCAAGGAAACGGCAACGGGCAACGTATTGCTGCTGTACACGGTGCTGCTCCTGCTGACGCTTGGTTACTTTGCCGAGACCGTGATCTGGGCGGCGCTGTTCATGCTGCTTGGCGAGTTCGATGATTTCAAGACGGCGCTCTACCACTCGGGGGTCAACTTCGTCACGCTGGGGTATGGCGATGTCGTGATGTCCCCGCGCTGGCGCATGCTCGGCCCGCTTGAGGCGGCCAACGGCATTCTGATGTTCGGCTTATCGACCGCGGTGATGACTGCCGCCGTTATGGACATCATCAACCAGAACAAGGCCAGGATAAAAAAGAGCAGGCGCCCATGGAGGCTTCGTCGGCGTCGAAGCCAATAAAACTACCTAGGAAAACTTGGTATTTCTAATTCAGTAATTACTGCATTGCAGAGTCGTTGGCAGGTTCATGATTAACTAAGTATTTGGCCATATAGCCTTCCAAAGAATTAAGCGCGAGTATTTGCGACGGTTCACGCTGATTTGATTGATGGTGGCTCACTATCGATTAAAGATGTTTTTTGTTGCTTGAGAATTCATTTCACAGGGGCGGGGCAATTCATTGATCGACTGCCGGTCGTTTCGGTCGGCTGCGAGTGCTTGCGTGGCGGGTCGCGCTAACTCCGCAATTCGGAATTGGGAGGCGGTGATGAACGGCAGCACGAAGAAGATGAGCATGATGCAGCTAACCGTCCTGGTGGCGGTCAACATGATGGGCTCAGGCATCATCATGCTCCCGGCAAACATGGCCCAGGTCGGTGCGATCTCGTTGACGTCGTGGGCTGTCACGGCGCTGGGTTCCATGGCCATCGCCTACGGTTTCGCACAGGCGGGGCTGCTCAGTCAGCGCGCCGGCGGCATGGCGGCCTACGCTGAAGAGGCCTATGGGAAGGGCGGCTACTTCCTGACGTTCTTTCTGTACTTCCTGTCGCTGGCCATCGGCAACGTGGCGATCGCCATCTCAGCGGTGGGCTATCTCGCCGCCTTCTTCCCGTGGCTGTCGTCGACGCCCATGTCCACCTGCATCAGCGTGATCGGGTTGATCTGGTTGACGACGCTCGCGAACTTCGGCGGTCCGAGTGTCACTGGCAAAATTGGCTCGATCACCGTATGGGGCGTCATCGTCCCGGTGGCTGGCCTGTCGATCATCGGCTGGTTCTGGTTCAAAGGGTCGACTTTTTCGGCCGCGTGGAATCCTCAAGGCTTGAGTTTCTTCAAGGGCATGGATTCGAGCATTGCGCTGACCCTGTGGGCCTTCCTCGGCATGGAGTCGGCGGCGCAGAACTCCGATGCCGTGGAGAATCCCAAGCGCGACGTGCCCATGGCATGCATGCTCGGCACGCTGGGCGCTGCCGTGATCTACGTCCTGTCCACCACGGTGATCCAGGGCATTGTGCCCAATGCGGAGCTGGCCAAGTCCACCGGACCGTTCGCGCTGGCGTACTCGCAGATGTTCAACCCGACCGTGGGCGCGATCATCCGCGCGCTGGCCATTCTTGCCTGCCTGGGCTCACTGCTGGGTTGGCAGTTCACCATCGCGCAAACGGCAAAGACGGCTGCCGAGGGACGCATGTTCCCGACGTTCTTCGCCAAGACCAACAAGATGACGGCGCCGGTCATCGGCATGATCGTGATGGGCGTGGTGCAGAGCCTGATGGCGTTGTCCACGGCATCACCCAGCCTGGGCGAGCAGTTTGCGGTGCTGGTCAACCTTGCGGTGGTGACCAACGTCATCCCCTATATTCTCGCGCTCTCGGCGCTGATGATCATGATGCGCAAGGCATCGGTTCCCCAACATACCTTCAGGCTCAACGCGTTCGTGGTTACCGTGGCGATGCTTTACAGCACCTATGCCATCTATGCATCCGGTATGGAGGCGGTGCTCGGTGCAACCATCGTGATGGCGCTTACCTTCGCCATTTACGGCTTCCTGGCGCCTCGCTTTTCGGCTCCCTTTGCCGGGGAGCCCCTGCGTGGATAACTCGCCGAGGCAGAACAAGGCTTTCCAGGAGAGACGACATGTCACGCATGAATAGTGTTGTTGTGCGTAACAGCCTGTTGCGCTGGGCGATGATCGGGCTGCTGGTGATGCAGGTGCCGACGATCGTGGCGCAGACCGTGAGCCCCGGCAGCGCTACGCTCGATCGCGTACGTGCGAGCGGCAAGTTCACCATTGGCTACTATGCCAACGCCCGGCCGTTCACCTATCAGGACAAGCCTGGCACCGCCGACGGCTACGCGATCGCCGTGTGCCGCCAGATTGTGGATGCGACACAGGAGCTCTTGCACGCGCCCAATATTTCCACGGAGTTTGTGGCGGTCGACGCAGCCGATCGTTTCAAGTCCGTTGCCGAGGGTCGTGTCGACTTACTCTGTGGGCCGTCCGCGCCATCCCTGAGCGCCATGTCCGAGGTGAGTTTCTCGATCCCGATACTGACGGGAGGTACCGGCGTGATGCTGCGCAAGGATGCGCCGGTCGCGTTGCGCGATCTGCTCGAGACGGGGGAGTCCGGTGGACGCCCGATCTGGCGAGGTTCGCCGATGCTCGCGGTGCTGCAGCAGCGCAACTTTGCCGTCATCGCGGGCTCGCTGTCCGAGAAGTTGCTCAAGGAGCGCCGCGACGAACTGAAGGTCAACAGCGTCGTTTCTTCCGTGCCCGACCTCGATACCGGCCTGAAGGAACTGCAGGATGGCAGGGTCGACGGATTCTTTGCCGAGCGCAATGTGCTTCTGGACCTGGCCAAGAAGGATGGGACGGGCCAGGTCGTCGTGCTCAACCGGGTTTTCGACAATGAGCCGTTGTCGTTGGCCTTGGCGCGCAACGACCCGGATTTCCGTCTGCTGGTCGACCAGGTGCTGAGCCGGCTCTATCGCACGGGAAAGATCAACGGGATCTACGAGCAGTACATGGGCAAGCCTGATCAGTCGGTCAAGGACTGGTTCCGCGATACGGCGTTACCCGAGTAGCGCCAGGAGGGCGCCGGCATACGCTTTGTGCCGGCGCCCTCTCGTTGTGTTTGGTTGAGCTGATGTCATTGCAGCGTTGAGGCGCCGCGCGAAGGTCCGGCACCAGCTTCCCGTTCAGTGCTACTAGGTTGACTGGAGGCATCAGCATGCATCGGCCATCGTTCGGCTTCATGCGACAGCAGACACTCCTGTGTGCGCCACTCCTGATAGGCGGTCTTGCGACCTTCAGTCCGGGGGCGATGGCGCAGTCATCGGAGACTGCAGAGCTCAAGGCACAACTGGAACAGGTCAAGGCGCAGATGCAGGCGCAGCAGCAGGTGATGCAGAAGATGCAGTCGCGCCTGGAGGAGCTGGAAGCAAAGGAGCAAAGCCAGGAAGCCACTGCCGCGCAAGCCAAGGCAGCGGCGCCGGCGCTGACGAGTTCGGCAACGGCTCCGCCGGCACCGACACCCTCCGGGCCGCCGCCCTACCGGCCGCCTTCTGCCGTTGCCGGCGCCTACGAACCACTGCCTGAAGGCTATGTGCGACTGGGTGATACGGGCAATCTGCTGAAGATCGACCTGGTGGCGCAGCTGGATGCGATGGCCGACAGCACTTACATGGGCGCGGCGGATCTGTTTGTTCCCTCGTCGATCCCGGTGCGCGGACAGCCGCTCTATGACAGTGGGAGGCGCTCCACCATGAGCGCCAGGCAAAGCATCTTCCGCATGGATTTCCAGCGCCAGACCGATTACGGGACGCTCAAAGTCGTCTACAAGAACAACTTCTTCGGCAGCGGCAGCGGCGACATGCCGTACAACCTGCAGGCGTTCTACGGCGAGCTGGACAACGAGCATTACTCCTTGCTGGCCGGCTACAACATCTCGGCGTTCACCGATATCGATGTGTTCCCCAACACGCTCGATTACGAGGGACCCAACTCGTTCACCTTCAAATATGGTCCGCAGATCCGCTTCTCACCCGTGCTGTACAGGAGCGGCGAGAGCGCCTTGACCTTGCCGATGTCGTTGGAAAAGCCCAATGCGGACATCAGTGTCATCGAAGGATTCAACACGTATTCGCGTCGCCCCGACATCACTCTCGGCTTGAGGTGGCAGGCGCCCAGCTGGCATGTCCTGTGGGCCAATATTCTTCGCGATCTGCGCGTGGAAAACGCCACGGCGCGCACGCGCAGCACGACGGGCTTTGCAACCCAGCTGACCGGCACCACGGCCCTGTTCGAACATGACAGCGTCCAGGGATGGGCCAGCTACGGCAAGGGTTACGCCAATTTCCTGCAGGATATTTCAGGGCTTGGACTGGACGCCGCCTTTACGACGCAAGGCGACCTGCGCGCCATCCGCGCACGAGGCTACGGCGCGGGTTACACGCACGCCTGGCGCGAAGACCTGACCTCAAGCCTGGCCTGGGGTTATCTCAGGATCAGCCCGCAATCGAACATGCTGATCAATCCGGACCAGCCCAAGAGCACCAAGTTCGGGTCCATCAACCTGGCCTGGAAATTCAGCGAGCGCGCCATGTTCGGTGTGGAGTACCTGTGGGGGCAGAACATTGCGCTTACCGATCTGCGTGGGCAGGGACAGCGTCTGCAAACAACGTTTCGCTATGACCTTAACCCCTGAGGTCGCGCGAATGCGCCGGGTTACCGCCTGTATCGGCAACGCTTGAACTGCACCGGAGTACGCACCTCATGTCGATGAATCATCCATGGATTCTTTTTGTCTCCACCGACTTGCCGAACGAGGGATCGGCCTTCCGGCTTGCGTTGTCCCGCCTGGGCAAGGCCATCGAAGATCGCGGCATCCAGGTCGTGCAGGCCATGAGTGGCGAGGACGGCCTGGCGATCGCGCGCGGCAAGCCCTCGTATTCGGCGGTGGCGATTGACTGGGATCTCGGTGAGACCGGGACGATGGCGGAAGAGTCGGCGATGAAGATCGTGCGTGCCGTGCGCGAGAAGTCGCTGAAGGTGCCGATCTTCCTGCTGACGCGCAGCATCCAGACGCCCGACGTACCGTTGAGTCTGATCTCGGAGGTGCGCGAATACGTGAACGTCGGCAGCGAGACGCCCGAGTTCTTTGCGCGCCGCCTGCAGTTCGCCGTCGACGACTATCACAGCGGCCTGCTGCCGCCGTACTTCAAGGCGCTCAAGAAGCTCACGGAAGAGGGCGCGTATCAGTGGGATGCCCCGGGTCACATGGGCGGTGCCGCCTATCTCAAGCATCCTGCCGGCGCGGAGTTCCATGAGTTCTTTGGCGAGAACATCATGCGGGCCGACATCGGCATATCCAATGCGGAGCTGGGTTCATGGCTGGATATCGAGGGGCCGCCGGCCGATTCGCAGCGCATGGCAGCGCGGGTATTTGGCGCGGACTGGACGTTCTATGTGCTCGCAGGTTCGTCAGCCTCCAATCGCATCGTGGTCCAGGCCTGCATCGGCAAGGACGAGATGGTCATTGCCGACCGCAACTGCCACAAGTCGCTCAACCATGCGATGACTTTGTCGGGGGCGCGGCCCGTTTATTTTCAGCCCAGCCGCAACGGCTACGGCATGATCGGCCTGATTCCTCCCAAGCGTTTCTCCCATGCGCATATCCAGAGCCTGATCGCCGATTCGCCTCTGTCGGCGGGCGCCAAGTCGAAGGAACCTGTCTACGCCGTGGTCACCAATCCAACCTATGACGGGTTGCTCTACCACGTGGACAAGGTGGTGGAGATGCTTTCAAGCAGCGTCCATCGCGTGCATTTCGACGAGGCGTGGTACGCCTACGGAAAATTCCATCCGCTTTACAAGCATCGTTTCGCGATGGGTGTGCCGCGTGACATCAAGAATCGCCCGACCGTCCTCGCCGTGCAGTCGACGCACAAGATGCTTCCTGCATTCTCGATGGCGTCCTATATCCACGTGAGCAACAGCAAGCGTGGCGAGCTGGCGATGGCGCCGGTGAAAGAAGCATTCATGATGCATGGCACCACATCGCCGTTCTACCCGTTGATCGCGTCGCTGGATATCGCCTCGGCCATGATGGATGAGCCATCGGGCCCGGCCCTGCTGCGCGAAACGGTTGACCTTGCCGTGGCGTTTCGCCGGACGGTCGCGCTGGTCGGTCAGCGTCTGCAGGACGACGGGCAATGGTTCTTTTCGCTGTTTCAGCCGCCGCGTGTTCCCATCAAGGGAAAACAGGTTCCATTCCATGAGGCGCCGCTCGATGTACTGGCCGAATCGACAGCGTGCTGGACCTTGCGGGCTGGCGACGCCTGGCACGGCTTGCCGGACGATGTGGTCAAGGATGATTTCTGCATGCTTGATCCGACCAAGGTCACCATTCTTTGCCCAGGCACGGATGCCAAGGGCAAGTTGGCCAAGCGCGGCATACCCGGTGCGGTGTTGACCAAGTTCCTCGATGCGCGACGGCAGGCGATTGCGCGAACCGGCGACTACACCGTGTTGGTGCTGTTTTCCGTGGGCACCACGCAGGGCAAGTGGGGCACCTTGCTGGAGACCTTGCTGTCGTTCAAGCGGCTGTACGACCGCAATGCGACGCTGGAAGAGGCGCTGCCCGACCTGGTGCATGCCTATCCCGATCGCTACCGCGAGATGACCCTGCCGCAGCTGTGCGATGAGATGCACGAGGCGATGAGTGAGCTCGATCTGCAGGCGATGGCGAACAAGGCCGGCGAGACGCTTTCCGAGCCCGTTTTGACCCCGGCGGAGGCTTATCAGCATCTGATTCATGGCACCACGGAAGAAGTGCGCATTGCCGATATGCCAGGGCGGATCGCCGCGCTGATGATTGTTCCGTATCCGCCGGGCATTCCCGTGCTGATGCCGGGCGAGCGCATGGATCCCAAAGGCGGCCCGATCTTTCGCTTCCTGCAGGCCGTGGAGGCCTATGGGCGCAAGTTCCCCGGCTTCGCAAGAGAAGTGCAGAACATGCACGCCGATGCCAATGGCGATATGTGGGTGCGCGTCGTGCTGGATAAGCAGGTTGCGGCCAAGCAGGCAAAGGCTACGCGCAAAAAATGAATGGTGGGCCGTGTCAGTGACGAACGATCACGGCGCGCAGTGGGTTTCAGATGGCGGCGGGCATACGCATGCCGCCAACCAGGAGAATCATCATGCTCGAGCGTCGTAACCTGCGTCAAAAGCTGCGCGTGTTGCTGGTTCACTCCAAAGTCGGCACCGACAGCGCCGGCGGCAGGGCCTGCCGCACGCTGGAGCAGGAGTTTGCCGACCGCAATATCGAGACGACCACGGCCTCGACCGTCGACGACGCGCGCTCCTCCATCGTCTCCGATGCTGCCATCCACGCCATGCTGATCGACTGGTCGCTGCCCAATGCCGAAGGCGTCGAGAAGGACAATGCGGCGGCCATCGGGCTGATCAACGTCATTCGTGCGCGCAACGAGAACGTGCCCATCTTTCTCATGACGGAACCGGAGAAGGCGCAAACGCTGAGCGTGGAGACGGTCCAGGCGATCAACGAGCTGATCTGGCTGTCGCAGGACTCGGCCACCTTTGTCAGCGGCCGTGTGCACGCCGCCATGCGGATTTACCTCGGGACCTTGTTCGGTCCGCTGACCGCCGCGCTGGCCAACTTCAATGAAGTGCACGAATACTCATGGCATACACCAGGCCACACCGGTGGCACCGCCTTCCTCAAGCATCCGACGGGTCGCGCCTTCTACGATTTTTATGGCGAGCATATCTTCCGCACCGATTTGTCCATCAGCGTGGGAGAGATCGGCTCGCTGCTGGACCATACCGGGCCGATAGGCGAGAGCGAGAAGTACATCGCGCGCATTTTCGGCTCGCATCGCAGCTATACCGTCACCAACGGATCATCCACGTCCAATCGCATCATCTTCATGGCCTGCGTGGGGCGCGACCAGGTGGTGTTGTGCGACCGCAACTGTCACAAGTCGATCGAGCACGGCCTGACCATGACCGGCGGCATTCCGCACTATCTGGTGCCGCATCGCAATCGATACGGGCTGATCGGGCCGATCTATCCGGACAAGTTTTCCCAGGCCAGCGTTCGCAGCGCTGTCGCGGCGAATCCCTTGTCGAAGAACCTGGCGGATCAACAGCCGGTGTTCGTGGTGGTGACCAACTCCACCTATGACGGCCTTTGCTACAACACCGCAAGAGTGCTTGAGGAAGTGGGTGGCTGGGTCGATCGCGTCCACTTCGATGAAGCCTGGTATGGCTATGCCAGGTTCAATCCGCTTTACTCCGGGCGACTGGCCATGCACGGGCCGGCCACGGCGCATGATCCGAACGGGCCGACGGTTTTCACCACCCACTCCACGCACAAATTGCTCGCCGCGTTTTCGCAGGCGTCGTATATCCACGTGCGCGACGGTCGCAGCAGCATCCCGCATGCGCGATTCAATGAGTCGTTCATGATGCACGGCTCCACCTCGCCGTTCTACCCGATCATGGCGTCAAACGAAGTCGCCGCTTCGATGATGGATGGTCTGGGTGGCGTGAGCCTGACCCGTGAGTGCATCGATGAGGCGATCCATTTCCGCCAGATCGTGGGGCGCTTGAATCGCGACTTCGCCCAGAAGGGCTCGTGGTTCTTCCGTACATGGAATCCGGAAGTGATCACTGACCTCAATACCGGCAAGAAGATCGAATTTGTCGATGCGGCACCGGAACTGCTCGCGGAGGATGCCAATGCCTGGGTCCTCCATCCCGGCGACAACTGGCATGGCTTCGGCGATCTGGAAGACGGCTACTGCATGCTCGATCCGATCAAGGTGACGGTGCTGACTCCCGGTGTCCAGGACGACGGTTCGCTGGGCGCGCAGGGATTCCCCGCGACGCTGCTCACGGCCTACCTCGGGGCGCGTGGCATCGTGGTGGAGAAGACCAGTGACTTCGGTGTCTTGTTCCTGTTCTCGATCGGCATCACCAAGGCGAAATGGAGCACCTTGATCACGGCCTTCCTGGATTTCAAGCGTGATTACGATGAAGACCGGCCGCTGGAGCGTGTGATGCCGGATCTGGTGTCAGGTCATCCGGAGCGTTACGGCATTCTTGGCTTGCGAGGCCTTGGCGACCAGATGTTTGCGGAGATGAAGCGGACCAGTCAGACGCAGCATCTGCAGCATGCCTATTCGAGCCTTCCCGAAGTGCGCATGTCGCCGGCAGACGCCTATCAACAGTTGCTGCGGGTGCAGATCGAGCGTGTGGCCTTGGCCGATCTGGCCGGCAGAACGCTGGCGACCAGCGTGGTTCCATACCCGCCCGGCATACCGATGCTGATGCCCGGCGAGGTGGCCGGTTCGGCCGATGGCCCTTACGTGGGCTACCTCAAGGCACTGCAGAGCTGGGATCACACCTTCCCTGGATTTGGCCATGACACGCATGGCGTGGAGGTCGAAGACGGTGAGTACTACTTGCAGTGTCTGAGGTCTTACTAGGCGAGTACTCCTATGGTCACCGGCGGCGGCAAGAAAATGGGGCTACTTGGGGCTTCCTCATTGGTCGTCGCCAATATGGTGGGGACCGGCCTCTTTCTGTTGCCGTCGAGTCTTGCCAGCGTCGGTAGTATTTCTCTCTTCGGCTGGATCGTCGCGGCCCTGGGCGCCAGCGCCCTTGGCCTGGTCTTCGCGCACCTGGGCATGGTCGAACCCAAGGCGGGCGGCCCCTATGCCTATGCTCGCGATCACATGGGGGCGTTTCCGGCCTTCCAGACCAACTTTCTCTATTGGGTCGCGAACGTCATCGGCAACGTGGCCATTGCGGTTTCGGTGACCGGCTACCTGGCTGTGTTTTTTCCGGTGCTGAAGGATCCGTGGATCGCCAACGCATGCACCGCCGGCGTCATCTGGCTGTTTGTCTGGCTCAATACGCGAGACGCTCGTGCGGTGGGGCACTTCACTGCGGTCAGCACCCTGGCCGGCATCCTGCCCATTGCATTTGTCGGCGTGCTCGGCTGGTTCTGGTTTCGGCCCGATGTTTTTGTCGCCAGCTGGAATCCCGGCGAGCTGCCCACGCTGACGGCGATCAGCCGAAGTGGCGCCATCGCCCTGTGGGCGTTTCTTGGCGTGGAGAGCGCCGCCGTTTCAGCGGGTGTCATCGAGAACCCGAAACGCAACGTGCCATTGGCCACCATCATCGGCTTGCTGATTTCGACGGCGATCTATATTTCCTGTTGCACGGTGCTGATGGGCATCATTCCCGGGGCCCAGCTGCGCATTTCGGGCGCGCCGTTCGCGGAGGCGGCCCAGGTGATGCTTGGTCCCTGGGCGGCCGTCGTGATTTCGCTGGCGGCCATCCTCAAGGCGTCCGGATCACTGGTGGGTTGGATTCTGATTACCGCCCAGTCGGCCGAGGCAGCTGGCCGCGACGGCATGTTTCCCCATCGGTTCTCCTTGACCAACCAGCAGGGGATGCCGGTTCAAAACCTCATCCTGACCGGCGTGATGATGACCTTGATGTTGCTCATCACGACATCGCCGGACGTGGCGACGCAGTTCTCCCACATTACCGATGCGACCGTCGTGCTGATGGTGCTTCCGTACCTCTATTCAGTCGTAGCCATGTGGCGGCTCAATCGTGAGATCGACATGTCGGCTGGCAAGGTTCGGCTTTATATCGTGATTGGCGTGGTGGCCTGCCTGTATTGCCTGAGCGTCGTGCTGGGGCAGGGCGCGGAACTGGGCCGCAAGGCGCTTCTGATCCTGCTTATTTCCGCGCCGCTATTCGCACTGATCAAAAAGAAATAGGACGGCCGTCTTTACCGCCGCCGCATCGATGCGTTCCAGCGGTCTTCGTGGTGAGACCGATCAGCAGGCCAGCACGTCGATCGCCGTTCCGTTGTCCGCATCCGGGTGCTCACTCGACACGCCCCGGCAACGGACCCGCTTAGAGGAGTAGCGTCATGAATCACGCGAGAAGCCCCTCAGAAGCCAAGCCATCCGTGGTTGCGGGAGCGGGTCTGGATGTGGTGGAGCGCGTTTCAGAGATGTGCTTTGGCCTGCTGATGGCGTTGACCTTTGTCGGCGCTGTCTCGACGGTCGGGCCCGATCAGGAATCCCCATCGACCATGTGGCGCGCCGCCCTGGGTTGCAACCTCGCCTGGGGCCTGGCCGACGCCATGATGTATCTCTTGCATACGCTGACCAGCCGCGGCCATCGGCTGACGCTTGCACTTGATATGAAGAGCGCACCCGATGCGGCGACGGGTATCGGACTGGTCCGAAACGCGCTGCCGTCGTTTATCGAGATCCTCGTGACGGACGCCGACCTGGAGCCATTGCGGGGCAGGTTGGTCCATCTTGAACCGCTGCCGGAACGCCCGCGGCTTTATTTCATCGATTTCTTGCGGGCTGCGCGCGTGTTCTTCATCGTCGTGCTGTCGACGTTTCCCGTCGTGCTGCCTTTCATGCTGATCGATGATGTGCCCAGGGCACTGTTGGTCTCGCGCGTGCTGAGCCTGGCCATGCTGTTCTTCGGTGGCTTCGTATTGGGCAGGTACGCCGGCCTGGGCGCCTGGCGGGCAGGCCTGGGCATGATGGTGATAGGCGTGTGCCTGACCATGGCGATCATCGCCCTGGGTGGGTGATGCATCGAAGCGCACCGGGCCGCATCGCTAGCTGACGCGCCCGGCTGGCGATGCTCACAGCGGCGGATCTTTCCCCGTCTGCTCGCTCATCATGTACTGGGCGTACCAGTCCGGCCAGTTCTCATCGTGTTTGCCGCCGTTGCGTTTCTCGTGCTCGCCGTGCGCGGCCCCCGCACGCCGCAGCGCCGCCGCGAGGTCGGTCGAGGAGGTGTACGTGGCCACGCCGGTGTCGATGCGCCCGGGTAGTCGCTGGGTGATCTCCTGGAACAGCCAGCCATTGCCGTCCGGATCGTGGAACGAGGCGAATGAGCGGTAGCTGTTGCGCTCGGGGTCCGGGCCGCTGACGCGAACCCGCCCGAACAGGTAGGGCTCATCGGAGCCGGCATAGGTGCCGGCACCGTGGAACACTTCACTGACCTGCACACCACGTCCAGCGAGTTCTTTGCGGGCCGCCTCGACGTCGGAGACGATCAAGTACAGGCCCTGGGCGGAGCCTGGCGCCGCCGCCGTCACATTCTTGCCAAAAATGACGGAGCAACCGGAGCCGGGCGGCGTGAACTGGAGAACGCGGAAGTAGCCGTCATCGGAGGCGAAATCGGCGTCCAGCCTCCAACCCAGGCTGACATAAAAGCGCTTGGCGCGCTCGACGTCCGACACGGGAATGACGACGATCTCAAACTTCATGTCGACGCCCCGCGCCTGCAGGGTCTCGGCGGCAGTGCTGCTCATGTGAACCTCCGATGGCTTGGACCGCAACGCGGCCTTTGCGTGGCCACAACAAGGCGGGTGGGCGGGACCGGGGCGGGGACACCAAGATCGCTAGTGTGCCGCGGGGCAGATGAAGCGGTCGTCGTCGACGCGCAGTGGGCTTCCCACCGTCCCGGGTGAGCGGTGCAGGTGCGGGGCGGTTCGCCAGGGTATGGGCCTCGGGCGTCTGGGCCGGGTTCCCCTGCGGGTTATATTCGCCCGGCCCGCCTGCGAACCCGAACTGAGATTTTGCCGGGCATATGGGTTTCAATAGGGAAAGATGGCGAACCGTTGCGGGGGAGCGGTTGTCAGCGCTGCGGATCGACCACTGAATGTCAAAAGGCACCGCTAGTTTAGGCGGGGACCATGGTGCACTTAAGGGTAGGCGATGGATCGACAGGCAGCGGTAGAAGCGGGTGGCGCTCAGGCAGCGACCGAACGGCGAACGTCCAGGCATGTCCCCATCGACCTTCGCGCCAACCTGGCGCTCCTGGGCGTCGTCGCCATCGCCATGCTGATGCAACTCATGGCATGGCCATTCTTGCTGCGGCAGTACGGGGCATCCGCACTGTGGATCGCGGTTCCGCTGGTGGTGGTGACGCCGATGCATTGGGGGCTGATCCATGAAGCCATCCATGGGCATTTGCTGCCCCGGCGCTGGCTCAACGAAGCCGTTGGACGCGCCCTGGCGATCGCCTTCATGTTGCCGTTCGACGCTGCCCGTTTCGGGCACCTGATGCATCACCGCTACACGCGCGAATCCTTTGACCGACCCGATGTGCATGATGGTGCGACGCCTCCCTTGCTTGCTCGCATCGGTTACTACGCGCATTTGCTGGGCGGCCTTTATCTGGCGGAACTTGCGCTGCCCCTGCTCACGCTGCTGCCGGCGCCATGGGTGTCCCGACTCGTCGCCCATAAGCTTCGCAGCGAAGAACCCACCGGCCGTGAGGTGCAACGCCTGTTCGTGGCCTTTGCCGGCAATGCGCAGCGACGCGCCCTGATACGGCGCGACTGGATGCTGTCGGTTGCGCTCCACGCCGTTGCATTTTATCTCTACGGGGCGTGGTGGCCTGTGCTTGCGGCAACGATGTTTCTGCGCGGACTGTGGCTCTCGGTCGCGGACAACCTGCCGCATTACGATGTGCTGCTGGACGAAGATGCGCGCGCCCGCAATTTTCGTGCTCCGGCCATCTGGCATCCCGTGCTGATGAATCACCATCTTCATCGCCTGCATCATCAGCATCCAACACTGCCGTGGACGGCACTTCCGCCGCTCGCTCGTGCGGGTTCCGCGGCTGCGGAAACCGAGACTGACTATTTCCGGGCAGCATTCCGCCAGTTTCGGGGGTTTGGCAAAGTGCGCTGACGAGGGGAGCCTGGTCGCGCCGCAAGCGCTGGGCGGACACTCCCACCATTCATCGACGCTTGCAGGTGTATAACCCGGCGTGCAGCCCTCTCGCGCAGGCAGCCGGGGCGCGCGACGCACGTGGAGGCTTGGATTCATGGCTGACAAACCCACTCAACAAGACGCCGCCCTTTGGCAGCGGCGTCTGGCTTCTCAGGCCAACAATCGAGCCTGGACACTCACCGAAATCGACCACCGCTCGGCTGAGGAAAGCGAAGAGATGCTGCAGGCTGCACATGCAGCCATGTACTTGTGGAAGATCGTCGGCGACGCAAGCAATCATGCCCATGCGGCGCAGCTGCTTGCTCATGCGTATGCGCTGCTCAAGCTTCCTGCGCCGGCAGCTCACTATCTCAGGAAATCATTGCCATACTTCGAGCAACACAACAGCGCACCGTGGGAGTTGGCATTTGCCCAGGCGGTCGCCGCCAATGTCGCCGCCGCCGAGGGCAATGCGGCGGCACATGCCAGGCACTACGCGCAGGCCCAGGCCGCGGCCGCGCTTATCACCGATCCACAGACACGCGAGATGTTTGCCGCCACGTTGCGCGTGGTGCCTGTACCCGATCCCTGATGTAAGCGCTGCGCGCTGACTGACGCATCGGTCGCGCCGGCGATGGCAAAATCCTTCATCGCTCAAGCGGAGCGAACGGAGGATTTTGCAGTCGATTCGAAGCGTGGTGAACGGCACGCTGGGTTTCCGCATGCGTTGGTGATGAGTATCTGCAAGCGAGCCCGCTCGGCAAGAGCGGGCTCGCGCGACATGACTGCTTTCAGCCATGCCCGAAGAGAAGAGACAATACCTAGGGCTGCGTCTTTCGCAGCAGCTGTAGTTCCTCTTTCAGCCAATCCGCCGAGGGCCGATCGGCGCCGCCGCAGTTCACCAGATAAGGCCGGCCGCTGAAACTGCTTACCGTGCCCGCGCGGTCGATGAACTCCTCCGCAGAATTTACTTTGTCTCGCTCCAGCAAGTAGTTGAGCTTCAGCTCAAGATGATTCTTCGCATCGGCCCCGCTATAGCTCTTGCCGTTGCGGATGAAGCTGCAATGGCTCTGGCCGACAAAGCTGAGCAAGGCTGCCACTTCCCGCTGGCCTTGGGCGTCCAGTCCGGCGTGCGCGACGGTCGAGGCGATCACCAGCGCGAACGCCATGACGATGTTGCCGAACGATCGTTGATAGCTCACGGCGTCATCTCGATGAGTAAGGCGTGCGATGCGATCAGTGCAGGTCTGGTGCGCCGCTATTACGCACACGTCGAAGGCCTGGGCGTCAATGCCCTTTATGAATGAAGAGCGAGGACTGTGCATCGCAACGATCGTGAGCGTGCCGGCAGTCAGCGGCGATAGTGCGTAGCTATGTTAACTAAATGATGGAAGTGGAATGGGAGCGGATCCACGATCCGTTGACGGCTTGCCCGATCCGAGGATGTAAACATGCGTGTGCATCGCTGGATCGTCGTACTTTCCTTCACCATTCTTTGTCACGTCCTTCAGGCGTGCTCCACACTGCCGCCCAATACCGACAAGGCACAAACGCATCACCTGCCGCCGGCCACCGATACCGCCTCAGCGCAGTACACGCACGCCGAAGTGGACAGGCATCAGCAGCAGTCAGGCTTCCGCTTGCTGACCTTGAGCACCAACGCTTTGCTGAGCCGGGTGGCGTTGGCCGATCACGCCGCGCACTCGATCGACCTGCAGTACTACATTTTCGCCAACGACATGACGGGGCATCTGATGTTGCAGCACCTGCTTGCTGCGGCGGATCGCGGTGTGCGTGTGCGCATGCTCATCGATGACAACAATTTCGACGACAAGGATCACCTGTTCGAGGCGCTGGACTCCCACCCGAATATCGAGATCCGCCTGTTCAACCCCTTTCAGACGCGCGATCCGAGCCTGTTGTCGCGTGCCACCCAGTTCATGCTGGAGTGGCGGCGCCTGAATCGACGTATGCACAACAAATCCTTCATCGTCGACAACAACGTGGCCATCGTTGGTGGACGCAACATCGGCGACCCCTACTTTGATGCGGGGAGCGACACGCACTTTCGCGATCTCGATGTTGTGGCCATCGGCCCCGTCGTGCAGCAGGCGTCCGAAGCGTTCGATGCCTATTGGAATTGCGATGCCGCGTATCCGCTCAACCAGCTCAAGAAGACGGATGGTTCCGGTCAGCAACTGGCCGCCGCGCGGCAGTTGCTCCAGAAGGACGTGCGAGCGTTCGCACAATCCGATTACGCCCAGTCCGTACTTGACGAATTGCCTGATGGCCCGACCGCCGACAAGCGCGGCGCATGGTTCTGGGGCGATGCGGAACTCGTGGCCGATCAGCCGGAGAAAATCGAAGCCACCCACGACGGGCCGGCACTGCGCATTGGTCCGCGGCTGAAGACCATGCTGGATGGTGCCCAGCACGAGATCATCGCGACAACACCGTACTTCATTCCCGGCGACGCCGGCACCAAGCATCTTGTGGCCCTGGCGCAGAGTGGCATCTCGATCAAGATACTCACCAACTCGCTCGCCTCGACCGACGAAACCGCGGCGCATGCAGGCTATGTGCACTCTCGCAAGGCGTTGGTCGAAGGCGGCGTGCAACTGTACGAGCTCAAGCCATCGTCCGGCCAAAGCCAGCCCTCCACCTCGATGGGCCAGTCGTCGGGCATCAGTTTGCACGCCAAGACCATTGTGGTGGACAGCCGCCAGGTCTTTATCGGCTCGCTCAATATGGATCAGCGCTCCAAGCTGCTCAACACCGAAATGGGCGTCATCGTGGATTCGCCAGGCTTGGCCAAGGCGATCAGCGATTTCTTCCAGACGGCAACGCAGCCCTCCAATGCCTATCTGGTGGAGATGGCTCCCGCCTCCCACCAACTCATCTGGCAAGCCGACGATGATGGCAAGCCGGTGACCTACAAGAGCGACCCGGGTGCGACCACCAAGCGGCGTACCGAAGTCACGTTCCTGCGTTTGCTCCCCATCGATGGCTTGCTCTAGTCGTTGAGGTGGGTGCGTGGTTACGCCTCGTCTTTTAGAACCCGCGCAGATCGTCGATCGGCATGGCCAGCTTGGCGCCGGTGATGCGCTCGAGCGTGCGGCTGACGACCTCGATGTTGTTGTCGAAGCTGCCATGTCCCGCACTGATGGTGCTGCCGGAGCTGCTGGTTTTCACCTTGTCGACATCAAGAATGCCGATGCGCTTGTCCAATCCGCTTTGCTTGGCCGCCTGGCGCCAGTTGCCCAGCGCTTCGCCGGTGCTCGATGAGCCGTCCCACCCGTTGTAGCCAACGTCCATGACGTTGGCCAGGCCGAGGATGGGCGTGCGCACATCCTGCTCAAGCGCGTCTGAAACCATATAGAGCAGTGACTTGCGGTAGACGGCCGCCACATCGTCGTCCCGTTCGTTCTGGTCGGACAGGATGTCCAGATACATCGACTTCATCAGCGCCTCGTGCGGCGTGTAGTGGCGATTGGCGAACTGCACGGTGCAAGCCGGAGCGTAGAGATGGATGGACGTGGCCCGCGCATCGAGTCCGCGCGCGGCCAGCAGGTCAACGAGCCAGCCAAGGAAGATGGAGCCCGCCGAATGCCCGATCAGGTGGATCTGAAGTTTGTCGCCCCAGCTCTGCTCGAGATTCTGCAAGGCCGTTACCAGCAGATCCGCCCCGCGCGTTGGAAAGCTGGAACCCTCTGCGTTCTCCTTCATCTCGCTCCAGATCGGACGCGCGAACGGACGTCCGATGGTTTGTTCGATCAATCCATCCGTCACATTCGTCAAGGCCTCGCGGACGCCGCCGACGCGCGAAGGGGCAGGCCGGAATCGGTCGGCAATGATGTCCTCGATCGATTCGAGCATGCCGGTCTTCCACACCATGAACAGCGGGTAGCAGCCATTGCCGATCAGGTAGGGGCCCATGATGCGCGCACGCGTGATGGCGGCGGCCTCGCTGTTGAGGCCGCCATGCGCATAGATCACCAGGCGCTTGGTGGCAGACGCCTGTTGGCGGAACCACTGATCCGGCAACGTGCACGCCTGGTAGAGCAGGCCTCGGTTCAAGGCGTCCTGCGTGAGATATCGCGTGACGCGCCCGTCATTGCCGAGCACGACGCTGTGTGCGTAGGCGTCGGCCTCGTTCCATGCGCCCGATCGATCGGCGCCGGCGCGCCCCGTTGCACCGGGGATGGCCGCCGCGCGCTGGCCAAACACCAGGCCGCGCACGCCCATCGCGGCCACCCACGCATCCATGCCGTTGGCCAGCCAGTCCGCGTAGGTCAGCACGGCAAAGCCGCCGCAGCCCCAGCTCTTGCCCCAGGAATTCTGCACGACGAAACCGCGCGTATTGAATCCCACCAGCGCGAACGCGTGGCCGTCGGTCTGCGAGGGACGTCCGTCGAACTCGATCACGGGCAGGGTGTCGTGTCCGGTGATTTTCTTGCGCGAGGTCGGCACGTTCTGCCAGCCATCATGCGTGTTCGCGGAGACGTAGATGGCGCCCACTTCCAGGATGGCGGCCTGCAGGTCGGTGATCGTCTTGAGGTCGATGCGGTAATAGATGCCCAGGGTGTTGGCGGTGGCGCGATCAGCGTATCCGAAGCTGGGCGGTTGTGTGTCCTCGGCTTGATAGGGCCAGTCTTCCTCCAGGCATACGCCATGGTAGAACCAGCCCTTCAGCGCGCCTCGGCAGCTTGATCCATCGTAATTGTCGCCGGCATATTCGTCGTACCGCCGCGCGAAGTTGTACAGCATGCGCGGGCTGACCGAGTCCAGCGTCGAAGGCATGCTGGCTTTTCGCCAACGCAGATAGTTGATGACGCACGCCAGGCCAAAGCCGGTGCATGCGCCTTCCTGTCCCTGATCCAGAATCAGGCCGGCGCTGCTGTAGGCAGGTAGAAGTTGCTGTACGTACTCGTCGCTGGGCGAGCAGTCGGGCAGGCTGACCGGTGGCGGCGTATAGGAACGATCGCGCAAGTCGACGGGGTCTTTGCTGGCGGTGAATTTGCGGGCCGGCGTCGGGGTAGTGGCCGTCTTGCGGACGCGTGCCGTACGACCTGCGCGGGCAACCACCGGCCACACCGAGTCCGCCAGCTGAAACACGCTGCGAAACTTGTCGAGCCCGTAGGTGCCGCCATTGACCAGCTTGCGCGCTGCGGCGTAGTTGCTGGACGCAAGCGCCACGCGCATCTTGTCAGCGGCATGATTGAGAAACACGGCCAGCAGCACGGCTGCCGCTTCAGGCGCATTCGCCAGGTCCGGAAAGCTTTCGATATCCAGGCCGATCTGTGCCGCGTAGGTGTGATAGTTCGCTCTTCCCGTCAGCTGCACAAAGCCACGGCCTTTAAAGCGCGCGCCATCACCGGGCTGTGTGTTGCCGAGCGAGGTGCGCCCATCGTAGGCGCTGTAGGCTGGCATGCCCGGCGTCGTGTTGAAGTGCGAGGGAAACTCGGAGATAGGCACAAAGCCTTCGGTCTCCGCGCGAATGGTGCCTAGCGCGGCGCAGATCATCGGGCGATCGCGCAGCCCGACGACGTTCAAGGCTGCCGCCACATAGGGAAGGTTGCGGGCAATATTGGACGCCTTGGTGGCTGGGAAGAGCTGCTTAACCGCATCCACGGTGATTGGCACGTCGGTCGCCTGCAAGGCGATCATGCCCAGAACGGTCTGGCAATACGGACCAACGATCCCATCCGCCACCAGGCCAATGCCCGATTGCCAGCGTCGGACCGCGGCGTCAGTGAGCTCGTCGAAACGATTGCCCGCCGCCAGGCCGGGAAACGCCTCGGCGTCTGCCTGCAGTGCCGATGCCAGTTTCTTGCGCAATTGCGTGACATCCGGCCCTGTTGCGTCCTTCATCAGAAGCATGGCCACGGTTCATTCTCCTGGTTATTTCGCGAGGAATGCTTGCCGCCTTCGCACGCTGCCCATGGGGCGGTGGTCGTATTGAGCCAGCCAAGCTATGCACCGGGGATGTCGTGCCCCTGGGGTCCTAAGTCGTCGGCTCTGGAAACTTCCAGGCGCCGCTCAGGATCGCGTCCCTCGGCCGGTAAAGCCTGACGGTGTAGTTCCAGCCGGGCATGATGGGAAGGCAGTTGGGGATCGTGACATTGCAACCGCCGAACTGGACGACGATGGAGCTGTCGGCGCTGCGTTTGGCGGTGATGTTGTTGAGCGTGTACGCGTTCAGTGCGTTCTTTTCGAAATAGCCTTTGGCGTCGTAGACGCTGATCGACCAGAAGGCATCGACCGGTACGTCCTTGACGGTGAGGTGGTAGACCGTCTTGCCATCATTGTTTGGCGGCGTGACGCCGAGATAGGTGGCGTCCTTGTCGGGGTTGCCGCCCCAGCCGGCTGCGGTGCCCAAGAGATGCGCGACGGGGTCGACGTCACCTTTCTTGCCGAACGCGTCTTTGAAACCGTTGGCGGATGAGGCAAGCACGAGCAGCGCATCGCGGATCTTCTTCTGGCTTACCGGATCCCAATGCGGCACGTCGAACGTGCCGCGGCTTGCCTGGGAGACCTTGATGGCGTCCTGTAGTGCATGGACGGCCTGCAGGTCTTTTGCGTCGTTGGGGTCGACCAGGGTGCGGATGGCAACGGCCACATACCGAGTGCCCACCTTCTCTTTGTCAAAGGTGTAGCTGCCCGCGCCGTAAACCACGGCAGGCACGTAGTGGTCTTCATTGATGGCTTGCAGCGACATGAAGCGCTTGCCGGCGTCGGGCAGGGTGATGGTGACCGGGCCGGCATCCAGGTCAAAGACGCCAAAGGTATAGAGCGTGTCGCGGTTGAGACGGATGACATCCTGCTTGTCGATGGAGGCGGGTTCGCGTTCGAAACGAAGAACGCCGAGGCCGCCGCGTTTTACCAGGGACGCGAGGTAGGTATCGGATTCGGCGCGGGCGAAGTTGTTGATCGTGACGGGCGTAACGTCCGTCGGCGCCGCACCTGCGTGGACGCGCGCGGTGCTGAGGAGGGCGATGCCAAGGGCGGTGCGTAAGGTCGGTATGCGCATGGCGTTTCCGATGGTTGTAAACGGGCGACGGATGATGTCCACAAGGCGCGAGGGTCACGGCTGTTGCGGCGGGCGCAGCGACCATGGCCGTAGCGGGCACGTGCGGCATCGAGATTTAGCGCAGGGCCGCGAGCTGGCGCTCAGCTTGCGCCGGCAGCATCGATGCCTGCATCGGTAAAACCCATCAAGTGCATTCAGTAGTTTTACCTAGCTCGCTGACGCCAGGCGCTTAAGTTTTTTGGGGCCTGTGCATCCGTTGGTCGCGCGCCTCCGTATCTAACAGTGCTTCCAGTCGGAAGTCGCCAGCTACGGAGATGAACATGAAGAGCAATCAACGCGTACGTTCGATGCTTCTTGGGATGGGTCTTGCACTAGGGGTTACTTCGCTTTCGCCATGGGCGATGGCCGGCAGCATGGACGCGCCAGCCTCCTGCAACTTCGCACGTGCCTGGACGCATGAATACACCACTGAACCACGACGACTCCCGGCTGCGCTACGCAGAATATGTGCTTGGCGTGCTGGATGCCGATGCGCGCGCCGCCGTGGCACACGAGCTGCAAACCAGCGACGAGGCCGCTACCGCCGTGAAGCTTTGGCATCGCAGATTGCAGCCAATGATTGAGGAGATTGCGCCGGTCGAGCCGCCCGATCATGTGTGGACTCGCATCCAGCAGGCGCTGCGCCTGGATACACGGGAGCGCGCATACACCCGGCCCCGCCTGTGGGACAGCCTGCGTTTCTGGCACTGGTTCGGCCTGGGCGCGATCGCCTTGGCCGCGGCGTGCCTGCTGTTGCTGTTTGTGAGCATGGGGCCGCGCACGAGGCCGGGCGCGCCAGCGGTTGCGTTCATGGCATCGACCATCACCCAGACGAATGGTCAGGTGGGTTGGACGGCTACGATGGATATCCAACAGGCCCGCATCATCGTCGTGCCGGTGGCGCCGACCTCGTTCGCCCAAGGCAAGGCGCCGCAGTTGTGGCTGGTGCCTTCAGGTCAAAAGCCCATTTCGGTCGGCATGATTGCCGCCAACGCGCCTACCACGTTGAAGCTCGATCCGGTTCTGCTCGCGCAACTGGGACCCACGGCCGCCCTCGCGGTATCGGTAGAGCCCATCAGTGGCTCGCCGACGGGCCAGCCCACCGGGCCCGTTGTCGCCACGGGCGCCATCGGCGCCGCACCGGACAGCGGCGGGCAGCCCCATACGGCAAGCTTGTACTTGCCACGGTGGAGATGGTGGAGTTAGTCGCTGGCGTCCGTCGGAGCCAGCGCGCCATCAGGCGGAAACGTAGGTCAGTCGGATCACATCCCCGTCGATGACATCATTGGCCACGAGGCGAAGCCGCGGCCGAGGGCCGGCGAAGTACGGCCTGCCTTGACCAAGCACGACGGGGTGCAGATAGATCTGATACGCGTCGATAAGACCAAGCTCGGTCAGGCTGTGCGCCAGATCGGGACCGGCGACTTCGATCTCCCCGGTGAGCTCGGCCTTCAGCCGCCGTATGGCAGCCTCGATGTCATCGGCGACAAGGGTGGCGTTGGGGCCGACCGACGACAGCGTGCGCGACACGACCCATTTCGGCTGGCGCCGCCACGCCATGGCGAAGTCGCGTTCGTCTGCGTTCCACTCGGGAGAGTCTTCGTCCCAGTAGCGCATGATCTCGTACATGCGGCGGCCGTACACGCTGCCCGTCAGGTTCTGCACCTGCTCTACGAAGTGACGAAACAGCAATGGACTGGGCCCAAACTTGTCGTGGTCGACATAGCCATCGAGGGACTGGTTCATTGCGAAGACAAGCGTGGCCATGGAAAGCCTCCCAGGCAGAAGCGGTCAGCTATGGCGGAGAAAGGCGCGCACCTCAACCGGTGCCCGACAGGCGACGACGGCCTTGCGTCCCCAGCTCAGCGCCTCGTCCATGTTGGCGGCATCCAGTATCCAGAAACCGCCAACATGCTCTTTGGCCTCGGCGTACGGGCCGTCGGTAACCAGTAACTCGCCGCTGGACTGCTTGCGCAGGGACCTCGCCTTGCCAGGCGACTCCAGGCCGCCGGCGAACAACCGGGCGCCTGCGGCGATCATCTCTTCGTTGAGCCGGTGGATATCGTTGATCATCGCTTCGCCTTCCTGCGACGGGTCATAGTTGTCGGGGTGATGAATGGCAACCAGATACTGTGGCATGACGACTCCCGTGAACACCCTGAGGCGGGCACAATGCCTGCCCTCACTGTCATGACGAACGGCAGGACGCGGATTCGACACGTCGTGCGAAAAACGTTTCGCGTGGACGCGGCATCCCGCGTGGCTAGGTCTCTTCCGGAGGAGGTTGCAGCGTCACGGCCAACTCCTCGAACGTGGCGATCTGGTCGTTCAGTGCATCGTGCAATTCGCTCTGGCGCGTCATCAGCGTCTCGATGGAACCGGCCTGCTTGAGCTTCTTCAGCTCGCCATCGAACAGTAACCACTGCGCCGTCAGCGCTTCTACGTTGTTCTTCGCGTAGTGACGCATTTCCTTGAGTTGCGCCAGCACATCGTTGACGTGCTCAAGCGGCGTCTTTGTAACTGCAGTCATGGCGATACCTCGGGTTTCCCAGGGTTTGCCTAGCGTAACGGCGCAAAGCTGGCTGTCGCCGAAACGGCAGCATGACCGCGCAATGCATGCCATGGAGCGCGTTGACGACGACGTCCGGGCGCCCACAGCCAGGCCTCGCTGCGGCAGCTTGGGAGTCACGAAACAGCGCCCATGAATCAACCAGCGCCACCGCCTGTAATTGAGACTATTCTTATAGATGCTGTCGATCGTGTGCGCCTAATCTGACTGATCGAATCGACAAGGCTGGGCACGTTTATGCATCGCTTTCACGGCCTGACCATGACTGCCTCACCTTCCAGTGGGTCGCGGCAGGGGGGCTGTCGGTGGGTGCTGTGGTCGCTGTTCCTGCTGTGCGCGTCGCTGTCGTTCGTTGCATCCGCCACGCAGGTCCCGCCCGATGTGCCGGTCAAGCCGGACGCCCAGGTCGCGCTGAGCGCAGAGGAGTTGGCCTGGATCGCTCGGCACCCTGTGGTCGATGTCGGCATTTTTGCGGGCAATCACTTTCCCATCGAGGCCTGGGTCGCGGGCGGGGCCGAAGGCATTGGCGTGGAATACGCCAAGCTGCTTGCTGGCCGCGTAGGACTCAGGTTGCAGTTTCGTCCGTTCACGGACTGGGATGCGGTGACCTTCAGCGATTCGGGCAAGCCCATTCCTTTCGACTTGCTGGTGGGCCAGCCGTACCGGCGTAGCGATCGCCTTGAATACCTCAACCCCTACGTCGAAGCCAGCCTGGTGCTGGTTGCTCGCAAGGGTGACCTGAAGGTCCGCACCGAGGCCGATGTGGTCCATGGGCGGATCGCGATGGAGCGCGTCGCCGGCGTCTACAACAAGATCATCAAGGATCGTTTCCCCCAGGCCACACTCATCTTCACCGACGATGGCCGCGAGGCGCTGGACATGGTGGCCCAGGGCGTGGCCGACGCGTACATCGGTTCCTCCGCACGCACGCGCTGGCTGCTGACGGAGCGCGAGCACGACGACGTCACCATCCTTCAGCGCCTTGCCGATATCCCGCCGCTGCAGGCCTCGTTGGCGGTGCCGCGCGATCACCTGGTGCTGGCCTCCATCCTGCGCAAGGCCGAGGCCACCGTGCCGGCGAACCAGCTGGCCAGTCTTCGACAGCAATGGGGTATGGACGAAGACTTCACTGCGCCGCTTCCACGCAGCACGGCGATCTCCGATGCCGACCGCCAGTGGCTCGCCGGCCTGGGCACGCTGCGCGTGGGCTACGAAACCGATCGTTATCCGTATAGCTTCATCAACAAGGACGGCATGCTCGATGGCCTGGCCGAAGACTATCTCTCGCTGATCAAGAAAGAGCTGGGCCTGCGTTTTGAATTGGTGCCTGCACGCGACCTGGACGAACTGCAACGCCGCGTCGGCGCCAATGAAGTGGACATGGTCGCGGCCGCGATGCCCGCCGACTACGACGCCGGGGCCATGGTATTCAGCCGCCCGTACGAGCGGTTTCCTGAAGTCATCGTGGCGCCGCTGCATGGCGCCGCGATCGCCGGCCCGGAAGACCTGCGCGGCAAGAAGGTGGCTGTTCGCGAAGAGGCGGGGCTGCTCGCCGGTCTCAAGATGCTGCTGCCGCGCAGCGAACTGGTGCCGGTCGCCAGCAATGAAGCAGGGTTGCGCCTGGTCGAAAAAGGCGAAGTGTCGGCTTACATCGGCACCTTGCCTGCCATTGATGCGCTGATCCGCGATCGCTATGCCGCCACCTTGCGAGTGGTGGCGCCGGCGGGCCTGGATCAGGACATCACCTTTGGCGTCAGTCGCGACAAGGCCCGTCTTGCGGGCTTGATCGATCGCGTGATTGCGGGCGTCAAGGACAATCAGCGACAGGCGATTCGCACGCGCTGGCTGCGCGCCGACTACAGCTACGGCGTGCCGTGGAACTGGGTGCTGATCGGATTGCTGGTGGTGGCGTCCATCGTGGCCATCATCGGTTTTGCCTATAAGCGCATGAGGGATGCCGAAGCGAGGGCTCGTGCATCAGAGCAGCGACTGGTTGACACCAACGAAAATCTCCCCGGCGTGGTGATCCGTCTGCACGTGGATGCCGCGGACCGCCGCACTTATGAATCAGTGAGCGGGCCCTCGATGGCCATCTTCGGCATGTCCCGCGAGGACATTCTTGCCGGCCACGCCGGTCCGCTCGAAGCGGCCGTCGATGAGGATCGCAAGATGGTCCAGAAGGCGGTGGATCAAAGCCTGCGATCGAAGCATTCGGGCGTGGTCGAGTTCAAGACCAGGGTGAACGGCGTGACGCGCTGGATTCGCGCCTTGGGCGGCGAACCCAAGCCCAGTGGGAAAGGCGGCTATTTCTGGAGCGTCTACTGCGCCGACGTCACCATCGAAAAGGAACAGGAGCGGGCACTGGTGGAAGCGAAGGCCACGGCCGAGGCGGCGGTGGCCGCCAAGGGTGCGTTCCTGGCCATGATGAGTCACGAAATCCGCACGCCCATGGCCGGCGTACTGGGGTTGGTGGAGTTGCTCTCCAAGACGCCGCTGAGCACCGAGCAGTCGCACATGGTCGGCATGGCGCAGGATTCGGCGGTGGCGCTGCTGCAGATCCTCGACGACATCCTGGATTTCTCGCGCATCGAGGCCGAGAAGCTCGAACTGGAGCCGCAGGCATTCGACCTGCGCCTGCTGGCCGACAGTGCGGTGGGCACCTTCGCGGCACGGGCGCAAGAGAAACACCTGCGCCTTTACCTGGTGCTGGACTGGCGACTCGCGTCGGAATATCGAGGCGACGCCAATCGCATTCGGCAGATCATCAACAACCTGATCAGCAACGCCCTCAAGTTCACCGCGTCCGGACACGTCAAGCTGCGTATCGATCTGCTCGACGAGGTCAAGGGAGGGCAGCGCCTGCGATTCAGCGTCACCGATACGGGCATGGGCATCTCGCCTGATCAGCTCAATCGCCTGTTCCAGCCGTTCACCCAGGCGGAGGCGTCCACCACCCGACGTTTTGGCGGCACGGGCCTGGGCCTGAGCATCTGTCGCCGCCTGGCGGGCATGATGGGCGGCGACGTTCGCCTTGAAAGCAAGGTGGGCGAGGGCACGCGAGCCACCGTCGAAGTGGTGCTGCCGGTGCTGCAGGGCACCAGCATCATTCCCGGTATCGAAGGCAAGCGAGCCCTGGTCTGCACGCGTGACGGCATGTTCGAGCGCGAGTTGGCCAACGCGTTGTCTGCGATGGGCTTTAGCGTGATCGAGACGGATGCGGAGGACGTCGCGGAACTCAGTAAAGACGATGCGGACGTCTATATCGCGGACGCGCGTCTGATCGAGCAAGGCGTCATCGTGGAGGGTGTGCCGGCGATTCACGTGATACCCGATACCGATACGCGGGGCTTTTATCGTGAAGGCGGCAAGATGATGCTCTGCGGCAGTCCCTTGTTGTGGCGGTCAGCGGTAGAGGCGTGCCGCGCGGCGCTGGGCCTGGACTCGGCTGGCGACAAGGAAAGCGTTGCCGCGCCCCGCCAGGCGCGCTCCGCCCGGATCCTGGTGGCCGAAGACCATCCCATCAATCGCGCCGTGATCGAGCGACAGCTGGATCTTCTGGGTTACGCATGCACCACGGCCGAGGATGGCCAGCGCGCCTGGGAAGCGCTGGCTGCCGCCCACTACGACCTGCTGCTGACCGACTGTCACATGCCCGTGCTCGATGGCTATGCGCTGTCGCAGCGCATACGCGATGCGGAAGTCGAAACGGGCGCCCATATGCCCATCATTGCGCTCTCGGCCAGCGCGTCGCCGGAGCAGGTGGAAAAGTGCCGGCGGGCCGGCATGGACGACTTCCTCGCCAAGCCGGCCCGCCTGGAAGAGTTGCAACAGAAGATTGAAAGCATGGTCGGCAGCCTGGCGAAAGTCGTCGATCGGCAAACCCAGGCCAGTGACGATGCAGTGACTCAGCTGGTCGCCATCTTCGGTTCGGAAGAACAAGTCGAGACGCTGTTGCACGGCCTGCTGGAAGCAGGGCGGTCGGATCTCGCCAGATTCGACGAGGCGGTGAAGGCGGGCGATACAACCGCCCAGCGCGATGTGCTCCATCGCATCACCGGCTCACTGCAATTGCTGCGCATGGGCCTGCAGGAACCGGCGCCTGGTCTAAGCGTCAACGAACGCCGCGACGCCGTCCTCGCCGAACTATCGCAGGTCGATGGAATGATCGAGCGATTGGAAGCAAAACGCCTGGTCCGGCAGCGCTGAGGTTAAACGCCACCGCGCGCGACCCTGTAGGAGCGCACTTGTGCGCGACCGAAGCGCCACCGTAACAGCGCTCCCCCAGGTGGTCGCGCACCAGTGCGCTCCTGCAAACGGCCGTCCATAGACGAAGTCACCGCTTGGGTCGGCGTTTGCGCAGCCGTTTGGCATTACTCATCGCCCGCTGGCGATACGGCTGCAGACCGGTCGTGAGCATGGCGGCAGACGAGCGCGATGCGCTGGCGGCGATGCCAGAGGAGGTGACGGCCTTGCGACCGCTCAGTCCCGTGCTCGCCATCCACTGGTTCCATCAGAACTGCGAGGCGGTGGCGCTCGCGCTGATCATCATGGCTGTGGCTGATTGCTGCGCGGCTGCCACCTTCTCCGTCACCATCGTGGTCAATTCCCTTTGATCGGCCGCGGAGGGCGGGTTGCTCATGCCACTGATCTGAGCACTGCACCGCAGGACCACCTCCGCCGAGGCGCTCAACATCTGTGTCGATTTCGCCGCCAGATCCCACCACCAGGCCATGGGCAACGCCTGGGTGAGGGCCCTGTTTTTCCGGATCGGCATGGCTGGAGTCCTGAGGGCTGCGAAGTGAGACAAAAAAGAGGGGCAGGGTCCGAATGCGGTACGGACGCTGCCCCGGTGCGAATGGCCTTGATGTCCTTGCCCGGTCGGAGAATCCAGCCTGGGTAGTGCGGACTCGCAGCCGATCGCCCGTGCATCCTTCCGCATCGCTCGTTGCGGCGGTGTGTAAATTGCCGGCGCGGCTTGTTATGGCTGCTGTGCCGATGTCGCAGGCGCCGGCTCGGGCCGCAAATCTTCATGCATCGCGGCGCGGTAGAAACCTGCGGCAAGGATAACCAGCAGTGCGACGATGAAGACGATCAAGGCCGCTCGGCGTGAAAATTTCATGACATGGGCTGACTGGCGAAACGATGAACTGTGCGTGGCTGCATGTATCGATGTTGTCGACGTTCTGTGGTGGATGTGCGATGTCGCGGACCGGTCACCATGACGCGCCGAGGGTAGTACCATCACGCACGAACGAGAACCCACGGAGCCTTCCATGACACCTCTCGACAAAACCCTGCGCCGCGAAGTCACCATCGATGGCGAGACCTACACCCTGGTGCTCGACGCGAATGGTTTGAAGTTGACGCCTCGCGGTCATCGCAAGGGCACGGAACTCCAGTGGAAGGACATCGTCAGCGGCGACGCCGCCGTGGCGTCGGCACTCAATGCATCGGCGGCGAACGACAGCGCCTGAAGGCTGCACAGGAGGCTGGGCCACCTATCGGTGACCGAGCCTACGATCTCGCTTCGAGCGCCTTCATGACTGTCGCCAGGCTCTGCCTGGTCGTGTCGATGCCTTCCCAAGGGTCGGCACGTTGCCGCTTCAGTCGTGCAAGAGCAGAGCGCATGTCGAACTGCGAAGCACTCTTCAGGCGGCTCAGCTCGCTCCAGCGCAAGGGCATGGCGACAGGTGCGCCTGGGCGGCCACGCAGCGAATAGGACGCCACTGCCGTGGCGCCGCGGCCGTTGCGCAGATAGTCCACGTAGATCCTGCCTGCGCGTCGCGTCTTGGAACTGACCGACACGAACTCCAGCGGGTACATCGATTCGAGCGCCTGCGCGAAGCCGTGCGCGAAGGACTTCACCTCGTCCCACGGTGCCACCGGCTTCAAGGGCACCACGACGTGCAGCCCTTTGCCACCGGTGGTGCGCAGGAAGCTCTTCAAGCCAAGCTGATCCAGGAGCTTGTTGAGCAGGCGAGCGGCGGCCTTCACGCGGGTCCATTCGACATCGGGGCCTGGGTCCAGATCGAACACGATGCGATCGGCGCCATCAGGGTCATCGATATGCGCACCCCAGGGATGGAACTCGATCGCGTTGTATTGCACCAGCTCGATGATCGAGTCCGCGCTGTCCGGATAGAGGTAGACAGCAGAGGCGCCGGTTTCCTCTTTCAGGCGGACGGAGCCGACATGATTGAGGCCGCCGGTTGGCAAGTGCTTCTGGAAGAAGCTGGGCTTGTTGATGCCGCCTGGCCAACGAATCACGGACATCGGCCGGTTGATGACGCCAGGCAGGAACCACGTCATGGCTGCCGTGTAGTAGTCGACGATGTCCTGCTTGGTGATGCCTTCCCCGGGATAGACCACGCGATCGGGATGTGTGATGACGATGCCTGCCGGTTCGGTCGACGTGCCACGGCGGGACTTTGCAGCCACATGGCTTTTGCCGGTGCGATCGCCACTGCGTAAGTCCCTGGGTGACTTGTCCGGCCGCATGGCCTTGAGACTGGGTTGCCGCAATAGTCCGTGATTGCCGATGCCGCGATAGAACACCTCGGCCACCGCGGTCGGCGCAATCCAGTGGGCATCGCGAGGCGCTTCGCTCGCATGCTTGATGGTGGGCGAACGCGAGCCGGCGCGCGCCAGCGTGCGGGTGAGTTCACGCAGCATCGCGTCGGTAAAGCCTGAACCCACGCGACCTACGTAACTCCACTCGCCAGCGGGCGCAGGCCTGGCCAGCAACAGCGAGCCAAATCCCTTCCTCGATCCCTTGGCAGCGGTATAGCCCACCACGGCGAACTCATCGGACTGCAGGCGCTTCACCTTGACCCAGTCGTCGCCACGTCCACCCCGATAAGGCGAACCGACGCGCTTGCACATGATGCCCTCGAGGTGGTGGGCGCTCGCACTCTCAAAGGCCGCTTCGCCGCCACCCACGATGTGGCTGCTATAGGCAAGCTGGGATGGGGCGTCCTGGAGCAGGCGCTGCAGCGCCTCTTTGCGATGGATCAGGGGCGAGCGGGAGAGGTCGTAGCCTTCCAGATAAGGCAGGTCGAACAGCACATAGGCCAGCGGCGACGCGCGTTCGCCCGACAAGGTCTGCTGCAGGGCGTTGAAGTCCGATTGTCCATCGACGAGGGCAATCAGTTCGCCGTCCAACTGCGCCGAGTTCAGCCCGAGCGCCTCGATGGCCTGCCTGATCTCGGGCAGCTTGTGGGTCCAGGGCAGGGCGTTGCGCGACCAGCATTCCACGTGTCCGTCGGTGATCGAGGTGAGGATGCGATAGCCATCCCACTTCACCTCGTTGAGCCAGTCGTCACCCGTGGGAGGCGCGTCGCGTAACGTCGCCAACTCCGGCTTGAAAAAGCCCTTGGGTGCAACTCGCTTCTTGGCGCCCTCGACTTTGGCGATCCATCGCGAGGGCGACACGCGTCGCTTGCCGGCGGTTGGAGCGTGTCTGCGCTTTGAGTGCGTCAACTTCTCCACCACCTCTTTCGCGCCGCCGCTCTTTCCCGATGCTCGCCTGGTGCTGGCAACCATGGTCGCGTCGAGCAGGTCATCGGCCTCGACCTTGGACACATAGGCATCCTCGTCCTTGATCAGGAACCACACGGGCTTCTTTTCCTGGCGATGACCTCGAACCAGGTGCCAGCCACCCTTGAGCCGCTGGCCGAACAGCTCGAAGCGCAGATGTCCTTTCTGAAGTTGCGCCTCCGCATCGCCCGAGGTCGCCCACACCCCCGTGTCGAAGGTATCGACGTGACCTGCGCCGTAGCCATCGGGAATATCGCCGTGGAAGGAGGCATACGACACCGGATGGTCTTCCACCTCCACGGCGAGCCGTTTCACCTTGGGGTCATAGCTGGGTCCCTTGGGGCAGGCCCAGCTCTTCAGTACGTCTCCCACCTGCAGCCGGAAGTCGTAATGGCGCCGCCGCGCGTGATGCAGTTGCACCACAAACAGTTCACGCCCGGCCTTTCCGACGGACTTTTCTGGACGAGGCTCCGGCGTTTTGTCGAAGTGCCGCTTGCGGGCGTAGTCGCGTAGTGACATGGCTGTCTTCCCGCCGCCATGGCGGCTTGCCTGGTCGTGACTGGGTGGCGTCTCATGGGATCGCGCAACGTCGATCCACCTCATGCAGCGCAACGATTCTCACGGGGCAGGTGAATCGACCGTCAACCTTTTGCAGACACGAAGCCCGATGTGCGCCTCCTGTTTAGCCTGTCTCGCGACATGCGCGTAGAGAGCGCGAGGCTCAGTAGTCCTGCGCAAGTCGCGCCGTCCAACGGCAACGGTGCTGCTCGCTGCATGACCTTCCAAAGGCCATCACGTGCGGATTGCGCCTTGAGCGGGCGTTGGCGCGGTTCCTGCTTTGGCCGGCCTGAGGCTCGTACGGCGCCCGGGTCGCCTCTGCTCGCTCCATCTTCATGCCGTTCCAACATCTCCTGAGTAACCTTCAGTTGATTCCAGGCGAAGTAACAGTGGTCACACCTGATCCGAGATATCCACTGGAGGTTGTTAGTCATGACATATGGAACTTTGAAACGAACGCTGTTGCTCGCCGGCATGGCCATCGCCATGGCGACCGCCGTACCCGCCATCGCCGCGGATCAAGCGGTGCATGTGCGCGGCACGGTGACGGATGTCACCGCCACGGGCTTTACGGTGCAGACGGCGACGGGCGCGCAGAACGTCGCGATCGCAGCCGATACCCATATCGCCGGCGTGGTGCCCAGCAATCTGGATGCGATCCAGCCAGGCTCCTACATTGGTTCGGCCAATGTGCCGCACGGCGCCGCCGCCAACGCCCTGGAAGTCGTGGTGTTTCCGCCGGCGATGAAGGGCACGGGCCTGGGTGACTACGCCTGGGATCTGCCCGCCCATGGCGGTGCCGGGTCGGCCATGACCAACGGCAGCGTGAAGTCGTCGGCGATGACCAATGGCACCGTCAAGAGCAGCGCAGCCGGTGGTTCGGCCATGCATTCGGCGATGACCAACGGCACGGTGAAGACGGCTGATGGCAGTGGCGCGCGCACGCTGGTGGTCGACTACGGCTCGGGCGAGAAGACGATCAATGTCACGGCGAACACGCCGATCGTGACCTTCGCGCCAGCCGACAAGAGCGCCATCGTCAAAGGTGCGAAGGTCTTCGTGGCCGGCAAGCCGGGCAATCCGGTGGCTGCCGGGTTCGTGGCAGTCGGGCTGAACGGTACTGCGCCGCAGATGTAACAGGCATTGCGTCGAGGCCATCGCGGTCGATCCGGACTTGTCCAAGCACCATGGACAAGTCCGGACTCCACGTGCGCTGTGCGACCCGGGTTCCGGCCTCGGGTCAGATGCCCGCGTACCACTCGTAACCCTGGTCTTCCCAATAACCGCCCTTGCCGTCGCCGATATCCTTGAACGAGCTCACCAGCTCGATGCGGCTGATGTATTTGGCCTGCTTGTAACCAAGCTGCCGGCCAAGGCGCAGGCGCAAGGGTGCGCCGTTCGGTACCGGCAGCGGCTGGTCGTTCAATTCAAAGGCCAGCAAAGTCTGCGGATGTCTTGCTTCGCGGATGTCCACGCTTTCGTAGTACGGCGTGTCCGCGTCCATTTCGTCAAAGCAATGAAAGACGACAAAGGCTGCCTGTGGACTCACGCCCACGTGGTCGAGCACGGCCGAGAGCACAGTGCCGCGCCACTTGCCGATCGCGCTCCAGCCTTCCACGCAATCGTGCCGGGTGATCTGGGTGCGGTCATCCAGCGCCTTCAGGTCGTCAATCGATAGCATCGCCGGATGCGTCACCAGTCCGTCCACTTGCAATTTGTAGTCGCGGAACTGGTTGGCCATCAATGCCTGATAGGCAGGCGTGTCCGGCATGGTGGTGCCATTGGGATGAAACACCGGGGAGATCTCGGCCTCGGAGTATTCCTTTGCCATGGCGGTGGAGGGCGACAGCAGCGTCTGCACGCGACGATTCAATCCTTCGGCGCTGCCCAATACCCGGGCACCCAGGCCGCTCTGGGAAATACGGTCGCAACCCGCGAGGAAAATGCCCGCGGCCCCCATGCCGGCCATACGCAGAAACGATCGGCGATCACTCATGGCGGGGGTCCTCCACGATCGGCATTTGTTCGGCAGTGGCGCGCTCGGGAGACATGGCGGGCGCCGCTGGCTCAGGCTTGGCATCGACAGTCGCCGCCGGTCCGGGCTTGACCTTGTAGTAGCCGGTAATCATGCCGCGCAACTGGTTGAAGACCCCGCTCACCAATACCTCGAAGACATGAATCACCACGAAGGCGACAAACGCCCAGGCGATGATGAAGTGAATCGACCTTGCTGACTGGCGTCCACCCAACGCTTCGACCAGGGGCGAAAGCACCGCATCCAGGCGCGGAGACATCGCCAGGCCCATCAATACGATGCCGATGCCGAAGATGAAGATCACGGTCAGATAAGCAAGCCGTTGCAGAATGTTGTAGCGCAGCGCCTCGTCCCCATGGGGGTGCTTGAACCGGATGTGATCGACGATGGAGCGGCCGATGCCACGCCAGTCCGCACGTGTCGGCCACATATCGCGTTGCAGGTGCTTATGCGCGAATGAGTAGGCGATATAGCAAAGCCCATTGAGCACAAACACCCAGGCAAAAAAGAAATGCCAGCGCCGACCCATGGCCAGCCAGCCCGCGCTGGGCACCGTCAGCCAAGAGGGAAAACCCCGCGCGGTCGGCGTGCCGTCGCTGCCTTTGGACACGCCCAGTACGCCGGTCGTGGTGACCTGGTGCTGGCCAACCCGCGTGGTGCCGACCAGATTGCCGGCCGTATCTTCATGTGCATCCAGGGCCAGCCAGGCGGTGCCCTCGTCGGAGCGGTTGCCCCAGTAGAGATTGGGATGCGCATTGAAGATCTGCAGGCCGCTGAGCAGCATCAGGGTCAATGCGATCACATTGATCCAGTGCATGATCCGGATCGGCAGCGTATGACGATAGACCAGCCGTGAAGCCGTCGACGACGACCTGGGTGTCACGGAAACACTAGGGGACTCGACGGCGCTGGGGGCGTTCATGTCGTTGCACCTGGGTGTGGCGATGACGGGCCAGTATGCGAACAGTGTACTCGCCTGAAGATGCGCAGACACTTGCTTGCCCGGTGGCTTGCCGCATGGTGAAAGGCTGTTGACGATAGCGCAGGTAGTTGCGCTTACAATCGATCGATGGACTATCAACTCATCATCAAGTTCTGGCGCAAGTCGCTGGCCGACGAAGCCTTCCTCGCAACGATCGAGGCAAGGCTGAAGGAGGCCCTGGGCCATACCGTCGAGCTGGAGGGCTACGATGTCAGCCCCAAAGAGATCAATCTTTTCATGCTCGCGTCCGATCCGCGGCTATCCTTTCGGCGCGCAAAAGACGTGTTGGAAGAACTGGGCATAACGAACGGCGTTTCCGCGGCATTCCGGGTGGCTGGCGGATCGAGCTTCACCTCGATCTGGCCGGTACGCGCCACGCGAAAGTTCAAGCTTCCCTAGTGCCTGTTCGCCTGAAGCCATGCCCTCATGCGGGCACTGGCGCACGCGCAAGCTGATGCCCGGCGATATCGTGGATCACTCACCTCAGAGGCCCTGAGCCGGTTCATGGGCCCGGGATGTCAGCCAAGTTCCTGGGCGAGTCCAATAAGCAGTCCTTCAGGACCGCGGATGTAGCAGAGGCGATACGCGTCTTTGTACTGGACGACGTCGCCCACAAGCTGCGCGCCACGCTTGCGAAGCCTCTCGAGCGTCTCATCGACATCATCCACGGTGAACATGACGCGCAAGTAGCCCAGCGCGTTCACCGGGGCGTTCCGGTGATCGGCGATCGTTGGCGGAGCGAGAAACCGGGAGAGCTCGAGCCGGCTGTGGCCGTCGGGTGTGCCCATCATGGCAATCTCGACGCGTTGATCGCCCAATCCCGTGACACGTCCGGCCCATGCTCCTTCGATCATGGTCCGCCCCTCGAGATCGAGGCCGAGCTCGCGAAAGAAAGCGATCGTCGCGTCGAGGTCCTCGACCACGATGCCTACGTTGTCCATCCGTTTAAGCGCCATGGATGCAACTTACTCGCGGGCCATTGTCCTGACAACGGACCGTGGAGTGCGTGTTCATTCGGCCGCGAGGGCAGGAGCCACGCCCGGCGACCCGCTTGCACGGCAGGTCATTTCGGCTTTATGATGTACCGTGGTACCAAGGTACCTAAATTGCAATGAGCGGACGGCGTGGTCGAGAGCCACCTACCTGGCTGGGGGTTTCAATGAGCATGAAGATGATACTGATCGGCCCTGTAGCCGCGTCCCTGGCGATCGGCCTGGGAGTGGCGATGGTGCATTCGCAAGGCGATGCGAAGGAGGGGCACGGTGTGCTTGCCGCACACGGCATCCACGGCGTGTCGAGCCCTTCATCCCATACAGGAGCTCCATCGATGTATGCAGAACGCGAGTTCGACTTCGACTTACCGGGAACCGTGGCGGCGCTGGCGCCCTATTTTGGGCCGGTAAAAGAGCGAGAGTGGACGCCCGACTGGAACCCTGAATTTGTGCGCCCCGCCGGTGGCGGCCAGGAAGTCGGCGCCGTTTTCCAGACGAAGTCGCAGTGGGGCGCTGCAACCTGGGTCATGGATCGCTACGAGCCCACGCAGGGCAAGGTCGGCTATCTCATCTTCATTCCAGCGACGGGAGTGTCGCGCTACGACATTTCGCTGAGCCAGAGAGACCCGGCAACCGTGCACGTGCACGTGTGGTGCAGTCGCACGCTGCTGAAAAACGCCGATGCCAGGTATCTCGCCGAGTTCGAGCAGTTCTTCACGGCGCAGGGCCCGGAGTGGCGCGACGCGATCGTCGGCATGCTTGCGCACTCCACCGCGCAACCCCACTAATCGGAATCGAGCAACTCCAATGAACGACGCGATCACCTCAAGCAACACGATCGATTTTCTGGAGACGGCGGCGAACTGCAGCCTGTTTCATCGCATCAGTTCGCATATGACGGCCGAGCTTCGCCAGAGCGGCCACGACCAGCCGGAGGGTTCACTCTCTGCGGAGGAGCTGCAGCAGGCCCATGTCATCTTCGCCATCCGTGATCTCTCGGTACTGGGCATGATCGTGGTCAGTCATGCTGCAGAAGCCGGACTTGCCAGGCTCTATCGCCTCTGGATTGTTCCTTCGGCACGGCGCTCAGGCATGGGACGGGCATTGATGATGCGGGCGGAACAATTCGTGGCGGGAAAGGGTGCCCGGACCATCGAGTTCGACACCGGCCAGGATCTCGTCTCCGCGGTTGCCCTCTACCGAAGCTTGGATTACAAGGAAGAGCCTTTTCTGGAGCGCAGCCCAAGGAGCCTCCTGTTCCGGAAGTCCTTGGCCAAGAGTTGATTTCGAATCTGGGCAACCGACAAATTCACCATGAATGACGAAAAGAAGATCGATCGCGTGCAGACAGGCGTACGCATCGAAAAGCGGATCTTGAAAGTACTCAAGAGCCTCGCCGAGACCATGGACATCTCATTGGGTGATCTGATTGAAGGGATCGCCTTGCATGCCTTTGAGAACAAGAAACCCTTTTCGACGAAGACGCTGCAGCACATCCAGAAGCTGCGAGAGGTCTACGGGCTGGACCTGACCGCCGAGGACAGCCACAGGTTGAAGGAATGACTGTGTCGCCAATGCAGCATTTCAACCAGCTATTGACGTAAGGAGAAGCAGATGGGTGCGTGGGCTGCAAGAGTCTTCGACGATGACACCGCTTTGGATTTCCTCGAGGAACAGCTCATTCCGCGGGCCGACCCGCGAGCAGTGATGCGAGCAGCATTCGAACGCGCGCTTGCCGTGGACTACGTGGACTATGACGATGGCCAGGCAGTGCTCGCTTGCGCGGCAGTCATCCTGTCGGCAAGGAACGGGCAGCCCTTGGACGATGACGAAACCGGAGCGCGGATAGCCTGGCGCGAAGGCCTGGCCTCACTCGACTTCTCCTCCCTGGCCGAGCTTGGTTCGAAGGCATGCTTGCGCGTCTGCGGCGAGTCCAGCGAACTGAGAGAGCTCTGGGAAGAAGACGCCGATTTGCTTTCCGCCTGGATCGGCCATGTCGAGTCGTTGGCCAGAGATATGAAACACAGCCGTTCCGGCCAGTGACCTGCAAGGACGCGAGATATCGCCTTCGACGGCGACGTCAGTGGGTCGATTCCACGCATGGCTAGACATGCCCAGTGCCACCCATGGCATCGTGCTCTTTGGCGACTCCATCTCGCCGGACGCGCCAGCATCCGGCGAGATGGGTCATGACCCATCTGTCCTATGGTTCATCACCATCTTTCAGTACCGTGGCATAAGCCTCATTCATGTAATCAAGCAGATCCGCACGAAGTGCCTGCAGCGTCTTTTGTGCGTCCGACTGGAAGGCTAGTGCGGCACGTTGAAAGTCGGACCACGGGAGGGTTGTCACCAGCGTGGTATCCAATACCGTGCTGACCGCCTTGCCGATGTTGAGTGGGGTCAAACCCCTTGGCATGAACGCGATGGGTTGGATGGACCGGCTTCACGCGCTCATGACGCCAGTCCATGGCCTGCTTCGACCGCGCGGCAGCGTGGCTGCCGTGCATTGCTTGAGGAAGTCATCGTCCGCGCAAGCGACGTTCTCCACTGTCATCGCGCCACTGTGCCGCCATCGACTGACGGCACTTTCGGTGACGCCCAACAGCGCGGCCAAGACGCTGAGCTTATAGACGCCACGTGCGTGCATGGCTTCCCCCAGCCGATTCCCCCGCACGTTGTCCATGGAACGATCGGCTCCTGGATATCAGATGCACCAAAAGTCTACGAAGCCATCGCCAAGGTTCCCGGCAATGACTCGATGAAATTGATCCCCGTGCATCGCCCGTGGGTGGAAGGAGGGCGAGGCGAAACGAACTTGCGAACGCATTGACGCGTGTACCGAGAAACCATGGCGCGCACCTCTGCCATCAAGTGATATGAAGGCGGTTTATGCGTCCACTGATTCGTATCGCGGAACCGTTCAAGAATTCGCAGAAAGCACCAAACTGCGCCATCCGTCAAAAGAAGTAGCGATGCGTTGTGCAGGGGGGATGAAGCTTCACCATGAATTTGGCGGCGGGCATTTCTGCGCATTTCTGCATACCGGGGCTCACGGCATGGCGCGCAATCGCATGGCCTTACTGGCGCGCCATGACTTCTGGCAGGGCTGTATCCGTCGCCCCAGTGCGTCACCATGATGTTATAACATAACATTTGATGGCCTCATTGATGGGCATGGATGTCGTCAAGCAACGGCCAATCGGGACGTATCCGTGCATGCTCGTCTGATCGAAATCTTCCTGGCGTCCCTCGTGCTTGGGGCGACGTCCTTGTTCTCCCGCATCGTAGTCTGGATGCCTGGCGGCGTGCGGACTCGCTGGCTGCCATGGCTGCAGGCCATGGCCGTGGGATTGCTGATCGGCGACAGCCTTCTGCATCTCTTGCCGCACGCGTTGGGGTCACATGACGACCTGAGCGAGATCATGCTCGCTTTCATGATTGGCGCGACATTTCTCGCCTTGGTCGAGAACGTGGTGCGTGCCCGGGGCCTCAGCGCAAGCGTGATCGCGCCGGCCGCGCGGATGACGCTCGCCAGCGATTTTATTCACCATTGCGTCGATGGGATCATCCTGGCCGGCGCTTTTTTGGCGAGTCCTGCGGCCGGATATGCGGCGCTTGCCGCTATTGCGATCCACGAGATTCCCCGTGAGATGGCGAGCGCCGGCGTGCTTGTTTCCAATGGCTATGATCCGCGGCGCGCCTTCATTCTGTCGCTCGCCATGGCCATCGCCGTGCCTGCCGGGGCGCTCGCCGTGGCAGCGACGTTGCCATCGGAGAGAGCAGCAGCGTTGACAGCGGCGTTCGCCGCCGGCTCCATCCTGTATGTCGCATTGGCGGACATCCTCCCCGCGGCGTGGCTCAAGGCAACCGGAAGTGCGCGGTTGGCGCCCGCCATCGGCATTGCCGCTGGCGTGGTGTCCATGTGGCTGTTGGCCCGGGGCGAACGGGCATGACGGCCAAGCGTTTGGTACGGACGGCCGGCAGGCGTTGCGCCACGGGTTCGATGATGAGCTGCGCAGCCTGGCACAAGCGACTGCGCCTGATTTTCCTCGGGCTGGTGTTGGCAAGCCTGTCGCAGGAAGTCACTGCCGATGGCCAGGTGCGAGAATCGGATGGCGTCAAAGACCGAAATGCACTTTGGAAGAAGCTGGGTCAAGTCTGCGCGCCTGCAGCGGCCTCCCGTGTCCACCCGCCATCGCCTTGCATCGTAGTTCCAGGCGATGGAACTCATGGTGGCTACGCGATCCTGAAGGATCAGAAGGGGCGCTATCAGTACCTGGTGATACCGCTTGACCGCATCAGCGGCGTGGAAGATCCGGCATTGCAGAAGGACCGCGTGCCCAACTATTTCGCGCGCGCCTGGGACGCGAAGCGATATGTGGAGGCGGCGTTGCACGGACCTCGTCCGCGTGACCAGCTGATGCTCGCGGTGAATTCCCGCTACGGACGATCACAGGATCAGCTCCACATCCATATCGACTGTGTGCGGACCGATGTGCACGAGGTTCTGGAACGCTTGCTTCCCACCATCGGCATCCAGTGGCAGAAGCTGGCTCAGCCGCTGCCTCCCATGGGGCATGCCTATGACGCCCGATGGGTGGGCGGCGAATCGCTATCGGTTGATCCGTTCAAGTCCTTGGCGGCCGCACTCCCTGCAGGAGACGCCATGGGTCGTCATGGCCTCGCCGTGGTCGGAGCGCGAGCGCCGGACGGCCGTCCAGGATTCATCCTGCTCAGCATCAAGGCGTCGCTCGACCAGGGCAACCGCGGCAGTGCCGAGGAATTGGAAGATCACCAATGCGCGATCGCAGGCGAACCACATCGCACCGATACCGCCATTTCGTTTCCCACGAGGCATCACGAGTCCCCACATGAAACTGTCTCAAACAAAGAAGCCATTCTGCTGGGTCCACCTTAAGCCACGAAGCGTTCGGTCAACGACGCTCAAGCTGATCTGTGCATGCATGGGCTTGGGGCTCTGTTCGTTGTCGATCGTTGCCGCAAAGCCCGTTCCGCGCGCTCCCGAGCCTGACTTCCAGATCGTTGAAAGCGTGCCGGAGGGGACGTTCTATGGTGAACCGGGCGTGCCGCGCACGCAGGCCATATGGCTGCAGATGATCCGCTCGGCCCACAAGAGCATCGACGTGGCCGCGTTTTACATCGCGGACAAGCCGGGCGGCGGGGCACTTTCGCCCGTATTGAACGCACTTGCCGAGCGCGCTGCGGCAGGTGTCGCCGTGCGGGTGCTGGTGGATCACACGTTCCTGAAGAGTAACCAGGAGGGCGTGGATCGCCTGCGTCAAGTACCTGGCATCACGATCCGCGTTCTTCCCGTGGACGAATTGACGGGTGGGGTGCTGCACGCCAAATACATGGTGATCGACGAGGAGGCGGTGTTCATTGGCAGCCAGAACTGGGACTGGCGAGCACTTGAACAGATCCACGAGATAGGCGCGCGTATTCGCAATGAGCGCTTCGCAAAAACGGTGGAAGCGTCCTTTGAATTCGACTGGCAATTGGCCGGCCATCCGGATTTGCCCAAGGCTGCCGAGGCGGCCCAGGTTTCGCCCGGCTTCACGCCCGCGACCGAAGACAATCCGGTCGTTCTCCAGGATGGCAACTCTTCACTGATCACGGCTTTCCCTGCTTTCAGTCCGCCGTCACTCATGCCGGCATGGGTCAGCAGCGAAGAGGGGGCATTGATCCATATGATCAACGCAAGCCAGCACGTCATGCGCATACAGGTCATGACACTGTCGGCGATCAGACATTTTGGCGCCAAAGGCTGGTGGTCTGATCTGGACACAGCCATTCGCGACGCAGCCGCCCGGGGCGTGGATGTCCGGATCATCGTCGGCGACTGGTCGCTCAGCGAACCTACGCAGTCCTACCTGAAGAGTCTTGCGTCGTTACCCAATATCACGGTGAAGTTCAGCCGTGTTCCTCCATCGCCAAGTGGATTCATCCCGTACGCGAGAGTGGAGCACGCCAAATATGCCGTCGCAGACGACGACAAATCGTTCGTCGGCACGGGCAACTGGGAGTGGAGCTATTTCCACAACACCGTGGACGTGTCGGTTCGCCTGAACGGGAAATCGGCCGCCAGCACCTTGGCATCGATCTTTGATCGCGACTGGAGTGGGGGCTACGTCACGACGCTGGTCCCCGGCGAGAGCTATCAGGCGCCGCGAACACATTGAAGATCGGCTGCCGATGGGCCTGGTTCACCTGCGTGCGCGCGCAACGTGCCTGCTGGCGACCTCGATTGCCGGTGCATGCCTGATCTAAGACTGCAACTTTCGTTGAGTAACCTGTCCGGCCATCGCAGCGTCCTCACGATGACGGCGCAGCGACGCGACCCGACGCTGATGACCTGTCCGGGCGCAACTCCGCGGTCCGGTTGACTTATACGAAGAAGACAGTCGAAAAATGATCCTGATGAAACGCTATCCATCGCTGCGCAAGGTCTTGCGCGTGACACTCTTTGGCCTTGCCACGCTCGTTTGCGCAGTTCCCGCGATGGCCGCCGATCATGCGGCGGACGTCGATCCCCTGATCGGCGAGGACTGGTTCGGCGAAGTGTTTGTCGGCGCGACCACGCCGTTCGGCATGGTGAAGCCAGGTCCCGATGTCCACGACTTCGGCGCCCGCAAGGGTTTCCAGAGCGAAGGCGACATCCGCGGCTTCAGCCATCTGCATCTGAGCGGTGGCGGCGGCAAGTACGACAACATCCGCGTCGCGCCGGTCATGGGGGCTCTTGATCCCAAGGACATCCATTCGCCACGCAGCGGCGAGCAGGCGAGCGCCGGCTATTACGCGGTGAACCTGGATCGCTACGGGGTGAAAGCCGAGCTGACTGCAACGCGTCGCGTGGGCATGCATCGCTATACGTTCGCGCAGGCCGGCGACGCACACATCACGCTGGACCTGGATCTGCTGGTCAAAGGGACGGGCGAGGAAACGCAGCGCTTCCTCGGCGGCGAGATGTCGGTCGTCTCACCAAATGAGATCGTCGGCGTGGGTCGCTACATCGGCGGCTGGAACGAAGGCGGCGAGTACGACGTGTATGTCGACCTGATCACCGATACGCCTTCGCAAGGCGCACAGACGTGGCTGGGCGACACCTTGAGCGCCACGCCCAAAGCCAGCACCGGAAGCGACCGGCCGCTGGGCGCGTCGTTGGACTATCGCGTTACGCCAGGGCAGGCGATCCAGGCGAAGGTGGGCATTTCCTTTGTGAGTGCAGGGCAGGCGCATCGCAACGCGACCGAAGAGGTGCGCGACTGGCGCTTCGACGACGTGCGCAACGCTGCCGTGGCGCAGTGGAACAAGGCGCTGGGCCGCATCGAGATCAGCGGCGCGACACCGTCGCAGCGTCGCCAGTTCTATACCGCGCTGTACCACACCATGATGATGCCGTCGGACCACACCGGCGAGAATCCGAAGTGGTCCTCGAAGGAGCCGTACTACGACGACTTCCAGGCGATCTGGGACACCTTCCGCAGCGATGCGCCCCTGCTGATCCTGATCGCGCCGGATCGCCAGCGCGACATCCTGCGCTCGCTGATCGACACCTATCGTCATGCCGGTTACATGCCCGATGCGCGCGTGGGCAACGACAACGGCCGCACGCAGGGCGGCAGCAATGCCGACGTGCTGGTGGCCGATGCCTACGTCAAGGGGCTTGGCGGCATCGACTACGCCACGGCGCTGAAGGCGATGGTGAAGGATGCGCAGGTGCCGCCCGCCAATGCACGCAAGGAAGGGCGCGGCGGCCTGGTGTCGTACAACAAGCTCGGTTACATCGCGCAGACGACCGAACGCGCCGGCTCGCGCACCGTCGAATACGCCTATGACGATTTCGGCATCGCCGAAGTGGCCTGCGGACTCGGCCATGCGAAGGAAGCCGAGCTGTACAAGTCCCATGCCGGCAACTGGGCGAACCTGTGGGATGCCTCGTGGCAACAGGAGGGCATCACCGGTTTCCTTCGTCCACGCAACGCGGATGGAAGCTGGGCGCCGCAATACCTGGTGCGCCGCGGCACCTGGCCGGATTTCTACTACGAAGGCGACTTGTGGACGTACTCGCTCTACGCGCCGCAGGACGTCCGCAAGTTGGTGCAGCTGTCCGGCGGCAACGAAGCCTTCGTCAAGCGACTGGATGCCCTGTTCGACGGCCTGCATTTCGACATCACCAACGAGCCAGGTTTCCTGATACCCGATCTCTATCTGTGGGCCGGACGCCCGGACCGCACGGCGGATCGCTTGCTGACCTATTTGCACAAGGCGTTCAAGGATACGCGTGACGGCATTCCGGGCAATGACGATTCCGGTGCGATGTCCAGCTGGTACGCGTTCCAGTCGATGGGCTTCTATCCGAACGCAGGGCAGGACGTGTACCTGATCGGCACGCCGTCGTATCCGCGCGTGGACATCGACCTCGGTGGCGGCCACACCTTCACCATCGTCGCGGACAACCTCGACGGGAACAGCGTCAATCGCTACATCCAGTCGGCCACGCTCAATGGCCAGCCGCTGGACAACGCGTGGTTCCGCCACGGCCAGATCGCCAAGGGCGGCACGCTGAAGCTGGTCATGGGGCCGACACCTTCACGCTGGGGCACCGCAACACCGCCGCCGTCCCTGTCCGATCCCGGCTTTGCGCTCTGCACGGCCAAGCGTTGATTCCCTGCATCGCGCCGGCGAACCCGGCGCGGTCTCTCCACGATTTCAGGATGTCCGACATGCTTCTCCGTCATTCCATTTCATGGTCGCTGTTTGCACTGACCGCCGTGGCGCTGGTGTCGCCGGCTGCGGCCGACGATGCGCTGCGCATCAACCAGATCCAGGTCATCGGCACGCACAACAGCTATCACATGGGCTTCGCGCCCAGCGCCACGCGGCTGATGCAATCGGAAGCGCCGCAGGCGCTCGCCGCCATCGACTACAGCCATCCGGCGCTCACTCGCCAGCTGGACGACGGCGTGCGACAGATCGAGCTGGACGTGTTTGCCGACCCTAAAGGCGGCAAGTACGCGCATCCGTCGATCTCGCACATGATCGACCTGGCCGGCCTGCCGGATGATCCGCCGATGGCGCCGCCGGGCGTGTTCGATCAACCCGGTTTCAAGGTGATGCACATCCAGGACATCGATCAGCGCAGCACCTGCCAGCCGTTCGCCGCCTGCCTCACGGAAGTGCGGACGTGGTCAAAGGCGCATCCGGGTCACGTACCGATCTTTATCCTGATCGAAACGAAAGAAGGCGCCTTGCAGGCAAAGATTCCCAGCGTGACGCCGGATCCGTTCACGCCGGCGGTGTTTGATGCACTGGATAAGGAGATCGCTTCCGTCTTCGCTGCCGACGAGATCATCACGCCCGACCAGGTGCGCGGCGGCCACGCCACATTGGACGAGGCCGTGCGCGAAGGCGGCTGGCCGACACTGACCAAGGCACGCGGCAAGGTGGTGTTCCTGCTCGACCAGCGCAAGGCGGAGTCTATCTATCTCGAAGGACATCCGGTGCTGAAGGACCGAATGATCTTCACCAACGCCACGCCGGGCGCGCCGGACGCAGCCTTCACCGAATGCAACGAGTGCACCGCAGCGCAGATCAACGAACTGGTGCATCGCGGCTACCTGGTACGCACGCGTTCGGACGACCCGGAACAAGGGCAGGGCAAGCGCAACGACGGCACCCGCCGCGATGCCATCATCAACAGCGGCGCGCAGATGATCAGCACCGACTATCCCGCCGGTGAACCATCGGAGCACGGCTATCAGGTTGGTTTGCCCGATGGCGTCGCTGCACGGTGCAACCCCGTGCTCGTGCCGGATGCCTGCAAGGGCAAGACGCTGGAGAAGCTGGCGAAGCATTGACTGTGAGGTGGCCCGCTGCCGATCGGGCGGGCCATTGCATGGCAGCGCTGCGCTTGCGACTGGAGGAAGTTATTGCGGTATCAGGTCACCCACCGGGCAGTTCAGCTTTATCCCCGCGAGCCAGGGCGCTCATGGCAAGCCTCCAGGCCCATGTGACTTGCGGCACTACTGGCTTATCAGGCGGCCGATGCAACCTGTAGGTGATGCTGGGCGTCACGGACTGAACAAACGGGTGATCAGTGCGCGCAATCCTTCGACGAGTGGCCCTTATTTCTGCAAGTGCGGCCTTGGCGCTCGTTGTGATCGCAGGCGGGTTCGCTCTTGCGTTGCACTTCAATTTCCATCGCGCTGCGCCAGACGCTAGTTATCCGACAGCGGCGTCGCCACTGGAGGCGCAGCAGCAAGATGTCGACTATTTCGCCAAAGTGGTAGCGCGCGATCGTGCTTTTTCACCTGCCGACCGCCAAAAGGCGGAAGCACGCATCGCCGCCCTGCGGGCCCTGCCAAGTGCGCTGCCGTCAGCCAAGTTGCACGTGGCGCTAATGCAAGTGATGGCGCTGGCCGACAATGGTCATTCCCGAATAGATGCAACGTCCGATCAGGGCACGCTGCTCGTTCCGCTAAGGGTGACGCGCTTTGCGGAAGGTTTCTACGTAACTCGGGCGGCGGCTGCCTATCGCGACATGCTCGGCGGCCGCGTAGTGAGTATCGACGGTCATCCGATCGATCAGATCTTGCTTCAACTGGACACGCTTCGCGGCGGCGTGGAGCCATTTCGCCAGGAAAACGATGCGGCATACATCAGCGTGCAGGATTTGCTTTACGGTTTGGGCGTCGCTGCCACCGCCACGGCTTCGACCTGGACTGTCGTGCTGCCCGACGGTCGAACGGTGACGCGTCCGCTGGATGCTTATTCGAAGCGCAAGGACGACAGCATGCCTCTGGAAGGACCCTGGCTGTCGCCCGAGTTGAGCAAGGGCGCCGAGCAAGGCTGGAGCGCATACCATCCGCAATCCGCCGAGCTGCCGCAAACGTGGCGGGATCTCGATAACCCTTACCGGATATTCCCCGCCGCGGGCAGCTGTGCCCAGGTTGTGCAACTGCAGAGTATCGGGGACGTCGGCAGCCACCGGATTGCGCCGTTTCTCAACGCGGCGGAAACAACGCTTCGCGCAAACCCGCCTTGCGCCGTGATACTCGACCTGCGCGGCGATGGTGGTGGCGATTACACCAACACCTGGCACTTCGCGCATGCACTACCCAACTTGATCGCGCGAGACGGCCGCATTTTCGTGCTCACCAATTCGCAGACGTTTTCCGCTGCGATCACGACGGCTGCATTCGTCAAAGACGCTGGCGGCGACCGGGTCACCATCATTGGCGAACCCGTCGGCGATCGCTTGTCCTTTTTCTCCGAGGGCAGTAAAGCCTGCTTGCCCAATCTCAAGGTATGCGTCTACGCGCAGACGGCGAAACACGACTACCAGCAGCCCTGCGAGAACTGGCGCGTATGCTTTTGGCTCAACTGGTTCTATCCAGTCAGAGTGAAGACTCTGCAGCCGGATATCGTCGTGCCGCTCAGATTTGAAGACTGGAACATGGGCAAGGACGCAGCCTTCGAGACGGCACGTCAGCTAGCTTTGCGTCCAGCCCGCAAGATGTAAGTTCGCGACCAGAACTCTCGCGTGGCCAAAAGGCGTGCAAAAATGTGCACTCTGACCCCCGATTTTGCACCCGCGCCGCCTCTCATTGAGGATGCCTCTGAATCCCCTCTGATAACTTCATAAATCCCAGTCGTTCCGCGCGTTAGGATCTTTCCATCGAATGCGAGGCATGTTGCAGCGGGCCTTCTGACCGCGACTCCCGTGTCATCGCTTATCGGCGGAAACGCTCTGATTGAAGTACGCGGAGGATTTTGTATGACCGTCTGGGACAGCGCGCAGCGCCTGCGCGATGAGAGGCTACGTGCAGGGGCGACGTACGCGCAGGGCAAGCGGGTTGCAAAAGCAGACGCCACGGCCTTGCTCGAGGCGGTTATTCGGCCCGGCGATCGGGTGTGCCTTGAGGGCGACAACCAGAAGCAGGCCGACCTGCTGGCGAGCGCGCTGGCTGCGGTCGACAAAGACAGAATCCATGACCTGCATATGGTGCAATCGGGCGTGGTGCTTCCCGAACACCTGGATCTTTTCGAGCTCGGTATCGCCAAGCGCCTCGACTATGCCTATTCGGGACCGCAGTCCCAGCGCATCGCCAAATTGCTTTTTGCCGGCAAGATCGAGCTTGGTGCGATACACACGTATCTGGAGCTTTTCGCACGTTATTACGTCGACCTCACGCCCCAGGTGGCATTGATCGCGGCGGTCAGTGCCGACCGCGAAGGTAATCTCTATACGGGGCCCAACACCGAGGACACCCCGGCCATCGTTGAAGCGACCGCGTTCAAGGACGGCATCGTCATTGCGCAGGTCAATGAGATTGTCGACAAGCTGCCCCGTGTCGATATCCCGGGCGACTGGGTGAATTTCGTCATCGAAAGCGGCAAGCCGTTCTACGTCGAGCCGCTGTTCACGCGCGATCCCGGCGCCATCACTGAAACACAGATCCTTACCGCGATGCTCGCCATCAAGGGCATTTACGCGCCCTATGGCGTGCAGCGCCTCAACCACGGCATTGGCTTCAACACGGCCGCCATCGAGCTGTTGCTGCCCACCTACGGCGAACGCCTGGGCCTGAAAGGGAAGGTGGCGAGCCACTGGGCGCTCAATCCGCACCCCACCTTGATCCCCGCGATCGAATCGGGCTGGGTGCGGCAAATCCACAGCTTTGGCTCGGAAGTGGGTATGGATGGCTATATCCAGGCGCGGCTCGACGTGTTCTTCACGGGCCCTGATGGCTCCCTGCGCTCCAATCGCGCCATGAGCCAGACCGCCGGCTTGTATGCCTGCGACATGTTCATCGGTTCCACGCTGCAGATCGACTTGCATGGCAATTCCTCCACGGTCACCGCTGACCGTGTGGCGGGCTTTGGCGGCGCTCCCAACATGGGTAGCGACGCACGCGGCCGGCGTCATCCCAGCCAGCCCTGGTTGCAGGCGGGCAAGGAAGCCGATCCCGATAGTCCTGCTCCGTTGCGTCGTGGTCGAAAGCTGGTCGTGCAGATTGGCGAGACCTTTGGCGAGAAGAACGCCCCCATGTTCGTGGAGCAACTGGACGCCTTGAAACTGGCTGCAAAGCTCGACCTGGAACTGGCGCCCGTCATGGTCTATGGCGACGACGTGACCCACATCGTCACCGAGGAAGGTATTGCAAACCTTCTGCTGTGCCGAAGCAATGATGAGCGGGAGCACGCCATTCGCGGCGTCGCGGGCTATACCGACGTAGGGCGCGCGCGCGACAAGAAGCTGGTGCAGCAGTTGAGGGAGCGCGGCGTGATCCGGCGCCCGGAAGATCTGGGCATTGATCCCCTGGACGCCGATCGCCGCTTGCTGGCTGCACGCTCCATCAAGGACCTGGTGCAATGGTCCGGCCATCTGTACGCACCGCCGTCCAAATTCCGAAATTGGTGAGGAGACCCATCGTGGAAACACTCAACTACCGCAACAAGGCGCAGCAGCGCGCAAAGGGCACAAGGCGACAGGCCATCGTCGGCGTGGTGGCCTCCGGAAATCTGGAGGTGCTGGTCGAACGCATACTTCCCGATGGGGAGTGTGAAGTGGACATTCGCACGGCAGCAGAAGGTTTCGGCGACGTGTGGCAGGCCGTGATTTCCGACTTCGTCGAACGCCGCTCGCCGGGAGGGCTGAAGCTCTCGGTCAACGACGGTGGCGCGCGACCCGACACGGTCGCTCTTCGACTGGCGCAGGCGGTCAGCGCCCTGGAAGGAGATCACACATGAGCACGCTTGCCCTGGACAATACGAAACTCGGACTCCAGTCCTTTGTATCAACCGATAGCTGGTACGAGGCCTCAGCCAGACAGCGTGTAGAAGGTCTTCTCGACGCGAACAGCTTCGTGGAATTCATCGGCCCGGAGATGCGCGAGACAAGTCCGCACCTGGCGCTGTTCAACCTGCCCGAGCAGTTTGACGACGGCATGATCGTAGGGCACGGCCGGATCGATGGCGCGCCCGTGTTCGTTGCCGCGCAGGAAGGCCGTTTCATGGGCGGCGCGTTTGGCGAAGTACACGGCGCCAAACTGACAGGACTGCTGCGTGCCGCCCGCGACATCGCCTCGGTGCCGGTGCTTATGCTGTTCGACACCGGTGGTGTGCGCCTGCAGGAAGCGAATGCCGGTGAACTGGCGATTGCCGAGATCATGCGCGCCTTGATGGAAGCGCGCTTCGCCGGTGTGCCCGTGGTGGGATTGGTGGGTGGTCGTGCAGGATGCTACGGCGGTGGCGGATTGATTGCAGGCTGCTGTTCGGCCCTGGCGGTGTCGGAACAGGGACGCATCAGCGTTTCCGGGCCGGAAGTCATTGAGACCAATCGTGGCGTAGAGGAATTCGACTCCAGGGATCGCGCCCTGGTATGGCGCACCATGGGCGGCAAACATCGGCGCCTGATCGGCGGTGCGGACGTGTTTGCCGACGACACCATCGACAGCTTCCGGGATGCCGCCCGCTATCTCATCGAGCTTGTGTCGGCGCCGACGCTGGCCACGCTGGAGGCGGAGCAGGCTCGCCTTGCACAGCGTATCGGCGACTTTGGCGCTTGCGCCGATGCGCTCGACATCTGGCGCTTATTGGGCGCGAGCGAGCCGGAAAACATTCCCGCCATGTCCTACGAGGCATTCGTTGCGCTGGCCGATCGACTTCAGGAGCTTCGTCATGACGCTCGATAAGATTCTTGCATCGCTGTTTCCTGGTGGCCACGACGTCGTCCGTGAGGGCGGCCTGATATCCGGGCGGGGCCGTCTCCCGGAGGGTGGTTCGATCGCCGTGATCGGCGTCGAAGGTCAAACGCCTGTCGGCGTGGAAGAGGCCGCCAGGCTTGCCAGTGACGTCATCGAAGTCATCAAGTCAGGTGGCAACGAGCCCATCCTGGTGTTGATCGACAGCGGCAGCCAGCGCATGAGCAAGCGCGACGAGCTGCTGGGCATCAATGAGTTCCTGGCGCATCTGGCGAAGTGCCTGATACTCGCCGACAGGCTGGGGCACCCCACGGTCGGCCTGCTTTATGGCCATACAGCCGCGGGGGCGTTCATCGCCACGGCGCTGGCAACACGCACGCTGCTGGCGCTGCCTGGTGCGGAGCCGGCGGTGATGGATCTTCCTTCCATGTCGCGCGTGACCAAATTGTCCATCGACGTGCTTGAGGAGAAGGCCAGGTCCACGCCGGTCTTTGCGCCTGGTCTGGACAACCTGTTTCAGACGGGCGCTGTGGCTGTCACGCTGGACCCGGCCAGTTCGCTCGCCGATCAACTGCAGGCGCAACTGTCCCGTCCGGCCGAGCGCGAAGACAACCGCGACCAACTTGGTGCACAACGCAACGGTCGCCCCAAGGCTGCCGATATCGCGAGGCGTGTCCATGAACTTGCACGCGCCTCAGTCTGATCCGCTGCTGCAGCGACACCGGCTGGTTCACGTCAGTTCCGCTGCGTGGAACGCGTTGCTGGCGTCACGTAGCGACTTGGCGAATGAGCCGTTGCTGCCCGGTTGGGTAGCTCGCGGCTGGCCACTCATCGTGCGTCGCCCCGCGCCTGGCGACAGTGACGGGATGCCGCTTGGCTTGCCGCTGCCGCCTTCGGCAGGCAAGCGACGCATAGCCATACAGATGGCCGCTGACGATATGGTTGCCACGACCCCGCTGCCCACACTGGCCGAATGCGTCGATACGGCTCCAGCTGCGTGGCAACCGAGCCTGCGGCAACTGGCAACTCACGCAGGGGCCTATGGCGTGGAGGCTCGTGTGTTCGGCAGCCTGGCATGGCAGCGGCTGACAGGGCTGACCTATCTGAGCCCGGGCTCCGATCTCGATATCGTTTGGACGCTTCCAGATTGCAATCGGATCAGCTGGTTTCTTTCGGACCTGGCTGATATCGATTCGCACGCTCCGGTACGAATCGATGGTGAACTTCTGCGTGCCGATGGCGCCGGCGTGAACTGGCGCGAACTGCACTCCGGCGTGCCTGAGCTGATCCTCAAGAGGGCTGCTGACGTGATCCTGTGTCGGCGTGAATCGTTCATCGGAATCGCATCATGAATGCTTGCATGTCCGCCGCGTCAAATGCCCTGCTGGCCGACCGCCTGCCTGTTCAATCATTCCAGGAGCGCGTGGCGGCATGGGCCGAGCGCAGTTTGATACTGGAAATCGAGACGTGGCCCAAGCCTGGCCTGGTGAGTCATGTCGATACGGGGAGCCATGTGGATATGGACGCCGACACCTTCAGGCGGAGCGCATCGGCTCTGCGGCCTTACTTTGCCGCCTTGACCGAAGCGGGCATGCACAATGCCTCCATGACAACACTACGCAAGATTGGTTTGCGCGCCGAACGCGTCATGCTCTCTGCCACCGGTGGCGTGAACACRCACCGCGGCGCGATCTTTGGCGTCGGCTTGCTCTGCGCGGCGGCAGGCTTGCGCGAAGCCGGCCTTGTCGATGCGGGTGAAGCCTTGGGCACCGTGGTGAAGCGTCGATGGGGCAGGGAGATCCTTGCCGGTCCGAGACTCCCCGATAGCCATGGCGAAATGGCCGGCGCGCGCTATGGTGCCGGCGGTGCTCGCCAGGAAGCAGCGCAAGGTTTCCCCAGCATCTATGAAGTTGGACTGCCTGCACTGCACGATGCGCAACGCCTTGCGCCGGGCCATCTCGAAGCGGCGCGCGTACAGGCGTGCTTTGCCCTGATTGCCGCCATCGAAGACACCAACCTGTTGCATCGCGGCGGCGCGGAGGGTCTGCGTTTTGCGCAGCAAGCAGCGCAAACGTTTCTCGACAAAGGCGGCGTCGGCGATCCGGCGTGGCAGGGACGTGCCGAACGCATTCATCGCGCGTTTGTCCGGCGCCGACTCAGTCCGGGTGGTGCGGCAGACCTACTCGCCATGAGCGTCTTCGCCATGGCACTGGAACAGCTGCCATCGCATCGCTCTGCCGCTGAGATGAGGTAAAGCATGGCACTGGCCATTCTTTGTTCCGGGCAGGGCGGTCAACACGCCGGCATGTTCGACCTGACAGGCGACGCACCTCAAGCCGCTTCATTGTTTTCGCATGTCTCGGCGCAGCTCGGCAGCGATCCCCTCACCCTGGTAAAGCAAGCCGACCAGGAGACACTCCACCTCAATCGGACGGCACAACTGCTATGCGCGCTCCAGGCGCTATGCGCAGCAGCGCTGCTCGATAGCGCACTTCCGGGCCAGCGCTGCGTGGCCGGCTACAGTGTGGGCGAAGTCGCCGCCTGGGGCGTGGCGGGATTGACAGGAGCCGTCGACACGCTCGACCTCATCGACACACGGGCTCGCCTGATGGATGCCCAAAGCCATGGCGATGAAGGCATGCTCTTTATTCGTGGATTGGATCGGGCGAGCGTCGATCAATTATGCGCAGGTCGCGAAGCAGCCATTGCGATTTGCAATCCCGCCAACGCCTGGGTACTCGCCGGTAAAAAGGACGCACTGGACCTCATCGCGCACGAATCCACCCAACATGGCGCCTTACGGGTTTCGTCGATTCCCGTGAACGTGCCTTCCCATACCTATCTGCTTGCCAACGCTTCTGTCGCTTTTGACCGCGCGCTGGCAGACGTCCATCTTCAAACCGCACGCCAACCGAAGGTTCGTCTCTTCAGCGGCATCGATGGCGATCCCGTGCTGGATGCCGGCACCGATATCCACAAGCTTGCTTTGCAGATATCGCATCCCATCCAATGGGAAAAATGCCTGGCGGGTTGCGTGGAGGCGGGCGCCACCGTCTTTCTGGAACTGGGTCCCGGTCGCGCCCTCGCCGATATGGCCGCAGGCGCCTATCCCGGGATTCCCGCGCGAAGCCTTGACGATTTTCGTTCGGTAGGCGGCGCACTCGATTGGTTGAAGCGAGTCATGGGATCGGCGTGAGCTCCATGCCTTTGCCTGATTTGTTCGACACGCGGCAACGGGGAGGCTCGATAGCCTCCCGCGCCGTACGACCTCGAAAGCAGGCCGCGACCATCAATGCTTGCGCGGAAGATTCAACGCGCGGATCACGTCTTCCCTGAGCAGATACACCGATACGACCAGCAGCACGAGGTCCTTCAACAGGAAGGCTGCGTTCATCGCCATCGCGGGAAAACCGCCGGCACCAGCGTCCCAGCCATCGGGTACGAACGGCAGAATCGTCAGGGTGGAGATGAAAGTGGCGATGGAGCCGAGCGCGCCCAACACACCCAGCCTCTTGTTCCAGAAGCCCAACAGCAGCAGCGAACCGAACGTCCATTCGGCAGTGCCAAGGAGGATGGCGGTGCCGTGGATGCCCAGCACCGGGATCGTCCAGAAGATCAGAGGCCCGTGCATGATCAGCGGTGCCAGGGCCGTGATCTCGGACTGGAACCATTTGTCGTAGCCGAACCAGGCGAAGATGACGACCATCGCAGCACGAAGCAGGTGGTAATCGAGGTCTTTCTTCAACAGGCCGGATTTGGCAAGAAGCTGGAGGAGGGCGTTCATGGCTTTTCCTTCGTGAGATGGGTTGGCAGAAGTCGCGTGGTGTGCATCGGGCCACCAGGGCGGCGTCACATCCGCTCGGGTTGATCTGTGCGACGGACCTACTTTACGAAGGACTGATGAGACGATTAATATCGAATCGTCTTGATTATATGCTCAAACGTATCAAAGGAGATGGGCCATGTCTCCACCGCTCGATTGGTTGAGCCGATTGCTGGAAGTGACGCCGGTGCACGGGCAGCTCGATTTGCGCTGCCAATACGGAGCGCCCTGGCGTATTGATCAGGCGGCTTTTGCAAGCGGGGAGATGGCCTACCACATCGTCCTGAGTGGCTCAGCATCCTTGGTCGATCCCGATGGAGGGAAGCCCGAAGTTCTGCAAGCTGGCGACATCCTGCTGTTGGCCCATGGTGAAGCGCATAGCTTGCACGACGGCAGCGGAGCTCGTGCCAAGCCCGCAAAGACTCGCGTTGCTGCCAACCTCGTGTTCAGTCACAACGCAGGCAGAGGCGATCGGCTGGATATGCTGTGCGGACGCTTTGTGCTGTCGCCCCCGCATGCGCGTCTCCTGCGCCGCTATCTTCCGGCGCGCCTCATCGCGCGCACCGGCGTTGCCGCGGCAATATCGGACGGCGAGGAAAGCGGCGCAGCGCTACACAGCCTCATGGCGCTCATGCAAGCCGAGAGTGGTGCTGATTTCCTGGGTGGACGCGCGATGCTCGACGCCTTGTCGACTGCCTTGTTTGCCCTGACTCTGCGGTTTGCCAGTGCGTCGGGCGAAGCGCCCGCCGGGCTGCTGGCATTGGCGGGGTATCCGCGGCTTGCTCCGGCACTGGATGCGATGTTCCACAACCCCGGACATCCGTGGACGCTTCCGCTGCTCGCGCAGAAGTGCAATATGTCGCGGGCGACGTTCGTCCGTCTGTTCCAGGAAAAACTCGGCATGTCGGCCAGCGACTTGCTGACGGATATTCGCATGACACTATCGGCGAACGAACTGCGAACGACGAACGCCTCCACCGGCGCCATTGCTGAAGCCATCGGTTATCAGTCCGAAGCCGCCTTCCAGCGAGCCTTCAAGCTGCACATGGGCGTGACCCCGGCACGCTGGCGAAAGCAGGCGGGAGTCGACGAAGGCGTTGGCTAGTTAGTTGTTGCGTGGTGAACACAAGAGCGCGGGACGATGATGCGAGGACGCGCGCGTGATCGGGCCACGGCGCATCGTGCGGTGCGCTGCCGTCCTCGTTCCATCATCGATCTCAATGACACACAAGGACAGGCACTTCCGTACTCAGAAGCAGTTTGTTGGTTTCGCTACCCAGTAAAGGGCGATCCATCCCCGAGCGGCCATGGGAACCCATCACGATGAGGTCACACCTTTGCTCGCGAGCGATACGGTCGATGGCTTCATGCGGGCGATGCGCGTATTCGAACCAGGATCGCCAACCACCATTCGATCCGACGATCTATTTGCGCTCGCGTGGCGTGAGCGTCAGCGAGACTTCGCTATACGCGAGCCCGTTGAACTCCGGTCCGGAGTTGATGCGAACAGCTGGGCGACTGTCTGCCGACTGCCTGGTCACATTGCATCTCCAGGGAGCGCGATGAAGGCACAAACGATAACGATGCGCATGCGCGGCATCGAAACAGGTAGCCGGTGTATCGTCGGCACTCCGCTTTCATGTAGTGCAGAACAATGCCTACTCCCCATGTTTGGCGACATCTCGCGTTCCCGCACACTCGGCACGACAAGGGCGAATCTCCCTCTGCCTCACTAAGTCGAGTCGTCACCCTTTGCATCCTGCTCGCTTTGCTGCCAGCACTTGCGATGGCCGGACCATCAGCCACGTCCACCGCCACCGCGATCTTGGCGACCCAGGCACCTCCTGTCGCCCTGTGCGTGAGCTGTCACGGCGATCGCGGGGCCGGTTCCGATGCAGTGGGTGCGCCTCGCCTGGCCGGTATGAATGCGGACTACCTCGCGCACGCCCTGTCGATGTTCAAGGACGGGACTCGAACCAGCGTCGTCATGCAACCGGTAGCACAAAGGCTCTCCGAGGACGACATGCACGCGCTTGCAACGTATTTTTCAGGGCAACATCCACCGCTTGCGCAGGCACAGCATATTCCCTCGGCGGAGATGATTTCGGCTGGCAGGCGGCTTGCCGAAAGCGGGGGCACGCATGGCGTTCCCTCTTGTTTTAGTTGCCACGGCCCATCCGGGCAAGGTAACGGCGCGCGCTTTCCGTCCATTGCGGGCCAGCCAAAGACATTCTTGATCGCACGGATTCACGAATTCCAGGCAAGGGCCCGAGCCGCACCGCCCAAGCCGGGATCGATGACCGAGGTTGCATCAAAAATGGACGATGCGCAGATCGAAGCGTCTGCTGCTTTCTTCTCTGTAACCATGCCCTGACCATCGTTTGCTCAGAGAACGCTTGGCCAGACATGGATCAAGCCGATACGTTCTCCACAACGGCACTTTGCCATGTCGCCGATGCTCGAATCCCTCGTCCGGGCCTGATCATCGGGTTTGGCCAGGGCAATGGCGTGCGCGGTGGCGACTTCGCCATCCAATGCAGCATGGATCAACCGGCACACCGGACTCTGCGTAAAACTACGGTTTTCTGCAGCGCGTCTTTGCGGGACGATGAGCTGCTGCTGCGGTATGGGTACGTGGAGAATCGGTGATCTTCACCCCGGTGATCGTCATCAGGATTCAGGTGTCGCGTCACCCAGCATGCGATGGATAGCCGGAACTTTCACTCTCAGTCACGGAGTCATCCTATGAAAGGTCGACGCCTCGTTCAGACATCCTTGGTGTTATGCGCGCTAACCCTCTGCCAGATCGTCAGTGCCGCCAACCTGGAATGCACCATGCGGTTCAACCTATCCGGCTGGTCGGTGATCTACAAGCACACGAGCGGAACCGGCGTGGTTACCTGCACGAACGGTCAGACCATGAAGGTCAAGATCGAAAGCCATGGCGGCGGACTGACGGCCGGCAAATCGCGCATTGATAACGGCATCGGCAATTTCAGCGATATCACCAAGATTGGCGATGTGCTCGGCACCTATGCACAGGCGGATGCCAGCGCAGGCGCCGTGAAATCCGGCACGGCACAGGTGCTCACCAAGGGCCAGGTCTCGCTTGCGCTATCTGGCGCAGGCCAAGGTATCGACCTCGGCGTGAGCATAGGTGGCATGACGATTTCGGAAGACAAGTAGCGCTGAAGCCTTTGTCGAAATGATGGGTCCCAAGACCATCGCCCAGGTCTGCTTCTGGCCCAACGCAGAGCTCGACGATTCCCGGGGAAGGGAAGGGAGTGCAGGGCTGCGCGGATCAGGGCAAGTTATCGCGGCGGGACCTTGATCCATTCGCCGGGCTCCGTCCACGAGCCCGACTGAACAGGGGGCGGAGCTGGTCAACTCTGGGGGCGTGGTTTGCCAGCTCCGCGCCGTTCGCGTTTTCCCGCGTTGGTCAGCACCAGTTAGATTCCCTGCCTCGAGTGCGTATCAAGGTGTTTGCGGGGGCGAGTGCGGCAATCGCAGTGCTGCCCGAAGCTCAGCGCACGCCGCCTGGTAGTCCGCCTGCCAGTCGGCTTGCTGCAGCAACTGCGCACCGATCACGGTACCGGCCAGGCGCCCGGCTTCCACGTCGCTTGGAAAATGCACGCCCATCACTACGCGATGCTGCGCGTAGAGGTCGGCCCGAGCGAATATTTCCGCGCGCTTTTCCGGCACCATGTTGGCAAGCAAGATCGCCGTCGTATAGCCGAAGGTGGCGTGTCCGCTCGGGTAGCTCCAATCGTCCGGCTTTTCCTTGGACAGCGGGTGCACCTGGTCGGACGTCACCGGGGGACGGGGCCGTCGCCAGTAAAGCTTGGCATCCTTCACCTCGGCCTTGTCGAAGTCGGCGACGCGTTCAAAGAATGCGGCCGTCTTCGGCAATGTCGCCGCTTGCATGGCCGGGCCAAGCGTGTCGGCAAAACGGAAAACGGAGCGTTCCATATCCGCTTTCGCTGCCGACTGTTCGTCGGTCGTTCGCGACCGTTGTACGGCGAGCACGGCCTGCAGATCCTGCCTGGCCGCAGCCGAACCTGCTGCCGGGGGAGGCGGCAGCAGGTTCGGCAGTTCGATAGAAGCACGATTCGGGCTGACGCCATCGGCCAGTGCGGGCTGGCCGATCAGCAACATCAACGACAAGAGCGCAAGGCGTTTCATCAGAACAGGTCAGCCGAAATGGTGAAGTTGAAGTTGCGTGCCGGAATGGTCCAGTACAGCGGCGTACTATCCGCCTGCGTGACGCCAGCCAGCGCGTTGATGTGGGTGTTGTTGAACAGATTGTTGAGCTGCACGCCGATCTTGATGTCCTTCACATCGCTGATGTGGGGGTCGAACTTGTAGCTGGCGGCAAAGTTGGTGATCGCATAGCCGCCGATCGGCGTGTCATCTTCAGCATTGGCCGTGTAATAGGTCTTGCCGACGAACTTGTCGAACAGCGATGCGTAGAAGGGACCATCGCTGTAGATGAAGCCCAGTGCGGCGGTCTTGTGCGGCGTGTTCGCGTTCCACTGGTTGTCCGTGGTCTGGATCGCACGGTTGAGCGAGCCGTTGGCGTAGACGCTGAAGCCGGCGCCGAGCATGTAGGTGCCTTCCAGCTCCAGGCCTTTGTAGTGCACGCCGCCGCCGTTGTAGAACTCGGTGACGCCGCCGACCTTCTGGCTCTGGACGAAGTTGTTGAAGTCGATCTTGTACACATCACCCGATACCGTCAGGCGATCGTCGGTCCAGGTGGTGCCGAGCTGGATATTGGTGGTCTTTTCCGGTGCCACGGCGCTATCGGAAACCGCCGGATTGGGCACGTACAGCAGGTTGAGGTTGGGCGCCAGGTAACCCTTGGCCCACTGCGCATAAGCCGTCCAGTTGGAGCTGAAGTTGTAGTGGAAAGAGGCAGAAGGCAGGGTGGCATTCCACTTCTTGGAATAGTCGAGCGGCGTTTCCGTCTTCTGGTTGACCGTTGCGTTCAGATCGCGCTCGAAGTTGTTGTACTTCACGCCGCCAATGACATACGCATTGTCGGTGATGTTCCACTGGTACTCGACGAACGGCTGGATCGTGATCAGCGTGTCGGTCATGCGCCGATCCGCCGACGCCAGCGCCAGCGAGGACGCGCCGGGCGCGATCACCGGATTGAGCTGGTTGATCGTGTCATCGAACTCATACAGCCAGCGGATGTCGTCCTGGTGGTCGTACCACACGCCGGCGCGCAATTCGCCAGGGCCCAGTTCCTTGCCCACGCGGAAGATGTCGCCCCACGAGCGGTTCGTGTTGCGCATGTGCTGGCCAGGCACGTCGGTGGCGCTATAGAACGTGCCGTTCGGCGTTTCACCGTTCGGATCCAGGCCGTTGAAACCGAAATGGTTGTAGCCGTACGTGTAGACCTTGTTGTCGATCGTCCAGCCATCGAACGCCGAGTGCAGGCCGATGTAACCGAAGTTGGTGTTGATCTCGTCCTTGTTGTAACGGTAGTAGGCCTGGCTGGTCGGATCGTCGTTCAGCGCATAGTTGTTGCCGTGCTCCGCGATCTGTGCCTTGGTGGCGCCGAACGGCACGTACTGGTTCAGCTCGTTGTCCATGGCGACGAAGGTCAGCGTGGTGTTCTCGCCCAAGGGCTGGACCACCTTGGCGAACACGGTCTGGCGGCGCTGGCCGGCAAAGGTGAGGTAGCCATCGGACGAGCTGTTCTGCAGGTTGATCACCGCGCTGGTGCCGCTGCTGGTGAAGGCGCCGGTATTGATCGTTGCGCCTTCGATCGCCGTTTCCCAGCTGCCCAGGCTGATGTACGGGTTGATGCCGAACTGCTGCTGCGGATTGAGCGAGTCCACCGAAATGGTGCCGCCGAAGGTGGCGTTGCCAAGCGTGCCGGCGGTGCCCGGGCCGCGATCCACCGTCACCGAGTTGGTTTGCTGGTTGGTGAAGTACGAGGTGGAGTGGTGCGTGAAGTCGTTGGAGTCCATCCACGGAATGCCATCGAACGTCACGTTGTACTGGCCGTCCTGGAAGCCGCGGATGGAGACGACCGGCGCCTCCATCAGGCCCGAACCGTTCGGCGTCACGGTGTACACGCTCGGCGAGATCTGCGCGATGTCGGTGTAGTCGCCGGTCGGCGGCACATTTTCCTGGATGTAGACGCGGCCGATGGTCGACTGCGGCTCGGTGGCCACCATGGAGGCTTGCGACGGGGCGATCGTGGTCACCGTGTCGGTGCCGGTCACCTGTACGGCATCGAGGCTCTTGGCCTGTTGCGGGGTGGCGCTGGTGTCGGCGGTGGCGTTGTCGCCAGCCCATGCGGGGGAGGCGATCGCGGCGGCCAGGCAAAGAGCAAGCGTGGTGCGGGGGCGCCCGAATAGCGCCGAAAGATGCCGTGTCATGGTGTGCCCGTTGTTGATTTTGGGAAGAGGCGACGTGGGGCGACACCGTAATGACGGCAAATGACAATTTGGCAACAAAATGATTATTCGATAATTCGCCAAATAATCGTATTTATTTTCGCTAAGATAATCATAAGATTTGTGAAAGTGATTTTGTAAGGTAAAGCTAAGATTTATTAAAGCGATTTAATAAGCCGGTCGTAAGGATTGCTGTGTCAGGGACTTGCGGTGCTTCGGAGGGGCGGCGCCAACGATGCCGCCGGATGTGGCACCGGATCGACTTCACCGAGCGGCCTGCCTTCGATTCGCGCTCGCAGCGCTGGATGTCCACCGGTCCATCCATTGAAAGACTTCGTCGTACCACTGGATGGTGTCCGCCGCTATTACTTCGTAGTGCCCTTCGTCGGGGAATACGATCAACCTGGATGGAATATTTCGCTCCTGCAGCGCTGTAAACGCCGCCACGGCTTGCCCACTGGGGCTTCTGAAGTCCTTTTCGCCAGTGATCACCAGCTGCGGCGTTCGCCAATGGGCAACGGCATTGACGGGATTCCAGCGCTCGTAGTCGGCGGGGGCGACGTAGTACGGCTGGTTTCCGAAGTCCCAGTGATCCTGGGCCAGTTCGTCCGTCTCGTAGGTCATCCCGCGTTCGTCGAAGATGCCGTCGTGCTGGACGATGCATTGGAATCGGTCCGGCCAATGGCCTTCGATCCAGTTCATCATGTAGCCGCCGTACGAGGCGCCTACCGCGCAGGCATGATCGCCATCGAGGAAATCGAAGCGCTCGATCGCTGCCGCCAGGCCGCGCTGGATGTCCTCAAGAGGCAGATCACCCCAATGGCGATTGACGGCATCCGTGAACGCCTGGCCGTGTCCCGTGCTTCCATGGAAATCGATGGAAACCACGCCATAACCGTGTTCCGCGTAGAGCGCCAGATTCAACGGCCATCGGGCATACCAGATGTCGCCGAGCGAGGATTGCGGACCACCATGAACAACCAGCGAGACGGGGGCTTTCTTGCCGCGAGCCAGCTCAGGTGGGCGTAGCGCCAGACCCCACACCTCGTCTCCCTTGGCGCCGATAAATGTGAAACGGAATACCTGTGGCCAGTCGATTCCAGCCAGTTTTTCGGCATTGATATGCGTGAGCCTCTCAAGCTCTCCCGAAGCTTCTCGACGCCACAGATCCGGCGGCTCCGTGAGGCCATCCTTCTTGAGGATCAGCGAACGATCGGGCTCGGCCGCTATCAGCGTGAAATGGCCAGAGGCGGTCAGCCGCCGCACGGCACCGCCTTCAACATCGACGCTGAACGCAGGATGGTCCAGCGTGTCATTGGCAGTCACGTAGAGCGTTCTCGAATCGGCGGACCAGACGATGGCATCAGGCGACCGATCCCATTCCTGGGTGAGCGGATGAATCATTCCGCTTGCCAGATCACGAAGCCACACCACGCGCCTGTCGTCGGCATAGCCCGGACGCGAGGCCGCGAGCCACGCCAGCCATCGCCCGTCGGGCGACACCGTGGGCAGCTCGTCCGCTGCTGCATTGGCAGCGGTGAGATCGACCGGACCATCGGAGCAGTCTGCTTGCCGGGCGTAGATATCTGTATTGGTTGATAGTGGCTCGATCCGGCCGGCAACTCTTAGTGAGAAATAGATCGTTTTGCCGTCCGCGCTCCACGTCGTCTCCTCTTTTCCGCCGCCAGGCTTGGATGGAACGTCTCCGACCAGCGTGGGCGCAACCGCGCAGCCTCGTCCTGTGACTTGTCCACTGCGCAAACGCATCAGGAATAACTGGGACCGATTGCCGTCTGCCCATTGGTTCCAGTGCCTGATGGGAAGATGATCGAAGATCCGTGCGCCGCTGATGGCTTGGGGCGCGCTGCCCTTCTCGTCGAGGAATGACGCGTGCGGCCGTCTATCCGCCCAGACGAGAATGGAATCGCCCCGTGGAGCGATGCGAAATCCCGCAAGGCCGTCGGATGCCAAAACGGCCGTTGGTCTGGTGCCATCCATCGCGACCCGAAAGATCGTCGGCGTCGCCGATGGCCGTTCGGACAGGAAGTACAACGCACCGTCCGCCCCAAACTCAGGAGCCGTCGGCGCGGCGTCATCAAGGGTGGTGAGTTTCTCGGGCTTGCCGCCGCTTCGTGTGAGATCAAGACGCCACAGCGAGCGTTGCGTTCGCTTCGCAAGCAGGTCCTCTGAGGATTGCTCCCATACCAGCCATTGTCCGTCAGCCGATACGGTGGCAGCACCGATCTGGGCCAGCTCGACAAGATCCGACTGCGTAAGAGGGCGGGCGAGGGTCGAGTCTGCAAACGCCATCATCAATCCGAAGGCGAAGGCGCATGCCTTCATTCTTTTTGTGCACGCAGGCTTCATTACCGACTCACTCTCGCGGCGACTGGCTGTTACTTGATGCCAGCCTGGAACAGTTGGATGCGTCGGGCGCGAAAATCGCTGCCATGACTCTTGACCCATGGGCGACTCGGTCACCAGACATCCTGCGTTCTGAAAGACAGCATGAAGCGCGCTGAAACGTACCGTGCTCCTTCATGTTGGTGAGGCTGTGGCTCCACAGGTGGTTCACGACATCGAAGCGTGTAGCGGTGGGTTCCTCGTTCGCTTAAGTTTTTGGCGAGCCCGACCTTCGATTGCCTCGGTCAAGGCCGAGGCGTTACTGGTATGTGAAATGCCATTGGTGCAAGTTGATCAATAGTGAGTTTCCTTGAGAACGCCTGGCGGCGAGCGTTGGAGATTCCCTAGCATCGGCGCAAGATACCAAGTTGTTCGACCACCTCTTGCAGAACGAGCAAGCCAAGACGGGCGATGACTTCGGTTCACCCGGAATTTCATTCCACAGTCGTGTCGAGGGGGTTTTTATGCGCCGCTCAATTATTGCCATGGCCTGCATTTTTGGCCTAACCGCCCATGCATTCGCCGCAGACGTCAAGTCGATCTCACGACTCGCGGCTGGGCCCGACAACATCCTTTTCGTTGCCGACTGGAAATCCGCGGAGGTTCACGCGATCGAGCTTGCGCCGGCGTCTCCGCAACCCGTGGGGACGACGTTCAATGTCCTCGACCTGGAGGCGCTGCTGTCGCCGCAGGTCGGCGGCGCAAAGGTCACCGTCGAGGACATGGTGGTTCGTCCCAAAACAGCGCAAGTCTACGTAGCGATCAGTTACGGTCCGGATAAGGCGCCGGCGCTGTTTCTCGTGACTAGCGACAAGAAAGCGCACAGGATCGATCTGAAGGCCGCTCATTCAACCTCAATAGCGCTTCGCGACGCCCCGGCGGCGAACGAGAAATTCTGGAAGCAAAGTCCTGAGCGCAGCTACACCGTCACCGACATGAAATGGCGTGATGGTGAGCTTTTCGTCGCAGGACTGTCGAACCAGGAGTTCGCATCGACGCTGCGGCGTATCCATTACCCGTTCGACGCCAAGCAGACGATCACCTCCCTGGAGATTTTCCATGGCGGACACGACCAGCTCGAGACGCGCGCGCCGATCCGCGCGATGAGTTTCGCGAACCTTGGCGGGAAGCCCTATCTCGTTGCCGCCTACACGTGCACACCGCTTGTGATCATCCCGCTGGATGATCTGAAAGATGGCGCCCACGTGCGCGGGAAGACGGTGGCCGAACTTGGCTACGGCAATACACCCGCCGATATGGTCTCGTTCACGAGTGCCGGGCAGGGGAAGGCCAAGGACTTCCTCATGCTTGTCAACTACAACCGCATAGCCGACGTCATCCCAGTGTCCGAGCTGGACGCAGCACGCGCTCGCCCCGGCATTGAGAAGCAAGTCCCATACGGGCAGATCACCGGGCTCGATGTGGGGGAGGCCCCGCTTGCTGGCGTGATGCGCCTGGACAATCTCGACGACAAGTCATTTGTTGTCGTTCGCCGTGACCTGCAGCGCGATGCTCTGCAACTGGTCTCCATGGGCAAAGACCTGAGCTTCCGATTGACGGATCACATCTCCGAGTACACGTTTCCCGATTTCAGCTTCAAGGGCAAAAAGCCCCAGCATCAGTACGTCAACATGTTGCTGAAGGATGAAGAGATGCCTGAGTTCATCAAGGCTTCGGACTAGAGCCGTGCGCTGGCGACCATTGCTCTGGGCCCTGGCCCTTGCGGCGGTATGGCAAGTCGCAATGGCCGGGCAGCCAACGCCGCAGGTCGCTCTCGTCCAGCCCTCGGGCGTCGAGGTTCCCGCCAATCTTCTGCGACTGTCGGTTGTTTTCGAGGCGCCGGTCGAAGGTGAAGTACTGTCGCGTATCGCCCTGGTACATGCCGACGGACGAACGGTTCGGGAGCCGTTCCTCCCGCAGGAATTGTGGTCGCCCGACGGAAAGATCCTGACTCTTCTGTTGCATCCTGGGCGCGTGAAGACTGGTCTGGCTGCGCGCGAACAATGGGGCCCTATCCTGAGCGAGGGCGACGACATCGTCCTCACTTTCGATGGACGCCCTATCCAGCATTGGCATATAGGCCCCGTGGACGCGAACGGCCCGGTCGTGTCCGCGTGGCGGCTGTCGCAGGTGAGCCCAGGTTCACGACAGCCTCTCGTCGTCACCCTCGATGCTCCGATCGACGGTCGCGATGTTGACTACCTGGTCGTGGTTGGGGCTGACGATCGACTTGTCGAAGGCAGGGCTCAATTGCGCAAAGGCGAAGCGACCTGGACGTTCACGCCAGGCGCGGCGTGGCGTCCGGGTGAATATCGACTCGTCATTCGAGGCACGCTGGAAGACCCTTCCGGAAATCGGCTTGGTGGTCACTTTGAAACGCCCATGGATTCCCCGCAACCGATCGCGACGGATGCCTCCATTGCCTTCAGGCTAGGCAGCGATCAGGCGTTGTAGGCATTGCCGTCAGTGAAGCGGCCGGCATTCCAACCAAGGCGAGAAACCCGCAGGACTCAATCAGCGACATCACGAGAGAGCATCGCCTGCTATTTCCGCGCGACGCCATGCAGCCGCCGCAAGCCATCCATCAGCTTCTGGAATATCCCTTCCTTCTCGCTTGCCTGATGGGTGCTTTCCCTCAGCAGCTCGGCTTCCTGCGCCTGAAACGCGAGCAGGTCGCTGAGCATGGATTTCGCGAGCTCTGGAAACTCTTGAAGTAGCGGAGTGACCGCATCCTTGTTTAGCCGAATAACCGAAACAGCGCTTAGCGCCTGAAGTCTGATACCGGAACTCACCCCCGTAAGGATGCTGGACCGGCCAACGGCATCACCCGGCGCCAATCTTCGCAGCTCGATGTTTCCTTCCTCGCGCGGAGCCAGCAGGACGGCGACTCCGGATGCCACGATACAAAGCGCTCTTTCGTCATCCGGGCAATCAGAGCTGACGTCGTAGATCATTTCTCCTGCGGAAAACGCCTGCCTTACGGAGGCAACAGCCAACTGTTCGATCTGTGCCGCGCTCAGGGACTTGAACATCTCGATGTTGCGTAGAAGTCTCTCCGGGTTGCCCGTGAACTCATCGCTTTGCTGCTCTTGCCCGAGGCAGATGCCATGGGCGTTCAAATGCCGATGGACCTGATCGATGACCTGATTCTGCGCGCCCGTCTTCTTGTTGGCCGACGCAACGTAGACCAGAATTTCGTATTCGATGAATTTTCTGTGTATCCCGAGCGCAGAGACCACGGGTGCGGGATGAGCCAGGACGTCAGTCGTGCTGCTGATGGCGTCCTCCAGGGCGGAAATCACCAGTGCAGGCCGAATGGCTGGCGACAGACGAATTCGCACGGTGATGCCGTGAATCTGGGGTGGGCGACTCAGGTTGACGATGTTGGCTTTCGCAGCCACGCTGTTTGGCACCAGCACATAATTGCCACGACTGTTCAGTAACGTCGTGGCCCGCCAGGTCCGGTCGATGACATTGCCCTGGGTGTCACCGATGGTTACCGAGTCGCCAACTTGAAACGGCTGGGTCGCATTGAGCACGACGCCGGAAAATACGTCGCTCAATGTGCTCTGGACGGCAAGACCGACGATGATTGCCATGGCGCCTGAGGTGGCGAGCAGCCCGCCCACGGGAAGCTCAAGGACATAGGCCACCGCGGCGACTGCTGCGGCAACAAAGACGATTGCCCTCAGTATGTCCTGGAACAATCGCTCACGTTGCAATGCGGATGGAAGAACGATTTTTCCAAGCACGGCGGCCGAGATCTGCGCGAGCTGCAGCCACCAGAGGAATTCGACCGCTTGTGCCAAGAGATGCCGTACGGTTCGGTCTGGCCAGGGAGCGACTTGAAATGGACTCAGTCGTGCGGTCCACAAAACATAGCTGAGCAGCAGGAAGAGACTCAGTCGTATCCCAAAACGGGCCCACTCCTGGCTGAGCTTCAGGAAGCGCCACGCCAGGAAATCCAGAAGCAAGACGCCAAAGCCAAGCAGCACTCCGCGGTCGGTGGGGTTCATGGCAGCCACTATCTGGTGAGTTGGACCCGTTCCTGCGTCCTTCCCCTTGTATTTCGATTCGATTTGGGCGAGGCATTGTCCCACCCGCAGGGGTGTTGGCGGTGTCTAGGGCCGGGACCAGGGTGGAAATGACATGCAGCCCTCTTTGAAGGGAGCGGGGTGCATGGGCCGACAAACGCCCACTTGGTCTGCACCATTTTCACCACGCCAACTGATCGACCCATCAAACGACATCGACGGGCATGACGCCTGCCGAGCCACACGATCGTCTTGTCGCCCTGGATGGGTAAGCTTTTGGCAATGCGTTAATGACTTGTGTAGCGCACTCTTTCGACGCTGCCCCGCTCAAGCGGCGCCATGAAAACCATGTGATTGCCGCGAGCAAAGGAGAAGATGGGAACGTGACACTTGTAGGCAATAGCGATCGGGCGCGACAATCGAACTTCTGCTCGCGGTTGTGCAGGCAACAAGTCTGCTGACAATACGGTTGGAAGGAGACAAGCATGAGCTTGGATTCAACTTCTCGCCCCGATAGGCAAAGTCTCGCCGCCTTGGTCCCATCGCGTTACGCGCTACAGGTTGGTGACATTGAGGTCTTGGTGATCAGTGACGGTGTGCTGCCGCTGCCGCCCGAGACGCTGGCTACGAATGCCGAGCCGGCCGAGCTCGCGGCCTGGCTGGACGAAAGACTTCTCCCATCGGACGTGTTCAAGTGGCCAGTGAATGTGGTCGTGGCCCGCAGCGGCGATCGGACTGTGCTCATCGACTCTGGCATAGGCGATGAGTTCACGCCCTCCGGATTATTGGCAGACCGTCTCATGGCCGCCGGTATCGATCCCGCATCCGTGACCGACGTGGTGATCACTCACCTGCACGTGGACCATGTTGGCGGCCTGCTTGGCGAAGGGCTGAAAGGTCGGTTGCGTCCTGGTGTGCCGATCCACCTGGCAGCCGCCGAGATTGAGTTCTGGAAGTCGCCCGATTTCTCCCGAAACACATTTGGCGGAATGTCCGAGGTGCTACGGTCGGCCGAAGAGCGGTTTGTCGCCGTTTACCGCAGCCAGCTGCGGCCGTTCGAGATGGAGTACGAGGTGGCGCCAGGGGTCGTCGTCAGCCGCACTGGCGGCCATACCCCCGGGCACAGCGTCGTGCGCGTGGCGTCTGGGGGCGACCGATTCACGTTCCTTGGCGATGCGGTGTTTCAGGTGTTGCTGCGCGTTGAAAATTGACCAGCAAAACGGGGTTCTGCTCACTGAAAATTGACCAGGGTGTTCTTCACTAGCCTGCGGGTTCCGACCCAGCAGGAAGACGAGGTGCATACCATGGCGATGTACGCGAAGGTGCGGCGA
>NZ_JBFTKN010000016.1:0-113264 GCF_056395965.1 Dyella sp. 05T440
GTGACCAAGTGACCAAAGGGATCGATGTGGTCCCCGCATGACAGAGCCAGAGCGTTTGCCTGTCGATTCTTCACTTGGGAACCGACCAACTCATCATCGGACCGACGAGCCACTGGCGAAATGACGACTTTTTCAACACCATCGGTCGAAAGCGGACCTAGAGCCCCCCTACTCGTCGAATAAACCCGCAGTCCGGCGTCCATCGTCAATTGTGTCAGCCGTAATTGAGAATTTGTCGCCATGAAAAGGGGCCTCGTTGAGGCCCGCTACGACGGCTTGACCTTTAACCGAGAGAACCAATTGTTGCGGATTACCGTGTGCGGTGAGCTTGGAAAGGCTCAGTGCACTAGCCGGATCAAGTTTGAGGACGACCTCAAAGAGACCAAGCTTCTCGTTCTCAGTAATAGCCACCGCTACTAGTTTGGCAGCTGATAACTGCCTAGCTGCGTCGACGCACTCGGTCTGCTGAAAGTAGCCCACGGCAAGACGGGAGCGCGTCAAATCACGCTTATCTTCGTTCCGAGTGGCTTGGCCACAACCAAGGGAGAACGTGACAGGGGCGAATTTGTGGGTCGAAGTCCTGACTGCCTCATTGGTACCGGTTGCCGCCAAAATTAGCCCTGGCAGGCAAAAAGAGAGCGACAACCAGAACCCTTTTCTCATATGACCTACTCTCCAGACTGTTCAGCAGCGCGATGTCCGCTTCGGATCGAAAGCGGTCCCTACGAAATAATCAAACCTTGACTGGCGTTTCCGATGCCATAGGCGTTGAAGAGAAAAGGTCCCACCAGGGACCTTTTCTTCTTCCGTATGGCCGGGCTACTCGCCACAACTTTGTTCGACACCCGCGAGCGTCGCATTGATAGCTCAGAACCCCGCGGCGATATCAATCACGACACCACTTGAGATCAGCGTCAAATAGAACTGGCCGCCATCGGCGCGTACCCAACGATAACCCGGATCCGGGCGACGCAGGTGATACCGCTCATAGTCGGTCACGTAGTACTCGCGGCTGTAGTAGTGGTCCGGCAGTCGAGCCCCTTTCTTGTACCAGCCATTGTGCTTGCCGTTGTCGTGGCGCCCTTTGTCCTTGGGGTTGTGGCCATGACCATGATCGCCGTCGTCCCAGTGATCATCGTTGCCCTTGCCGTGGCCGTGATCCTGTGGCGAGGCGAAGACCATGCTGTTACCGACAAGCAAAACGGCGGTAATCGCGAACGAGAGTAGGCGCTTCATGTGAGCTCCATCGGTGGCGTGGAAGTATTCGGTGAATGTCCCGAGCTTTCGCTGGTACGACACAACGACAACATCGCATAAAAATGCGAGCGATGGCGCATGCGATGAACTTCACCATTAAGCGGGCAGCGAATTTTCTTGTTCATCTGGCGAGTCGAACAAATACAGCCTGATGCAAGAAAACCCTTGTTTTATGCGACTTGGCGCACGAAGTAAAAGGCTGTTTGACTCCCAGCTGAAGCGTTTCCTCTTCTTTGCTGAACTTGCGGATCCGCGCCCTTTTCTTGCGTTGATCACTCCGCCAGTATCTGCCGCCGAGGCCGTCCGGTGAGCTGATTCTTGCTGCACCACCGCATGGCAGATGCGGAGTTCATCTGGTGCCCGAAGGGCGCCTCGAAGGGAAACGAATCATCACCTTCAAGGGGCAGTCCATGAAAAATCGTGTGCATGTACTTACCGCGTTGAGCATTGCAATTGGCGTATCCATGGGCAGTACATGGGCCATGGCCGATACTGCACCGGCCGCTCAACCCACGCCGACCAGCGGACAGGAGAGCGTCAAACTCGCCGGTACCTATACAACCTTCGCCGGCTCCAACGGCAATGCGCAGGCACTGGTCAACGGTTTGCGTAGCGGCTCCACGATCGTGCTGGTGACGCCTGCGACGGCGACCACCCCGGCCGTGCAAACAAGCTTTACGCCGAGCACTGGCCATCTGGGCTATGGCAACGTGAACATCGCGCTCTCGCTGGCTCAGGCCGAACTCTCCGCCTCCGGCATCACGCAGCCCACGGCAGCGCAGATCGAAGCGGCATTGAACGGTGGCACAGTTGCCGGCCCCAAGGGCCCCGTGCAGCTCACTGGCGTGCTGGCGCTGCGCGCCGAAGGCCAGGGCTGGGGAAATATCTCCAAGACGCTCGGCTTCAAGCTGGGCGACATCATGAGCGCCACCAAGGCGCACGGGCCGGTGCCCGATAGCGCGGATATCGCGCACGGCGAAAAGATCGACAAGGCTAACCACGCCGACAAGGTCGCCAAGGTCGACCGCCCCGACAAGGCCGATCGCCCCGATAAGCCGGATCATCCGGACAAGCCCGAGAAGCCCGAGAAGCCCGAGCGCCCCGACAAGCCCGAACGCGGCGGTCGCTGATCACACCAACATGACTCCGATACGTGCGGAGGCCTTGACAGGCCTCCCGCACTTCTTTTGCTACGCCCTAGGAAAAACGCATGAATCTCAAGAACACCGGCACCCTTTGCGCCCTTGGCGTACTGGGCCTGATGGCGCAGGCGGCGCACGCTGACGACAGCTCCACCATCAAGGTGGGTGCAGGCATCGACTACACCACGGGCAAATACGGTACGTCGGAGACCACCGACATCACGCAGGTGCCGGTGACCTTCGGCTACGACATCGATCGCTGGTCCTTCAAGGTCGCAGTGCCGTACATCCACGTGTCGGGTGCCGACAACGTCATTCCCGGCGTGGGTCCGGTGAAGAACACAAACCCGAAGGGTCGCGGCCACGGCAAGGGCAATTCGCAGGGAGGCACCACGCCAATCCCTGAGACAACTGGTTCCGCATCCGGGCTGGGCGACATCACCGCAGCGGCGACCTATGAGGCGTATAGCAATCGTGAGTCGCAGTTCGGCATCGATCTCACTGGCAAGATCAAGTTCGGCACGGCCGACGCAAACAAGGGCCTGGGCACCGGCAAGAACGACTACACCTTCAGTGCCGACATGTACAAGGGCTTCGGTGCCTGGACGGTGTTCGGCGGTGTGAGCTACACGTGGTTGGGCAGTTCGCAGTACATCCAGCTCAACGATGTGTTCGGTGCCAACGCGGGCATGAGCTACAAGCTCGACACCCATAGCAGTTTTGGCGCGTACTACGACTATCGCGAAAAGGCCTCGGATACGAGTTTCTCGCGCAACGAACTCACGGGCTACTACGCGTACAAGTTCGCCGGTGGCTGGAAAGCTCAAGCGTATGTGACCAAGGGCTTCACCGATGGCAGTCCGGACTGGGGCGTTGGAGCAACGGTGGCCTATTCGTTCTGAGTCAACTCATTGGCCTGGTGGGCACAAGACACCGGGCCAATGTTCTTTGGGCGTCCGCTTGGGGTCGCAAGCGGACATATTCACCTGACCTTAGCCACGATCAGCTCGGGGCCATCGCCTAGGCTTGGAAGCCTATCGGTCAAGTGCACATGGTCAAAGTCATCAGCCTCCATCTCGACCGCCAGATCGGCGAGCACTCTGGCAATAGCTCTCAGTTCGGCCGGGCTAGCCAATATGCTCGCCTCTGAAAGCCTCAACGGTGCCCGGTGATCGTGACTCCCTTCTTCGTATCCAAACAGCTTCATGGCAGCTCCTTGTTTGCAATTTTTGCGTCCTGCCAGCGGCGTGTGCAGCACCTGATGCGAGCATTCACGTAACAAGCAGAGAGCGGAGCAACGCAGATGGAGGTGGTTGGCCTGGCTCAACCACCTGCGCCCCTTTCTCAAAGCCTCTGGAACTACGAGCCTGCGGCCCCGCTTCCCGACGAACCACGACCTACCTGCTTAAGGCAGCCAGCAAACAGGCCCTGCTGAAACCTGTACTGGTCGTCCTCGCTGGTGAAGGCATAAACCTGGTCCACGATGCCGGCGAGGTACGCTTTGTCGAGTTGCCTGCCATAGGCCTCGACCTCTCGCGGAAGGGTTGCCGTCGTGGCAATGCCTGCCTTCCTGTGAAGGTGGGCCAATGCCGCCGGGCCCATCATGCTGAAACAGGTGCGCTCAAGCGCCTGCGATTGCGTCGCGGCGTGCTGGATGGACAAGCAGTAGTCGAAGTGACTCTGGTCAATCGAGCCCAGTTCGGCGTGCGATGCCCACAGGGAAAATTCGCGCTCCTTCTGTTCCTTCAGATGTGCGCCCTCGGCCCCATGCATCATGTATTCGTGCACCTTGTCCGGCGGGGTTTTGGCCAGGCGCAGCGCCATAAGGCCTTCGTTGTAGCGAAGCGCCACGTCCACACAGCTCTTGACTGGGCTATCCGTGGACGTTGATGCCAAGGACACCAGCTCGTCCTGCGAGTAGGTGCGCACCGCCGCCTGCTGGATCGATGGCGGGGAATTTGCAGGATCGTTTGTTCTTGTCTGAGCCGTACAAGCGGCTAGAACGACGGCACATATACACGCGAGCAGACTTTTCAACTTCCCCTCCGTTTTGTCCTAACAGTAAAGGCCGCCAGGGGCACGCATGTGCCCTCATTTCTTCCAGCCACCCGATGAAAGCACTCTGATCCCTTTTCTTCTCCGGTATTTCACCTGGAGTGACACTTTCGAATGCCTGCCATGGGTCGAAAGCAGACCCTAACCAGAAGATACGGATTCCCATCTCGCGCCCCATTGACGAGCGAGCGACCAACTAGAGCTCGCTCGCCGGGACGTTTCTACCATGCGCAGTACGAGAGCGTGCTCAGTTGCGCCCAGTCGTATTAGAGCGACGCCGGCCTCGATGGGTAGATCGAAGTCAGAAGGCGCGGGGGGATCCAGACAGATGGCCAGAGCCTCAATCGTCTCGGTACCGGCATCTCCCATGGCTGCCAGAGCCCTGGCAGCCGTCGCGCTACCAGCACGAAGTTCCATCGCCAGAAGAGGCTCCAATGCCCGAGCCCGAGGGCCTAGTCGAAGGGCCACTTCCAGTGCACAGCGAAGAGGCAAGCCAAGGTTTCGGTAAGGAACGCCAAACTCATTCCTGGCAGTTCCGTCCAGAAGATCACGCAGTAACGGGACTGCCTCTCCTCCCATGGCAAGAAGGGCTTTTTCGCCATCCAGCATGGTGGACGGACTCAAAAGTTGGTCAAAAATTGCGCTGGCCATTTCGCCTCTCTTTGCTGAAATGCTATCTCGATCCAGCGTCTGGTGTAGCGAGGGCAATGGGCCGACAGGTACCTCGGAGTGCGCGCCGCCGGAGGTACTGCCCGACCGGCAGGGCGAACTGTGCTGTTTGTCCGGCCGGCATTGCGGCTGGATCGACGCACGCCTCAATCGTGTCATTCGTCGCCGCCACCCATTAGCCCTGCCATCGATTGATCAGCGTTGTGTCGGCTATGTGACAGAGCCCCGCCACGGCGGCGGTAAACCAAATCGTCGCCATGCAGCCCATACACCCGGGGAGGCGTGTTTGTGCCTCGAGCTTATGCCGAAAGTGGCAAACATGATCACCACGGGAAATCCACGCGCCATGTCCGCACTCAGCCTGCCAGTTCTCGAAGCACCCCTCATGGCGGGACCGCGGCCCAGACACGTGGTTCTCGAAATATCCGTCTTCTGCACGATCAGCGAATACAACTTCGGTCACCTCAAGACCTTTCTTGCCGACATCAGTGATCTGCCACTGAAACAGGTTGGGCTGATCCACAACAACTTCGTGACGCCCGAACTGGCCAATGAACACAATGCGCTCTATGGCGCGACCTATCCTGCCACGGCCTCCAACAGCTTCGAATCCGATCCCACGACGATCGACATCGCCCGTCTGGCCGACGAGCTGGCCGACATCAAGGCCACGACTTGGCCGTTCTCCGTCACGATCCAGCCCGATCGCACGAGCGAGGCCGACCTCGACATCTACTATCGTCACCCCTCGCAATTCATTGGCCGCCGTTGCCACGACGCCTTTCGCATCCTGATGATCGATGCCGATGGCGAGTCGGTGCCTGTACACGGGCGGTGCTATCGGTTTCCGATCGCCAATGTGCGAGACGCCGGCCTTGAAAGCATCTGGAAGCACTCAAGCATGGAAGCGCTGCGGGCCGCGCTCGCCGAGGCTGGAGGCCTTCTGCCTGGCTGCAGCCGGTGTTGCGGCGGCTTTGGCACCTAAGGCAACCAAAGGGACGCCCGGACGCACTCACCATCATCATTGGACGTGGAACGCCGCCGCCAGGGTATCGGCACCGGGCGCACGTGCCGTCGCAGCACTATGGGGTCGGCGTTCTCGATTCGCCCGAACGGGATACGACCATGGTACGCGCTGTGCTGATTCGTGCGTCCTCTTGCGGCAAGGCTTCGGCGCAAAAGAGCGCTTTCGAAGTTTCGACTGTACGCATCGCACAGAGCGGGTGAAATGAATCGCGAGTTCTTGAATATTGTCGATCTGGAGGCGCAGCTCGATCAGCGGCTGCAAAGGCCGCGCGTCACCAATCTGGGTGCCGTGCGTCAGGCAGCCATGGCCTGGTCCCAAGCCGTGTGGTCCGTCAGCGAGTCGGCCGGTCCCCGGATGCTCACGACGGGCGAGATCGAGCGAGGGCTCGCCATCGCGCGTCGGCCCGTGTTCGTTCTTGGCTCGCGCCGAAGCGGCACCACGCTGGTACGCGATTTGCTCGACCACCACCCAGCCCTCTCGGTGCTTCCCGCCGAAGGCACCATGCTCACGAATTTCGCGTGGCATCTGAAGCGACTGGAGCCCGATAGCTGGCTGCCATTCCTCGGCTGCGAGTGGTTGCGCAGACTCGCCAATCCCATCAACCAGCAGCCGTACTGGCTGCTGGGCCGCTCGTCGGCAGAAGGCTCACCTTATGTTGAATTCGGTCGCGCCTTGCGGGCTTGGTGGCCCTTGGTCAAAACGCGGCTCGGGCCTCGCACAACCTCATGGCCGCTGGTCGCGATCGCGCTTGCGTACACGCATTGCACGACCGGGCTTGATGCTGACTCACCCTTGCAGCGGTGGGTTGAAAAAACGCCTACCAACGAGCGTTTCCTGGCGCGTCTGATGGCGGAATTTCCCGAGGCGAGAATGCTCCACGTCGTCCGCCATCCTTTCGCGGTCTATGCGTCGAGCTGTAAGGCCCTGCGAGATTCGGGCCTCCCTTCGAGCGAAGAGACGCTGGTCCTGCGACAAATGCGCTTGTCGTACCGCGAGGCGGCCACTCGCTCCGCTCAACCTGCATCGGACTCGTACCTGCTGGTTCGCTATGAGGACCTGCTCGAGGACACCGCAAGCGGCGTTGAACGGATGGCCTCGTTCCTGGGGATCCAGCCGCTGCCCATCATGACCCAGCCAACCGCGAACGGCATTCCCACCCCGAGCAACAGCTCTTTTGACAGCAACAAGGTCGCCGGAAAACTGGATCGCCGGCCGGGTGATGTCGAGTTCAATTCGCTGACCAGGCGCGAGCGCGAGCGATTGAGCGCGATCCTGGCCAACGATGCGGGAAAACTCGGCTATACGTTGACTCCACCGCCTGCGTTGCGCCGACAACTGCTGCAAATCCGGACACACGCCGGGCTGGTCGTCGATCGTTTCAGGACGCGCTGGGTGCGCCTGCTTTCCGTATACCAGAGGCCATGACAAAACACCGGACGCCGCAGCCTGACCCTGTCAGGCGGCACCTGTCAGGCACGTTCGTTTCGGGTCGGAAGCACCCTCGATAGTCCGCCGCCGTCTTTGGCATGGCACCTAACGCCCGCTTTCACGCGCGCCTAGTGTCACAAAGCGACACCGAGTACGTCGCCGTGGAACCTACACTTGTGTGCCCAGCTCGCCAGAAACGTGCTCGATCAGCTCTCTGGTGTTTCTGACAAACTCCCCCTCTAAATCGACGCCACACTTGTTTGCAAGAACAATAATCGACCATAGACAATCCGACAATTCATGACCAAGCTTAGCTTTACAGTCATCGATGTCTCGGATACCAGCGTTTGCCTGGATCAGTTTTGCCAGGTCGCCGACGTCCCCTACAAAACCAAGCGCTAGTTCTCCCGTGGTCCAGATGCGACCATACCTTTTGATCTCAAGCTGCTCGTAGAGCTCGTTTAGCTGTAGCGCCGATTTTTCAAGATCACTGAATTTCATGTTGCTTGCGCCTGACACTGGTTATGGGCGCGGTGATGATAGCGCCCACCAAAACGCAGCGAGCGATCTTCTTCGGAAATGGCCCGGCGATGTTTGTCGCACCTGGACAACGCTCAATCCAAAGGGCCAAGTAAGTCTCACCGGTTCGATCGCTACCTGGGAGCGCTGTCAACCGGATGTCAAAACTCTTCGCCAAACGTGCCGGATAGGAGCCAACGGCCCCTGCGCGCCTGCCGGCCACGCTGCAGCAATTCATGGGGATGGCATGACCACCCGCAAGCTGGCAATTCGCCCGTCGCTTCTCACCTCGCCTTCGCCAAGGCACTAGTAACGTTACAGAGCTGCGCTCCGGTGAAGCCATTACCACGCGCTCGCCATATCGAACGACGAGGAGGATGAAATGATCAAGGTCGTGCAGGCGTTTGATCGCCAACTGATGACTGAGCTGCCGAGCGATGACGCCGAGGCTCTGGAGGCGAAGCTTGCCACGGCGTACCGGTTGTTCAAGGACCGGTCCAGCTGGCTCAAACCGTATGAACGTATCGAGATTCTGCGAAAGCTCGCAACGCTCATGGAGGGCAAGCGCGAGTACTTTGGCAAACAGATCGCGCGTGAGGGCGGCAAGCCTTACGCGGATGCGCTGGTGGAGACTGATCGCGCCATCGATGGCGTTCGAAATGCCGCAGAGATCCTCCGAACCAGTGCAGGTCGCGAGATTCCCATGGGCATCACCAAGTCCAGTGACCATCGCCGGGCGTGGACGATTGAAGAACCCATCGGGGTAGTCGCTGCCATTTCAGCCTTCAACCATCCGCTGAATCTGATTGTTCACCAGGTGGCGCCGGCGATTGCGACGGGCTGCCCCGTTATCGTCAAGCCTGCGACGACCACGCCCCTCAGCTGTCTGGATCTGGTCAAGCTGGTGCACGAGGCCGGCATGCCGGAGGGTTGGGTGCAAACCTTCCTGCCCGAGGAACGCGAGCTCGCCGAAGCGCTTGCAACCGATTCCCGAGTGGCATTTCTCAGCTTCATCGGGTCCGCGCGCGTCGGCTGGTATCTTCGCTCGAAGCTCGCTCCCGGCGCCCGCTGTGCGCTCGAGCACGGTGGCGCGGCCCCCGTGATCGTCGACAGGAGCGCGGACCTCGACAAGATCATCGAGCCCATTGCCAAGGGCGGTTACTACCATGCTGGCCAGGTTTGCGTATCCGTCCAGCGCATCTACGTCCATGAGGACATTCAGCAGGAATTTCTCGATCGGTTCGCTCGCCGGGTGGCGTCTTTGAACGTCGGTGATCCGGTGTTGCCGCAAACAGAAGTGGGGCCGCTCATCTTGCCGGCAGAATCGGATCGCGTGCAGAGCTGGATCGACGAAGCGGTGGCGGCCGGCAGTCGTTTGATTGGAGGTGGCCGTATCAGCGAAACGACGTTGAAGCCATCCATCCTGGTTGATCCGCCCAAAGACGCCAAGGTGTCCACGCTGGAGGTCTTCGGCCCGCTTACCTGCGTCTATCCGTTTCGCACGCTGGACGAGGCCATTACAGCCGCGAACTCGCTTCCCGTGGCTTTCCAGTCGAGCATTTTCACGCGGGAGCTGGCATCCGCGTTCGAAGCTGCCGAGCGTCTGGATGCATCAGCCGTGATGATCAACGACCACACGGCCTTTCGCGTCGACTGGATGCCATTCGCGGGCCGCCATGTATCGGGGCATGGCATCGGCGGCATTCCCTACACCATGCACGAGATGACGGCCGAGAAGATGATCGTCTTCAAGAGCTAGCGATAGCCGCCAGCGTTGTTCGATGTCAGTCCTCTGGAGAGAACCTCCATGTATCGCATGCGACAACCATGCGGTGGCACGGATACAGAGAGGCGGGCGAGCAGATACGCCCGGCTCAATGCCTGGACGAGTGCAACGCCGTGGCCAGGCGCTGTGTATCAGTTACCCAACCAAAGTTGTCGCCCTCGCTGTACATGACGCGCACGGTGGCTTCGTGATCGGCAGGGTCATAGGCTGCACAGGCGTCCTGCAGAAGAACACAGGCATAGCCCAGGTCGACGGCCTGGCGCAGCGTCGAGGCGACGCAGCATTGGGTTGTATAGCCCATGAGCAGCAGCGTATCGATGCCGCGTACGCGCAGTACGGTATCGAGCGTTGTCTGGTGGAAGGCGCTGAAGCCCGCCTTGTCGATCACGGGCTCCCGATCCGCCGGGCGCAGGTCTGCAATGATCTCCGTCCCTTTCTCTCCCTTCACCAGGAAGCGGCCCAAGGGCCCGGGCGAACCGATGACCAGGTCGTTCTGGCGGCGAAACTGATTGAGGTCGGACAGGTCAGGCGCGTAGCACTCACGGGTAAAGAACACGAGCATGCCGGCTTCGCGCGCCGCCGACAGTGCGCGCTGTGCAGCCGGTATCGCCGCCACCAGTGCCTCGACAGGCAATCCCAAGGCCCCCGCGCGGCCCTCAGGCAAGACGAAATCAGCCTGGAAGTCGATGCAGGCCAGCGCCGTGCGCGCCGTGTCCAGTTCGATCGAGCGTCCGCGCTCGCAGGGCAGGTTGATGCGGGCCAAGAAGTACCTCCGACATGGGTGTCGATGCGGGCCCGGGGCGTCTGGCCTTCCAGACGCCCCGTCAATGCTTACTTGCGCGGCGCAATGATTTCGCTGAGGTAATCGGGCTTGCCTTCGATGCGTACGAGATGCGGGTACTGCAGGCCGTCGTGGTAATCGAGCGCGACGGTGCGGTAACCGCCCTGATATTTCAGCAGCAGCTGGATCGGCGTCTTGCTGCCCTTGGCCGCGGTGATGGCGTCTTTCAGCAAGTCTTTCGAATAGTCCTGCCCGTTCACCGCAACGACGGTGGCGCCGGTGCTGATGCCGGCCTTGAAGGCGGGGCCGTTCCAGCGCACATCGTTGACTTCGCCTTTGTCGTTGATGGTCAGGCCGATGGACCAGGCGAAGTTGTAGAGGTGGCGCGAGGGTTGCGAGCGGCTGTTGTATTGCGCCTCGTAGTCGCTCTCCTTGTCCGTATAGACGAGCTTCCAGCCGGTGGCCGCCAGGCCGTCCTGGAGCGGCGGATTGAGTGTGTCCACGTGGGCGCGCAGGAAGGTCGCCCAGTCGTACGGCGCCACGCCATTGAGTGCGGCGACCACGTCGTCGAAGGTATAGGTCCTGGTGACGTAGCTGCCGTTGTCGACGCCGAAGAACGCGCGGGCGAAGTCGTCCAGCGATTTGTGGTCCTGGGTGAGTGCGCGCAGCTTGGCGTCCACTTCCAGCCACATCATCTGGCCGCCGCTGTAGTACTCCTCGCTCATCTGCCAGCTGCGGAACGGCAGGCCGGAGCGACGCGCGGCAGTGGGGTCGTTGGTGGTGTCTTCCAGCGTACGCCACTGGAAGCCGACGCGGTTGCGTTCGTAGTTGGCGGCCGTCATGGCCAGTGCGTCGCGGAATTGCTGCGCCGACCATATGCCCGAACGCGCGGTCAGCACGTAGCCCCAGTATTGGGTCTGGCCCTCGTACACCCACAGCAGCGAATCGCCCATGGGCACGTTGAAGTTCGGCGTCCACAAATCTTCGGGGCGGCGGAACTTGCCGTTCCACGAATGCACGTATTCGTGCGCGAGCAGGTCGCGATCGGGCGCGGCATCCTTCCAGGCGGTGAAGTAGTCGGCGCCGAGGCCGTCTTCGCTGGACTGGTGATGCTCGGTGCCATTGCCGCCCAGCGTGTCCGACAGCGAGAACAGGAAATCGTAGTGATCGTAGTGATGCGAACCGAACAGCTTCAGCGCCTGGGTGACCAGCGCGCGGTGCACCTGTACTTGTTCCTTTGACATCTCCAGGTATTTCGGCGCATCGGCAAACACATCCAGATACACCGGCGCGTCGCCGGCCTGGGTCAGGTCAACGCGCTCGAAGTAGCGTCCCGCGTAGATCGGCGAATCAACCAGGTTGTTGAAGGTCACCGGCTTGAAAGTGACGGTGTCGCCGGACTTCGATGCGGTTTCCAGCGCCGTGCCCAGCTGCCAGTCGTGCGGCAGCGTCACGCTGGGCGCATACGTGATGCCGCGCGTGTAGTAGCCGGCCGGATAGAGCGAGACCTTGCTCCACTCCATGTCCATCATGCGGTCGGTGATCTCGAAACCTTCGCTGTCGGTGCGGCCGGACAGGTACTGGAAATCCACATCGAGCGACGACACACCCTCGGGCACGTCCAGATGGAAGGCGTAGACGTTGTACTTGTCGCGCTTCCACATGATCGGCTTGCCGTTGGCGCTGAGCTTGAGGCCGGCGAGCATGTTGATCGGACCAGTCGGCGAGTGGTCGCCCGGGATCCACTGCGGGTAGAGCAACGTCAGTGCGCCTGCTTTCACCGGCAAGCTTTCGTGCACGCGGAAGATGCCCTGCGTCGTGTCGCTCGCGTCCACATGCAGCGTCACCGTGCCTGGATACTTGCTGTCCTGCGGGGCGGGCACATCGTCGGTACGCGTCTGCTCTGCCACCGCCACACTCGCGCCCAGCGCGCAGGCCACGGCCAGAGCAAGCTGCGAAAACCTGCGACGCATAGCAGCCGCAGACGCGGCGGAAGGGGCGCGAGACATGAAGTGCTCCGGTGAGCGAATGGAAGATGGCGCAACTTAGCACCACCCGCGCATCGCGCCGCCAGCGCCAAGCGTTGGCTCGACTTCGTCGTGGCGATGATCTAGCGGCCCCTTGCGGCACGGCGGGTGACTGGACGCCTGGCGATCGGGCTCGCCGGCAGGGTTTAGGGGCGGGCGTGCACGGGTGCGCTTTCCGCCCTCTCAGGGATCGGCACTTGGCTCAAAAGAGCTCGGTGAAGCTGCGTACCCATTGACTCTGAGACTGTCTAAAAAATAAGCAAATGAGTTAGAGAAAATTCATTGAGCGAAAGGTTGGCGTTAGTCATCACCCCCTCCTGCCTGTCGCCACGCCATACGCCGGCGTTCGTTATTGTAAGTTAGTAGACAGCAAATGCCCGGAAAGGCGCATTTGATCGTTCTTGTTCAGCTAAGCGTGGCTGTGACGGCTGTCTAAGCATTTGTTTTTTCTGAAACTTACACATGGCTGACAAAAATCGTTGACTTTTTGTGATCCAGTTGTCTAAGTTCGATGAAGGGCGGCAGGGGGGACCTGCGGTTTTGAGCTCGGTTCAGAGGCTGACGGAACTGTCTTCAGGACAGTGCCGCGGGGACCTGCACGCCTAAGCAAAGCCAGGACGACGCCTGGCTTGCCACCTTCTTTGATCACGTCGTTAGGGGAGTCAAAACGTGAAGCATTTTGGAAACAGCAAACTGGCAACCGCTATCCGGCTGGGCCTGGCCGTGGGTGCCCTGGCCGCCGCAGGCAGCGTATTCGCTCAGGACACCGGCAGCAGCAACGCCACGCCGGATTCGGCCAAGAAGCTCGAAACCATCACCGTCACCGGTTCGCGCATTCGCAGCGTGGACGTGGAAACCGCACAGCCCGTCATCACCATGACGCAGGCCGACATCCAGAAGACCGGCCTGACCAGCGTCGGCGACATCCTGCAGAACCTCACCATCACCGGCCAGCCGACCTTCTCCAAGGCCGCCGTGCTGACCAGCAACACCGAGGAAGGCGGCCAGTACGTCAACCTGTACAACCTCGGCGAGAACCGCACGCTGGTGCTGGTGAACGGCAAGCGCTGGATGACCAGCCTCAATGGCTACACCGACGTGTCCACCATTCCGGTGGCACTGATCGAACGCATCGAAATCCTCAAGGATGGTGCCTCTTCGATCTACGGCTCCGACGCTATCGCCGGCGTGGTCAACATCATTCTCAAGGATCGCTTCAACGGCGCCGCCGTGAGCGGTTCGGTCGGCCAGAACGAAGGCGGCAACAACGACGGCACGCAGCAGGCCTACTCGTTCACCGTGGGCACCACCACGGACAAGTCGTCGATCGTGTTTGCCGCGACGTACAACAAGACCAGCGCCATCTGGGCGAAGGATCGCGACTTCACCAAGTACACCTATGGTGATTTCGACCGCACGGCCGGTTACAGCGGTACGGGCCCGTGGGGTCGCTTCACCAACCCCAACGACGGCGACACCTATGTGCTGAACCACACGGGTGATCCGAACCACATCGGCGTGGGCGCCGACTCGCGCAACATCAACAACTACCATGATGGCGTGCAGGACAACGATTACTTCAACGCCACCAACCAGATGATGGAGCAGCTGCCGACCGAGCTGAAGTCCATCTTCACCGAAGGCAGCTACAACCTTTCGGACAACGTGACGTTCAAGGCCACCGGCATGTACGCCGAGCGCAATTCGTCGACTCAGGTCGCCGGCTATCCGCTCACCAGCACCAGCCAGCCGAACTTCCCGGTGTACCTGAGCGGCGAGAGCTATTACAACCCGCTGCCGGGCAACGACCTGTCGTACGCGCGCCGCATCACCGAGCTGCCGCGCGTGAGCAGCGAAAGCGCCAAGTCGCTGCATTTCGATGCCGGCTTTGAAGGCAGCTTCGACTTCCTCAGCCATGCGTGGAACTGGGATGCTGGCTTCGGCTACAACAAGTACGACGTCGACACCACCAACACCGGCAACATCAACCTGCTCAACCTGCAGCAGGCGCTGGGCCCGTCGTTCCTCAACGCCAGCGGCGTCGTGCAGTGCGGTACCGCCGCCAACCCGATCGCGCTCAACCAGTGCACGCCGTTCAACATCCTCGGCGGCCCGAGCGCGTCGAACAAGCAAGTGCTCAACTACATCATGGCGCGCGAGCACGCCACGGATCAGAGCATCAACAAGGACTTCACCGCCAACATCACGGGCGGTTTGTTCGAGCTGCCGGCCGGCACCTTCAGCATTGCAGCCGGTATCGAACATCGCGGCGTCAGCGGTTACGACCAGCCCGATGAAATGGCCAGCGCCGGTTACACCACCGACCTTGCCGCCGGTCCGACCAATGGTTCGTACACCACCAACGAAGCCTACCTCGAGCTCAATGCGCCGCTGTTGAAGGATCTCCCGGGCGCCAAGTCGCTGGCCGTGGACGTCGCCAGCCGCTATTCGCACTACAGCAACTTCGGCAGCACCACCAACAACAAGTACAGCTTCACCTGGTCGCCGTTCGATGACCTGATGGTGCGCGGCACGTTCGCCAAGGGCTTCCGTGCGCCGACGCTGGGCGACTTGTTCGGCGGCGGTTCGCAGACCTTCGATCAGTACACCGATCCCTGCGACGTCAACTTCGGCAGCCTCAGCAACCCGTCCGTGGCCAAGAACTGTGCGGCCGCCGGTCTGTCGCCGACCAACTTCCACCAGTTGGATACTGCCGGCAATGCGGTGAAGGGCCCGAATCAGCAGGGCACCACGCCGTTCGTCGCCGGCGCCGGCAACCAGTACCTGCAGCCGGAACACAGCACCACCCGCACGCTCGGCCTCGTGTACAGCCCGCACTATGTGGACGGCCTGGACATGACGCTGGACTACTACGACATCAAGATCACCAACGTCATCACGCCGATCGACGCCAACTACGTGTTGGACCAGTGCTATCAGTACTCGGTGCAGGAGTTCTGCTCGGCGTTCCAGCGTGATGCCAACGGCCAGGTGATCAACCTCAACCGCGGCAACGCCAACCTGGGCTGGATCGAGACCACCGGCTACAACATGGGCGTGAACTATCGACTGCCCGCGTTCTCGTTCGGCAAGTTCGTGTTCAACATGAACGTGAATTACCTCGACGATTGGAACCAGGTCAGCGCCACCAATGCTCCGGTGGTCAACTACGCCGGCCAGTACGGTTACAACCACTGGCGCGCGAACCTGGGCCTGGACTGGAACCTGGGCAACTGGGGCGCTACCTGGGGCATCCGCTACTACGGCGCGTTCCTGGACCAGTGCTTCAGCGACACCATCCACTGCAACATGCCCAACTACACCAGCGTGAACTGGGGCTACGGCACCGGTGCCAACCGCATGGGCGCCACCGTGTTCAACGACGCGCAGGTCCGTTACACCCTGCCGTGGAAGGGCACGATCGCGTTCGGCATGCGTGACATCTTCGACAAGCACCCGCCGAACACCGTCAACGCCTACGTGCTGGGCTACAACTCGTCGGGCTCGGTCGATCCGACGCTGGACCTGGGTCGCTACATCTACCTGCAGTACAACCAGACGTTCTAAGCAACACGCAAACCTGTAACACCTCCCCGCAACACGTTGCCGGGGCTCCGCAAGGGGCCCCGGCCTTTTTTTGTGCGGGATGTGTGTGCGGTGCCGAACAAGAGGCCTTGAAGCAGAGCCTCCCCCAGCCTCAGTCCATCAACCACCGCCGCGCCTGCTTGTCTGTGGGAGCGCACCCWGTGCGCGACAGCCACGCCGGGGTGTACCGCTCTGTAGGTTTGTCGCGCACAGGGTGCGCTCCCACAAAATGGCCGCCCATCACTCTCAATCTGCGACCCAAGGCCTGCGCACCCTTGTAGGAGCGCACTTGTGCGCGACCGTCACCCCGGGGTGTACCGCTCCGTAGGTTTGTCGCGCACAGGGTGCGCTCCCACAAAGAAAAGGCCGCCCATCACTCTCAATCTGCGACCCAAGGCGTGCGCACCCTTGTAGGAGCGCACTTGTGCGCGACCGCAGGGCTGGGATGTACCGCTTCGTAGGCTGGTCGCGCACAAGTGCGCTCCTACAAAAGAACCACCCGGTCCGGCAACGACGAGCGTTGTCCGGCTCTTGATGCGGCTCTAGACCTTCGGGGTTCCCGTATGTCGTTGCCGGGGCTCTGCGAGAGGGCCCCGGCCTTTTTTGTGCAGGAAGTGTCTGCGGCACCGAACAAGAGGCCTTGAAGCAGCGCCTCCCCCAGCTCCGTCCATCAATCACCGCCGTGCCTGCTTGTCTGTGGGAGCGCACCCTGTGCGCGACAGCCACGCCGGGGTGTACCGCTCCGTAGGTTTGTCGCGCACAGGGTGCGCTCCCACAAAAAAAGCCGGCTATCACTCTCAATCTGCGACCCAAGGCGTGCGCACCCTTGTAGGAGCGCACTTGTGCGCGACCGCAGGGCTGGGGTCTGCCGCTCCGTAGGCTGGTCGCGCACAAGTGCGCTCCTACAAAAGAACTACCCGGCCCGGCAACGACGCGCGCTATTCGGCTCTTGATGCGGCTCCAGGCCCTCGGGGTCCCCGTATGACGCGGCGTGTGGATGAAGGAATGGCCGCATGGACGAACGAACCCGTTCAAGCCCGCGGCCGCGTCTCCGGCATCGTCATCAACACCGGCAACACCGCCAGCGCGATGACCGCAATCATCACCCCCGGCACCGCCGCCCACCCCGTCATCTTGACCAGCAGCTCAGCCAGAAACGGCGTGATGCCGCCAAAGATCGCGGTGGCCACCGTGACGCCAAGCGCCAATCCACTTAGCCGTCCCTCACCCGGAAATTGCTCGGCCGTCGCCGACGCAGCCACGGCACTCACGCCACCAGCCACACAGGCCAGCACCACTGCAGCGATCACCACGTGCCACAACGAACCCTGCGCCATCAGCGCGAACATCGTCGAAGGCAGCGCCGCGCACAGCAAGGCGAGCACGACCAGCACCGGCTTTCGGCCAAGGCGATCGGAAAGCGCTCCCGCCCAGGGCGTAACGAGAATGACGGCAACCGCCGCAACGGTCGACAACGCGAGCGACATGCCTTCGCCTATCGCCCCGGTCGAACTCAAGAACGTCGGCACATAAGTGATGCCCACGTAATAGGTAATGGAGCCCAGCGCCGAAATCGCAAACGTCCTCGCAATGGCAGCTCGGTGATGCGCCAGCGTGTCGCGCACGGGCGACACAGGCACGGTGCCACGCGCCTTCTGCCGCTCGAAATCCGGCGACTCCTGCATGGCCGAACGCGCGACCCAGATGCTTGCCGCCAACGCCGCGCCGACGAAGAACGGAATGCGCCAACCCCATGCATTGAGATTCTCGCGACTCATCAAACCCACGGTAAGCGCGGATACGCCCACGGCGAGCAAGGCGCCAATTTCACTGGCTGCGGAAGCCAGCGATGTGATCAATCCCCGGTGATGCTTATCCGCACCCTCGAGCAGATACGCGACCACGCCGGTGTACTCACCACCCACGGAGAACGCCATCAGGCAGCGCAACAGCAGCAACAGATAACCGGCTGCCATGCCGATGCGGTGGAAGTCCGGCAGCAGCGCCGTCGCCAGCATCGCCACCGTCATCAATGCCATCGACATCAGCAGCGTATGGCGCCGCCCCAGTTTGTCGCCAATGATGCCGAACACCAGCGCACCGAGCGGTCGCATCGCATAGGCAATGGCGAAGCCCGCCAGCGTCGCCAGCAACGAGTTGCCGCCACCGCCGAAGAACACGCGCGACAACACCGTGGCAAAATACAGATAGAGCGTGAAGTCGTACCACTCCACGATGGTGGATAGCGCGGCAATCACCATCGATGCACGTGTCATCGCTACACCGCCCTGCCCGGCGCGTTTCATGGCCGCTCTCTGAAGCATCGTCACGTCCCATGCGGCGCTTGCGCGGCCGTCTCCCAGGTTCCATCGATCATGCGGCCTTCACATGCTTGGGCGAGGCCGGCGTGCCGTCAAACGATACCAGCAAGCGCTTTGGACGCGCCGACCGTGGCATTTGGAAAAGGCCATGCAGATCGGAAAGCGGCACGGGCGACATCGGAGGAGCATTTCATCCATGCACTGATCCACATTGCATGAAGACATTCACCCATCCTTTCCGGAGGCACGACATGAACGCCAAGGCACTGATCACGGGTATCGTTTTGGCCACCTCGCTGGCCCTGCCGTTCGCCAGCATGGCGCAGGAAGGCGGCCCGGTGGTCGACATCGGCTATCGCCACGGCAACCTGCGCAATGCCCAGCAGAATATCGTGCAGGCCTGGCAGCTGGTGAGCGACGCACAGATCGACAACGACGATCGGCTCGGTGGTCATGCCGCCCGCGCCAAGGCGCTGCTGACCCAGGCCGATGAAGAACTGCGTCTGGCCGCCGATGCCGCCAATCGCAACCGCTGGTAAGACCATGCGTTGCACCACGCACAACGCCCGCCTTCATGGCGGGCGCTTTGCCTGAGAGCGATTTGCCTTGCTGAGAGTTCAGGCCCGTCGACGCTGTTCGCTGGCTACGCGTGGTTCGAACAGGCCATTCGCCTCGCCCACCGAAAGCATGTGATCGCCCATGGTGTCGTAGCGACCTTCGACCAGCGCTTCCCGCGCGATGCGGGCCAGATGCGACAGCACCGCCTGCATGGTGCCGCAGCCCAGGCTGATGCGACGCACGCCCAGCTCACGCAAAGTCGCCGCGTCCGGCGCACCGGGATAACCCACATAAACATTCAGGGGCACCGGCAGCAGCTCGGCGAGGCGTCGGATTTCATCGGCATCGGCGAGACCGGGAACGAAGATGCCGTTCGCGCCAGCGCTGACATACGCCAGCGCCCGCTTGAGGGTTTCCTCAAAGCGCGCCTCGCCAAACAGCTCGGGGCTCAGATAGGTATCGGTGCGTGCGTTGATGAACAGCGCGATGCCGCGATGCTCCGCCACGGCGCGAATGCAGGCGATGCGCTGTGCCAGTAGACGCGAATCGGCCAGTTGGCCGGTGGCCGGATCCTTGCCATCCTCGATATTGATGCCGACGACACCCAGCTGCATCAAGGCACCGACTAGGCCGCCGGTTTCCTCGGCATCAACGCCATAACCGCGTTCGATATCGATGCTCAAGGGCACCGAGACTGCCTCGGCGATGCGGCGACAGGCCGCGAGCAGCTCGTCCAGCGGCATCTGTTCGCCATCGGGGTAACCCAGCGCCCACGCCATCGCGGCGCTGCTGGTGGCGACGGCCTTGGCACCGGCGTGCTCGATCACGCGGGCACTGGCGACGTCCCAGGCGTTGGGCAATATCAGTGGTTCGGCGCCGGCGTGGAGCTGGTGGAAGGCCTGGGCCAGGGTGGTCTGATCGTGGTTCATGGTGGTGACCTGGGGACGCCCGCCATCGGGCCTGACCAGGAGACCATTCGCCGCGCGGGCCCGCTGTCAGAATCTTTAGCTACCGACCCTTGGCACAGGATGGGCGCGCGGGGCCTTGTTATGCTCGTAGCACCTCCGGACGAGTGCAGCCGGCCCGATCATGTCGAGTTTCTCCAGCCAGGTTCTGCTGTCGACGGAAACGTTGACGCTGAGCGACGTGCACTGCAGCGGCACCTGCCGCCATCGCAGCGCGGAAGAATGTGCCGCCTCGACCCAGCTGGTGTTTCCCTATCGCGGGTTGTACCTGCGCCACGTGGCCTCCGACCAGACTGTGGCCGACGCCAATCACGTGTTGTTCTTCAATGCGCAGCAGGGCTATCAGGTGAGTCATCCGCTGCAGGGCGGCGATGCTTGTTTATCGCTGCGCCTGTCGGACGCGCTGCTTGCCGAGCTGGCGCCCAAGGCGCTGGTGCAGACCGGCGAAGACACGATCTTCCGCGCCCAGTCGCAGCGCATCGATGCTCGTGCGCAAGCGCTGGTGGCGCTGCTGCGTCACAACCTCGAACACGACAGCATCGAGCCGCTGGAAGCCGAGGCGCTCGCGCTCACCCTGGTATGCCGCAGCCTGGGACCGCGCACCTCGCGCACGCCGACATCCACGCACGCCCGTCGTCGCCTCGCCGATCGCGTGAAGATGCTGCTGGCCAGCGACTTGTCGCGTCGCTGGACGCTGGCCGAGATCGGCGAGGAAATCGGCGGCTCGCCGGTTTACCTGACGCAAGTGTTCAAGCAGGTCGAAGGCATGCCGCTCTATCGCTATCAGCTGCAACTTCGGTTGGCGCGCGCGCTCGATCGGCTGGGCAAGGTGGATGATCTCTCGGCGCTTGCGGCGGAACTGGGATTCTCAAGTCACAGTCATTTCGCCAACGCGTTCCGCCAGGCTTATGGCCGCTCGCCTAACGAGTTTCGCCAGGCGTCGCGCGGTACCGCCTGATCGTCAGTCGTCGATGGGCACGTGCAGGTGCACGCCCAGCGCGTAGCCGCCCACGAGTCCGGCCGCGATCGCGACCAAGGTGGTCATCCACACGAGGGGATCGGAAAGCAGCAGGTGGATCTTCCACTCGGCGGAGAACGCCATGGAAATCAGCGTGACGATGGCGCAGACGATGCCGCCCGCCCGTGCCCAGGCGCGACATGCGCGTTCGCTGCGTGCGTCCACAGGGCGGGCAAGGTACGTGGAAGACGGGTTCGGGGACATGGACAGACTGCGCGTGAGTGAGTCTGCGCAGCTTAGGTATGCCCATCGCCGGGAAATATGGGACGAATCCTAAAAAATCGCGCCCGGCATCACGCGTCACCACCAACGGCTAAAGAATTCGACAGCATAGGAGAACGGGCGCGTGGTCTTCTGGGTGAACCCAATCTCGGGTGACATCCGGAGACGTGCCATGAGTGAGAAGACCTGCGCCGCGTGCGATTACCCGCTGGACGACAACGCCATCAAGGTGACCGTCGGCCATCGCGTGGTGGAAGTGTGTTGCGAGGAGTGCGCGGAGAAATTGCGCGAAGCCCAATCCCGCGCGACCGGCTGATGTCTGGTCACGTGCATCCAGTGCGATGCGCGTGTCGCGTGCCGCCTACCCGGCATCCACAAATTGCTGCCGGGTACGCGGCATTCCTTTGAAAAATCCTGCGGAAAACGTAGTTATTTGCGTTTAAACCATAGCCTCGACAACGGGCACTCACGGCGCAAAACAAATGAAAGTGATTCTCAGTTACTACCTGCTGAGCCTCACTCGCCGCCGAGGGAACCCATGCCACATATCCAGGATCGCCGCTTTTCCCCTGCCGTGCGTCCGCTGCGGCACTCGCGCCCAAGTCATGGCGTCCATCTCGCCCTGCTCACCGGCGTCGCGCTGTTTGCCTCCACGGCATGGGCGCAGGATGCCGTGACTCTCACGCCCGTCTCGGTGCATGGCGTCTACGACCAGAGCGACCGCACCAATAAACCCGGTCTCGCGCCATCGCTGGGCAAGACCGGCACCCGTATCGAGGACCTGCCCGCCAGCGTGCAGGTGATTCCACGCGCCCTGATGGCCGAGCAAGGCGCGACCATGTTGCGCGACGTGGTTGCCAACGCCAGCGGCGTCAATGCCGGTGGGCAGGATTCGAAGGGCTACTTCGATCACTTCCTGATCCGCGGCCTCAACGCGCAGATCTACAGCGATGGCTTCTCCGATGGCGATCAGCTCAGCGGGCTGTCGCACTCGCTCAACGGCGTGGAGCGGGTGGAGATTCTCGAAGGGCCGGGCTCGGCGCTGTTTGGCAGCGGTCCGCCGGGAGGCACCATCAATATCGTGCATTACGCACCTGCCGCCACGTTCCACTACGGCGGCAGCCTGCAGTACGGCTCGTTCGGCTCGATCACCAACAGCGATTACGTCACCGGCCCTACCGGCGTGGACGGTCTGGATTATCGCGTCGACGCGACGTTCTCGCATGTGGACGGCTTTCGCGACCTGCACAGCCACGACTACGAGGTGCGCCCCTCCCTGCGCTGGCTGTGGGGCAATCACATCACCGACGTTGCGCTGGATGCGCGCAACATCCATGAAACGCCCGACTCGTACGGCATCATTTACTTCGACGGCCAGCCACTGCGGCATGTGTCGATCAATGCGCTGTATTCCTCGCCCTTCACCAGCGCGCATTCGGATTTCGTGCGGCCCACGCTGTCCGACGAGTGGGCGGTGAGCGATGTGCTGACGATCAACAATCGCCTCTCCTACCTTCACCGCACGCTGGATGCCGTAGTGAACGGCGACAGCGCCAGCACCAAGGTGACCAGCGGCGAGGTGGTGAATCGCCAGCTGCGCCAGCAGGATGACGCCGACGACAGCGTCGACTACCAGTTTGAACCCGTCTGGCGATTCGCCACCGGCGATGTGCACCACACCTTGCTCACGGGCTTTGAATATCAGAACCAGCGCCTGTCCACCGAACGCAGCACCGCCGACCTGCCCAACATCGTCGACGCATTCGCGCCGGTACCACCGGAAACCTCGCTCGCCGACGTGACGTTCAAGTGCGATGCCAAGCATTCCTGCGACGACGACCGTCTGCGTGCGAACTACTACGGCGTCTACGCCACCGACCAGGTCGACGTCACCGATGCGTTCAAGCTGCGCGCCGGTGTGCGCCAGGACTGGTGGGACACCTCGCTTACGCCCCGCATCACCGTCCCCGGCCGGTTCGGCACCGATGGCAAGCCACTGCTCGCCGGCGTGGAAGACTCCCGCAACGATGCGCCACTGAGCTGGAATATCGGCGCCCTGTACAAGCTGTTCTCGTGGATGTCGCCCTATGTCGGCGTGTCGCGCAGCCATCAGGCCAACTTCAATTCGGAGAACACGCAGAACGGCGTGGGCGCGCCGGAATCCGCGCTGCAATACGAGGCGGGCATCAAGTTCGCCTGGCTCGATGACCGCATCGTGCTGAACACTGCCGCGTTCGACGTGAAGCGCGACCACGTGGCGGCCGCTACGACTCTCAATGGCGTGGAAGCGGTGGTATTCGACAGCCAGAAGACGCGCGGCGCGGAAGCGTCCATCGATACCGCCCTCACCGACCAGTGGCATCTACTGGCCAATGTCACCAGTCAGGACGCTACCATCACGGACAATCCGCAGGGCATCACCTCGGTGGGACATCGTCCGCAGGGTGCGCCGAATGTCCTTGGCAACCTGTGGACCACCTATCGCTTTCCCATCGCGGGCATGCCCGGCTTCCGCATCGGTGGTGGCGTGAACTACCAGGACAAGAGTTATAGCGATATCACCAACACCAACAGCATCCCGTCCTCCGTCGTGTGGAACGGGTTGCTCGGCTATCAGGCATCGGTATGGGGCGTGGATGTGAACTTGCGCAACCTCACCAACCGACGCTATTTCGTGGCGGCGAATGGTGCCGGCGCACTCGTGGGCGAATCGCGCAGTGCGTTTGTGAGCGTGCACGCGGATCTGTAATTGACACGCATGGGAGTTCGCCGGACTGTCCCGGCGAGTGCCTCTAACGGCGGACGTCGAACGACTCGCCGGCCATGAACTGGCGGATATCGCTTTCGCCAAGCAGATTGACGTCGCCCGACACCGAGTGCTTGAGGCAGAAAGCGGCGAAGGCGAACTCCAGGGCGTCGCGCTCGGTAGCCCCAGACAGCAGACCGTGCAGGAAACCTGCCGTAAACGCGTCACCCGTGCCAATGCGGTCGACGATGCCCGGCAGCGCGCACCATCGCGTGTGCGTGACGCCAGCGCGCGTCGCGCAAAGGCCACGCACGTCCTGTTGATCCGCACTGTGATGAAGGCGATCCGTGGCGATCATCCAGCGCAGCCGCGGCCACGTCGCGAAGGCAAGCGCGGCAGCCGCCGCAAAACGCTGGCTGGCATCTTCCTGGGTGAAGGTGGCGCCGAGCATCAGTGCGATATCACGATCGTTGCCAATCAACACGTCGGCCTCGGCAGCCATCTTGCTCGTGAGTGATGGCGCATCGCCTGCCCGGTCGCCCCAGAGCTTGCTGCGGTAATTGCAGTCGAACGACACGAAAATATCGCCATCGCGTGCCGCCTTCACCGCGGCCCATGCTGCTGAAGTCGTGGCCTCACCCAAGGCCAGGTTGATGCCGGACACATGTAGCCACTTCGCTCCCGCCAACTGGGATGGCCAGTCGTAGGCATCGCCGCGGGTCAACGCAAACGCAGAGTCGGCGCGATCGTAAAGGACATCGGCGGGACGATGCATCGCTCCCGGCGTAAGGAAATACAGCCCCATGCGACCATCGGCATACCGAATGGCCGGTTGCACGCCCAGGCGTTTGAGCTCGCCGGCGCAGGCGCGGCCCAAAGCGTTGTCAGGCAGGGTGCTGACCATCACGCTGCGATGGCCGAGGATGGCCAGCGATGCCGCCACATTTGCTTCGGCGCCACCAAAATGCACGCGCAGATTCGGCGACTGCAGCAAGAGTTCGTTATGAGCCGGCGAAAGGCGCATCAGCAGTTCGCCGAAGCACACCACGTTGCCGTCACTGATGGGATTCATCGCCTGGTTCCACTCCATCTTTGTCGCCGACCGGAGGATAGCGCGAACCATCGCTCAGCCACGGCGTCCGTGCCGCTGTTCCGGCTACCCGCGATGCGCCTCACCTGGGAAGCGCATCGCGGGCCGCCTCGATTACTGGAACTTGTAGGTAGCGCGGATGCCGAAGTAACGCTCGAAATCGCGCGGCAGATAGGACTGCACCGCCAGCATATTGTTGTAGTTGCTGGTGGAGTTGGTCAGGTTCGAGTAGTAGTGCTTGTTGAACGCGTTGTTGACGAAGCCCACCACTTCCCAACGATCGGCCTCCTGGCGCACACCGATGTCGAAGTTGGCCACGCCATAAGCACCTTGCACGGTCAGCGGATCCTGGCTGAGCGAGTAATTGACGGCGCTCTGGAACGTATACGAGCCATCGATCACACCGAGCAGGCCGGTCGAACCCAGCGGATGGGTGTAGTTGAAGTTGGCGGCAAACTTCCACTTCGGCGCGAGCGGGGGGCGCGCGCCGGCCAGGTTCTGGCTCTTCACCGCCGTACCCGTGCAGCCCTGTGCCAGGGTCTGGTTGGGATAGCACTGGGCGAACGGGAACTCGGTGATCTTGGCGTCGAGATAAGTGACCGAGGCGCCAAGGGTCAGGTCCTCGTTCACGTGATAGCCGCTTTCCAGCTCGATACCGCGCGTATGCAGCTTGCCGACGTTGGCCAGACGGTAGTTGGTGGTGCCGTCGGACAGCGTCTCGATACCCTGTGCCTGGAAGTTCTTGTAGTGGGTATCGAACAACGTGGTGTTCAAGGTCACGTGTCGATCGAGGAACTGCATGCGCGAGCCGAGCTCGTAATCAGTCGAGGTTTCCGGCTTCACCGGACCACCGGCAGCACGCACCGCGTTGAAGCCCGTCGACAGATCGTAGGTCTCACCCTTGTGGCCCGAGGCCGTGGTGAAGTACAGCATGATGTCGTCGTTGATCTGCTGCTGCACGCCGACCTTGTAGGTGCCGAAGGTGTCGCCGTTGCTGCCGTTGAAGGCCTTCTTGGCGATGTAGTCGTTGAAGGTGTAGCCGATCTTTTCGTAGCTTTCGCGACCACCGAGGATCAACGTGGTATCCGGCAGCACGTCATATTCGACCTGGCCAAAGGCGGCGTACTGCTTGGAGTACGAGGTCGCATACCAGGAAGCCAGCGAGTAATACGGACCGCGGCCGAAGTTGCGGCTATAGTTCACATCCGCGTAGAACAGGCCCAGGGTGTAGCGGAAGCGATCATCGCCCGGCGACAGCAGGCGGAATTCCTGCGTGGTCTGATGCGAGGCAAACGTGCCGAACTGACGGTTGTCGAGCTGCTTGAGCGCCGATTCGTCCTGATCCAGGCGATCGAACATCTTGTAGCTGTCCAGCGAGGTGATCGACATGAGCGTCGGACCACCGAAGTCGTAGGAGACCTTCACCGAACCGGCCGTATCCGTGTAATCGGTGCCCGTCGTGTAGTTGTTCACGACATTGGTGTTGTCCGGATAGGCGGTGACGCCCGGCGCAAACACCGGCGGCGCATAGACGCCGCGCAGATAGGCGGTGGGGCCCAGCGCAATGAACGGGCGTCCGGTGGTGGTGTGGCCATCGATGTAATCGAAGCCAAACGTGACGTTCAACGCCTCGGTCGGATCCCACACCAGCTTGTTGCGCGTGGACAGCGTGCGACGACCATTGACGTCGTTGCCGTTGTACAGGTTGGTCACGTTGCCGCCGAAATTGTCGTAATTCCAGCTGCTGCGGAAACCGAGGTTGGACGTGATGGGACCGGAGAACACCGCCGTGCCGCCGGCCTCGCCGTCACCCGTGGCCAGCGCGCTGACTTCGGCAGTGAGCGTGTCCGAGGGCGGCAAGGTAGTGATGTTGATCAGGCCGGCCGAGGCCGACTTGCCATACAGCGTGCTCTGCGGGCCGCGCAGCACTTCGATCTGTGCGATGTCCGACAGATCGGTAAAGGCGCGCGGCTGGAAGGCGATCGGAACATCGTCCACCACGACCGCCACGCTGGGCTCGACGCCGATGGAGAACGCGAAGGTGCCCACGCCGCGGATGGTCAGCGATGCGTTGACGGGATTCTCCGCCGGCTTGATGACCAGCGAGGGTGCGACGCGATTGAGATCGTTGAAGTCGCGCACGGCAAACGCTTCGAGCTGATCGGCATTGACCACCGCCACTGCCACGGGAACCTTCTGCAGGTTCTCCGTGCGCTTCTCCGCCGTCACCGTCACGGCCTGCAGGTCCTTGGTAGGCGCTGGCGTTGTGCTGTTCTTGGCGGTCGTGTCGCCCGACTGCGCCTGAGCGGGCGCGTCGTTGTCAGCGGCCACCGCCGGGGTGTTCATGAGCACATAACCGGCTAGTACGGCTCCCACCCACTGGCTTAAAACCTTGCGCTTCATAAATTGGCCTCTCCCCATACGGCCTTATTGGTCAGACCAATACTGCCTATCAACGGAGACACCGTCAACCAATCCGGTTATGCAGATTTGCTATTTAGCGGCAACTTCTAAAATGTCAGCGCAGTCTTGTGCGTCGCGACAAAACCATAGTCAAAACAGATGTTTCGCTTTTGCCGCGATTATCGTCGGATAGCAAAGGGAGCGAGCCTGACAAACCACTTGCAATGCTGCGCGGCAGCAATTGCAAATAAATTGGTCAATCTGCTTTCAGCATCCGGGTGATGGCCTGCCGCTCTTCTTCGGAGCACACCCAAGAGCCAGCAAAGACACCTTGCGCACCGAACAGAGCGGCCACGATGCCGCCCCTGCCCTCGCTCATCCACAGCGCCGCGAGCTGCTCCGCCATCGGATCGTCGACGGCATGACCCACACCACGCACGAAGTCGACCCAGGCGGCCAGCGCCTCCAGCAGCGCCGGACAGGTCTGGCCCTGCCGGCTGTGCCAGCTCAAGGTGTCCAGCCAGCGCTGGGGGATCTTCTGCGAACCGTCCATGGCGATCTGGCGCAGGCGATGCGGCAGCCCGGCATTGGTGAAGCGCTCGATCAAGGCATCGGCGTAGCGCATCAAATCCATCGCCACCGAAGGCAGCGTGGGCGCCGCCTCCTGCCGCATGAGGCGATCGATCAGCGGCGCGATGGCAGCGTCAGCAATGGCCTGATGGACGAATTCGTGGCCGCGTGCCAGCCCCAGATAAGCCAGCGCGGAATGCGCGCCATTGAGCATTCTGAGCTTGGCGGCCTCGTAGGCACGCACATCGGTGACGAACTGCACGCCGCCGGTTTCCCAGCGCGGCCGCGGACCGGCGAAGCGATCCTCGATCACCCACTGGCGAAAATGTTCGGTGACCACCGCGCCTTCGTCGCGCATGCCGATGTCATCGGCGACAGCGTTCTTGTCCGCATCGGTCACCAGCGGCACGATGCGATCGACCATGCTCGACGGGCAGGCGCATTCGCGGCGAAACCAGCGCGCGGTTTCCACGTCAGTGGTATCGAGATATTCGCCGAGCGCGGCAGCAAGCCGCTCACCGTTGCCCGGCAAGTTGTCGCAACTGATCAGGCTCAAGCCGCCGGTACCCGCAGCGCGGCGCTGCATCAGCGCCTTGCCGAGATGGTCGTAGATGGAACCATCGCCACGGGATACGTAGCCCTTCTCGGTTACCGTGAGCGTCACGATGTGCACGTCCGGCGAGGCCAGTGCACTGACCACGGCATCGGGGTCTTGCGATGCCACCAGCACGCGCCGCACCGCACCGATCAAGCGCGGCGCGTTGGCGGCAGGCCCGCGCTCTGAGAGCGTGTACAAACCGTCCTGCGGCGCCAATAGCGCATTCACGTCGGGCGAGCGCAGCGAGACCCCGGTGATCGCCCAGTCGCGATCACCGGCATTCATCGCATCATCGGTATAGACCGCCTGGTGGGCGCGATGGAATGCGCCGATGCCCAGATGCACCAGGCCACAGGCTTGCGCGTCACGCGCATAGTCGGGGCGACGGACGCGCGACGACAACAGGGCCTCGGTCGCCCGCGACAGCCGCGTGCTCACAGACGATAAGCCCGCTTGGCGAGCGGGCCCGCCAGCTCCACCGCGAGCTCGGCCGCTTCCCAGTCTTCGAGGCGATGCTCGACGACAAGTTCGGCGAGGTAGCCGCAATCGATGCGGCGCGCCAGGTCATGCCGCGCAGGAATCGACAGGAAGGCTCGCGTGTCGTCGTTGAAACCGACGGTGTTGTAGAAGCCCGCCGATTCGGTGGTCGCCCTGCGGAAGCGGCGCATGCCTTCGGGGCTATCGTGGAACCACCACGCAGGGCCCAGCCGCAGCGCCGGATAGTGACCCGCCAGCGGGGCCAGCTCGCGCGCATAGGTCGACTCATCCAGGGTGAACACGATGATGGTCAGCGACGGCTCGTTGCCGTAGCGCGCCAGCAGCGGCTGCAGCGCACGCACGTACTCGGTGCGCAGCGGAATATCGGCACCCTTGTCGCGGCCGAAGCGCGCAAACAGCGAGGGATTGTGGTTGCGATAGCTGCCCGGATGAATCTGCATCACTAGGCCATCCTCGAGGCTCATGCCCGCCATGACGGTGAGCATCTGCGCGCGGAACAACTCCGCGTCGGCTGGCGTCGGCTGTCCGCGCGTGACCCGCGCAAACAACGCGGCGGCCTCGGCATCGGAAAGATCGGCCGTCGCGGCGGTGGGATGCCCGTGATCGGTGGACGTGGCGCCCATCGATGCAAAGAACGCACGCCGCTGCCGCAGCGCCGCGAGATAACCCGTCCAGCTGCGGGCGTCTTCGCCGGTCAGCTGGGAAAGCCGGTCCAGATTCGGCAGAAAACCTTCAAATTCCGGATCGATCACCGGATCCGGACGGAAGGCCGTGATCACGCGCCCCTGCCAACCGCTGGCACGGATGGCCGCGTGATGCTGCAGCGAGTCGAGCGGTGATTCGGTGGTGGCCAGCACGTCGATGTTGAAGCGCTCGAACAAGGCGCGCGGCCGAAACGCCGGCGTGGCCAGCTGCTCGGCGATGCGGTCGAAATACACATCGGCCGTGCTGCCATCCAGGCGCTGCTGCATGCCGAACACTTCGGCGAACACCCAGTCCAGCCAGGTGCGCGACGGCGTGCCGCGAAACAAGTGGTAGTGCTCGGCCAACAGGCGCCATGCAGCGCGCGAATCGACCGGCGCCGACTTATCGCCGCGTGGCCGCACACCCAGGGCCTCGAGCGGCACACCCTGGCTATAGAGCATGCGCAGCACATAGTGATCCGGCGTCAACAGCAGGCTGGTCGCGTCAGCAAACGGCTCGTTGTCGGCAAACCACTGCGGGTCCGTGTGCCCATGCGGACTGACGATGGGCAGCTTTTCCACCAGCGCATACAGCTGCTGGCAGATTGCGCGACAGGCGGGATCGGCAGGAAAGAACCGATCCGGATGGACCACCAGGGGATGCGCCATGCGTGAACTCAATCAGATCGAAGCAACGTTGCCGAAACGGCGACGCGTGGAAGCAACCGCCTCGCGCGCCTTGGCGAGCGCCTGCTCTTCGGTGGCGAACAGCAGATGATCGATCACGGCGGCCAGATGCGCGCGCATCGCGGCGCGCGCCTTGGCGGGATCGCGCGTGCGCAAGGCCTCGACGATGACACTGTGCTCCTCCACCACAGGGCGCACCTTGGCGGCACGCGCCTTGGCGTGCAGCAGGGCGCATTCGGGCGAGGTGGAACGCAGCCGCCACAACTCTTCGATGGCGTTGACGATGGCGAGGTTGCGGGTGGAGCGGGCGATCAGCATGTGGAAGTCGCGATCGGCGTTCTCGCTCACGCTGCGGCGCTGGTTTTCATCGGAGATCTGCCGCACCAGGGCTTCCAGCTCGTCGAGCTCGGCGTCGGTGATATTGGTGGCCGCCAGTGCCGCGCTCTCACCCTCAAACAACAGGCGGGCCTCGGTAAGCTCGAACGCCGTGACATTGAAACCCGGCCTGTCGTCGATGCCCGGCAGCCGGCGCACGTAAGCGCCCGAACCCACCCGCACATCGATCAAACCCTGCACTTCCAGCGCGATCATCGCCTCGCGGACAGCCGGGCGACTTACGTCGTGCTCGACAGCCAGTTCGCGTTCGGCCGGCAGCCGGTCGCCAACCGCGTACTTGCCGTTGGCCAATTCCTGGAACAACCGGTGCGCGACGCGCTGATAGAGCCTGCCATTACTGGCCTGCGTCTCGGCCGAATCTCCGGCGACGGCTTTCTTGGCCTTCTTGGTAGGGGTCATGGCGCTGTGTTTTCCAAATTAGTAAGACCAATATTGTCTAAATTGGCAAGGCAGAATAGTATGCCTGCAGTATAGCCCCCAGCCGCTGAAATGGAAGCCGGATACTCCATGAAGATTGAACGAGCCCGCGTGATCGTCACCTCTCCAGGTCGCAACTTTGTGACCCTGAAAATCGAGACGGATCAAGGGGTCAGCGGTATCGGCGATGCTACGCTCAATGGCCGCGAGAAGGCAGTCGTCGCCTACCTCGAAGAGCATGTCATCCCGTGTCTGATCGGCAAGGACCCCCGCCGCATCGAGGACATCTGGCAATACCTTTATCGCGGCGCCTACTGGCGGCGCGGGCCGGTCACCATGTCCGCGATTGCCGCGGTCGACACGGCGCTATGGGACATCAAGGCCAAGATGGCCGGCATGCCGCTATACGACCTGCTGGGCGGCAAGAGCCGTGAGGGCGTGATGGTCTATGGTCATGCCAATGGCGGCGATCTGGCCGAGACGGTGGATGAAGTCGCCCGCTATATCGACCTGGGCTACAAAGCCATCCGCGCCCAGTCCGGCGTGCCCGGCGTCAAGGATGCCTACGGCGTGGGCCGCGGCAAGATGTACTACGAGCCGGCCGGCGTCGGCCTGCCGCAGGAGACGGTGTGGAACACCGCCAAATACCTGCGCTTTGTGCCGACGCTGTTCGACAAGCTGCGCGACAAGTTCGGCTTCGACGTGCATCTGCTGCATGACGCCCACCACCGCCTGACGCCCATCGAGGCGGCCCAGCTGGGCAAGGCGCTGGAGCCTTATTCGATGTTCTGGCTGGAAGACGCCACCCCGGCGGAAAACCAGGAAGCGTTCCGCCTGATCCGCCAGCACACCACCACGCCGCTGGCGGTGGGCGAGATCTTCAACACGATCTGGGACGCCAAGGACCTGATCCAGAACCAGCTGATCGACTACATCCGCACCACGGTGGTGCGCGCGGGCGGCATCACCCACCTGCGCCGCATCGCCGATCTGGCCGCGCTCTACCAGGTGCGCACCGGCAGCCACGGCGCCACCGACCTGTCGCCGGTGACCATGGGCGCCGCGCTGCACTTCGATAGCTGGGTGCCCAACTTCGGCATCCAGGAATACATGCGCCACTCGCCCGAAACCGATGCGGTGTTCCCTCACGCCTATTCCTTCGAGCAGGGCTATCTGTATCCCGGCGATGCGATCGGCCATGGCGTGGAGATCGACGAGAAGGAAGCGGCGAAGTACCCGTACCAACCCGCCTATCTCCCGGTCGCGCGCCTGGAAGACGGCACCATGTGGAACTGGTAAGCGACACGATTTCCCTCCGCCGCCGTGTCCTGCACGGCGGCTTTTTTATGGGCCATCGCTGCCTCTCCGTGCCGCTGGTCTCGTTGACACCACCGCGGCCTTGCCGGAGTATTGGTCAAACCAATATTTCGCAAACAGGATAACCGGTGATGCATCGACCCAGCGTTCGACGAGTCCTTGCTTCCGCGTGCCTGGCAAGTTTGATGGCGATCGCCGCGATCCTGCCCCTGCCCGCCCTGAGCGCAACCTCGCCGGCAGCTGACGGCCGCAACACCCAAGCACTCAACACCGGCTGGCAGTTCCGCTTCGGCGGCGACCCGGCGGGTGTCACCGACAGCAACTACGACGACCACGGCTGGACCTCGGTCAGCCTTCCGCACACCTGGAACCGCGTGGGCGAATACGGCCTCACGCCGTCGCCCGCCATGAACAACAGCCATGGCCTGGGTTGGTACCGCCTGCACCTGGATGTGCCGTCGAAGCTGGCAGGCCGTCGACTGTTCCTGCAGTTCGACGCGGTCGGCAATATCGCCGACGTGTGGGTCAACGGCGTGCATGTCGGCCGCCATGAGGGTGCGTTCTCGCGTTTCCGCTTTGACGTCACCCAGGCGATCAAACCCGGCGCCAGCAACGTCATCGTGGTCAAAGCCGACAACACCAAGCCGGATATCGGTGCATCGACCGAGAACGTCATACCGCTCGGTGGCGACTTCTTCATTCATGGCGGCATCTATCGCCAGGTGGCCTTGATCGACACGGACAGCGCGCAGATCGATCTGCTCGATCACGGCAGCCCCGGTGTCTACGTAAGCACGCCCGAAGTCGACAAGGACGCCGCCAAGGTGGCGGTGCTGGCGAAGCTGCGCAATTTCTCCGCGGCGTCGCGCAATCTCACCCTCGTCACCACCATCCGCGACGATGCCAACCATGTAGTTGCCAACGACAGCAGCGCTGTAAAGCTCGATGGCTCGGCCACGCTCGATGCGCGCCGCTCGTTGTCGCTCAAGCAGCCGCGACTCTGGCGCGGCCTCAAGGATCCCTATCTCTACGCGGTCACGGTGGAGCTGCGCGACCACGGCAAGGTGATCGACCGTGTCGAGCAACCGCTGGGCGTACGCAGTTTCAAGTTCGACGCCAACCAGGGCTTCAGCCTCAACGGCGAGACGTTGCCGCTGCGCGGCGCCTCGCGTCACCAGGACAGGCTGGGCAAGGGCTGGGCGATCTCGCCGCAGGATCACGCCGAAGACATGGCGATCATGGCCGAGATGGGCGTCAATACCATCCGCGGCGCGCACTACCAGCATGCGCAGGAGTGGTACGACGACGCCGACAAGACCGGCATGATCATGTGGGCCGAAGTGCCCTTCGTGCACCAGTCCTCCTTCACCAACAGCGCACCCAAGCAGGCGCTGATCGACAACGGCAAGGAACAACTGGTCGAACTGATCCGCCAGAACTACAACCATCCCTCGATTGTGGTCTGGTCGGTCGGCAACGAGACGGACATCCGTCCCGTGCAGTTGAAGTTGAAGACGCCGGCGCAATCGCTGGTGATGCTCAAGGTCCTCAACGAGGTCGCCAAGCAGGAAGATCCCTCGCGCGCCACCGGCTATGCCGATTGCTGCGAAGACGCCATCGCCGGCCAACCGGTGCTGAGCAATGTGGCCGACCTGACCGGCTACAACCGCTATTTCGGCTGGTATTACGGCAAGCCGGAAGAGCTCGGCAGCTTCCTGGACAAGATGCACGCACGCTATCCCGCCATGCCCATCGGCGTGAGCGAGTACGGCGCCGGTGGCGGCCTCACCCAGCACACGGACAATCCGCTGGGAGGTCCGGTCAATGTGTTTGGACGTCCGCATCCGGAAGAATACGAAAGCTGGGTGCACGAGCAATCGTGGAAGGCGCTCGCCGCGCGCCCTTATCTTTCCGGCGTGTGGATCTGGAACATGTTCGACTTCCCTTCCGATCTGCGCGAGGAAGGCGATGCGATCTACCTCAACGACAAGGGCCTGGTTACCTTCGATCGCAAGGTGAAGAAGGACGTGTTCTATTTCTACAAGGCGCAGTGGTCGGGCGAGCCGGTGCTGTACATCACGGGCCGTCGCTATGTCGACCGCGCCTATCCGGTGACCGAGGTGCGCGTGTACAGCAATGCCGAGCGCGCGACGCTCAGCGTCAACGGCCAGGATCGCGGCGCAGCGGCTTGTCCTGAGCACATCTGCGTCTGGCACGACGTGGCGCTGAAGCCCGGCAGCAACAGCGTGCAGGTGAATGCTTCGATCCATGGCAAGCAGCTCAGCGATACGGTCAACTGGACCGCGCCGGATGCCGCCGCTGGCGTGCGCATCAAGTCCGGCAGCCTTACCGGCTTGACCACCGGCGATGCGCAGCGCTTCGGCTCGGATAATTTCTTTGTCGGCGGCGAAGGCAAGACGCTCAACCCGTTCCGTCGCGGCGCCAACGAAGCCGGCACGGAAGTTCCGGTGAAGCACATCGCCGGCGCGAAAGAAGCGGCGCTCTATGAGGCCTATCGCGAAGGTGCGTTCCAGTACGACGTGCCGTTGCCCAACGGCCGCTGGGAAGTCACCGTCCATGTCGCCGAACCCGATGCCGCATTGGCTGCCTCGCGCACGTTTACGGTCAAAGCAGAAGGCATGGCGGTGCTCTCGCACTTCAATCCAGCCAAGGCTGCAGGCGGTGCCCTCAAGGCAGTCGAGCGCCGCTTCCCCGTGGTAGTGAAGAACGGCAGGCTCGTGCTCGACTTCATTCCCGAAGGCGGCCCGGCCATCGTGTCTGCCATTACCGTCACGCCGGGCTAAGCGGCACGCCCTTCTTCACGATCCACCGGTGCGCACTGCGCGCGAGGTCAACTCATGTTCACGCACGGCCGGCGCTGGTGGATCATTTGCCTCGTCACACTCGGCACGATCCTCAATTACCTGGCGCGCTCGTCGCTCGCCGTTGCGGCGCCCACGCTCAAGACGGTATTCGCGATGTCCACGCGCGAATACAGCTGGGTGGTGGCGACGTTCCAGGGTGCATACACGGTGATGCAGCCGATCGCTGGCTGGGTGCTCGATAAACTGGGCTTGCGGCTTGGCTTTGCGCTGTTCGCCATCGGCTGGTCGATTTCCAATTGCGCGCACGCGCTGGCCGGCAGCTGGATGGGGCTCGCGTTCTTTCGCGGCCTGCTCGGCGCCACCGAAGCGGCGGCGATTCCAAGCGGCCTGAAGGTCGTCTCCGAATGGTTTCCGCCGAAGGAGCGCACGGTCGCCACCGGCTGGTTCAACATCGGCTCCTCGCTGGGCGCCATGATCGCGCCGCCGCTGGTGATCTTCTGCATCCTGCACTGGGGCTGGCAGATGGCGTTTATCGTCACCGGCGGGCTGGGCTTGCTGTGGGCTGCGCTCTGGTACTGGGGCTATCGCAAGCCCGAGGATGATGTTCGCCTCGGCGCCGAGGAGCGCGCCTACATCTTGAGCGGTCGTGCCATGGACCCGCCAGCCAAAGGCGTGGATGCGTGGCACACCGTGCTCGCGACGCGGGAATTCTGGAGCATCGCCATTCCGCGCTTTCTCGCCGAGCCGGCGTGGCAGACCTTCAACTTTTTCATCCCGTTGTATCTGTCCGAAGTGCGTCACATGGACTTGAAGCATGTCGCTGCCTTTGCGTGGCTTCCGTTCCTTGCCGCCGATGCCGGCTCGCTTTGCGGCGGCTATCTCGCCCCATGGCTGATGCGTCGCTTCGGTGCATCGCTGCTCACGTCGCGCAAGCTGGTCATGACGTTGGGCACCTCGCTGATGATCGGCCCCGCGTGCATCGGCCTGGCCGACAGCACCACCCTGGCCATCGTGCTGTTCTGCGTGGGCGGCTTCGCGCACCAGATGCTGTCCGGTGCCCTGATGACCTTGTCGGCTGACGTGTTCGACAGTCGCATCGTGGCGACGGCCACCGGCATGGCGGGTTCGGCCGCATGGATCGGTGGCCTGGCCTTCTCGCTGGTCGTGGGTGCATTGGCCGACAGCCTGGGCTACCACCCGCTGTTTGCCTGCCTGGGCATCCTCGACCTGCTGGCTGCGATCGCGCTGTGGAGCTTGTTGCGCGAACGGCGTGGTGTGGCGCGGGCGTGATGCCGCGCATCAACTTCCATCGTCCTGCATCGTGAATTAAGGTGGCTGCGCGCTTTTGCATGCGCGCTGTTTGACTACGCCCCTCCTCACGGACACGCGCATGACTGCTCGATGGATGATTGCTTCCACGCTCGCTTCGTTGCTGTGCCTCGCCACGTCACCGTCCAGCGCGAAGGAACACCTGGCCGGTATCGTTGCCGATCCATGCACGATGGAGAAGGCATCCGAGAATGGAACCGTCTTCGCACGCGACTTTGCACAACTGTGTCAGTACCGCGCGCAGAATGCCGAACTGATGAAGGCCGGCAACGTGGCACCGCGCGTGGTCTTCATGGGTGATTCCATCACCGAGTTCTGGGGCCAGAAGGACGCGGCGTTCTTCACTGACGGCAAAGTCGATCGCGGCATCAGCGGCCAGACGACGTCGCAGATGCTGTTGCGCTTTCGGCAGGACGTGATCGACCTGCATCCGCAAGCCGTGCACATCATGGCCGGCACCAACGACGTGGCCGGCAACACGGGACCGGCGACGCTGGAACAAGTGGAAGGCAACCTCGCCTCCATGGCGGAGCTCGCCAAGGCGCATGGCATCCGCGTCATCCTGGCCAGCGTTCCGCCCGCGGCCCGCTTCCCTTGGCGCCCGGGCCTGCAAACCGTCCCCACCATCCAGGCGTTGAACGGCTGGATCAAGGCCTATGCCGCGCGTAACGGTTTCACCTATGCCGACTACTACGGCGCCATGGCGACGCCCGAGGGCCGCATGAAGGCCGGCATGGCCGAGGACGGCGTTCATCCCACGCTCGAGGGTTATAAGGCGATGGAGCCGCTGGCCGAGGCGGCCATACGAGCCGTCCTTTAAGCGGACGGCGTCGCACGCCCCTCCCTCTGGGCGCCGCCATTACACAAGCAGATCAGTCGCTTGCAGCTGCGCCTGGGCGGGTTGTGGACGCCCCTGCCGGACATGGCGCCGCGGCCATTTGACGTAATAAGTTGATCTACAAATAAGAATCATTATCATTGTGTAACTCGCCTCGGGCGAGCCGTGCCGCCACCCGCGGTCACGGCCACGATTCTTCTAGGGTTTCCTCAACATGTCCGCGTCCTTTTCCAGAACCGCGCTTCTGGTAGCGATCTCGTTTGCCCTGCTCGGCCCGGCCCACGCCGACGACCAGACCGACAGCAGCAACACTGCCACCAAGACCACCAGCGCGGACGACAAGAAGAGCGTGTCGCTCGCGCCGGTCAATGTCGTCTACTCGACCACCAAGACTGAAACGCCGACCGTCGAGATCCCGCAATCGGTGAGCACCATCACGCCCGATCGCATGTCGCTTTACGGCATGCAGAATCTGGATGAAGCGGTGCGCTACATGGCCGGCGCGGTGGGCGGCAGCTACGGCGCCGATCCGCGCAGCGACTGGATCCTGATCCGCGGCTATGATCCGGCGAAATTCCTCGACGGCCTGGCGCTGCCCAGCGGCTCATGGACCGCCGATTCGCGCATCGAGCCGTACGGCCTGGAACGCATCGAAGTGAACAAGGGGCCGTCGTCGGCGATGTACGGCCAGCTGCCGCCCGGCGGCATGATCGACATGACCAACAAGCGCCCGAGCCTCGATGCACCGCACGAGATCGAAGCCACCGTGGGCAGCTTCGGCCAGAAGCAGCTGGCTGGCGATACCGGCGGTCAACTCGACAATGATGGCCATTGGTTGTGGCGCGTCGTGGCGTTGGCGCGCCAGGGCGATTCCAACATCAAGCATTCCAAGGACGACCGTTACTACTTCGCGCCCAGCCTCACCTGGCAGCCGGATGACAACACCTCGTTCACCCTGCTCCCGCGCTATCAGCGCTCGCTGTCCGATGGCGTGGGCGGTTTTCTGCCGTCGCAGGGCACGCTGTATCCCAATCCCAACGGCCAGATTCCGCGCGACGTGAATCCGGGGGAGCCGGGCTACGACCATTACTGGAAGACCGACGAATCGATCGGCTACGCCTTCAACCATCGCTTCAACGACGTGTGGTCGTTCCGCCAGGATCTGCGCCTGCAGAACGAAAAGGTCGACCATCGCTCGATCGGCAGCCTGGGCCTGCAGGACGACTTGCGCACGCTCAACCGCTACAACTATCCGCTGGTGGATCACGCCAACGTGTTTGCGGTGGACAACCAGGTCGAGGCGAAATTCGACCAGGGCAGGGTGCAGCACAACGTGCTGATGGGCGTGGACTATCTGCATAGCCACAACGACTACAAGTCGGGCTTCGGCTCCGCGCCCAGCATCGATATTTTCAATCCCGTCTACGGCCAGCCGATTCCGCCGGCGCCTTATACCTTCCACACCAACAGCTTGCTCGAGCAGCTGGGTGCGTACGTGCAGGACCAGATCAGCATCGGCAAGTGGGGCATCGTCGCCAGCGGCCGCGAAGACTGGGTCAGCAACGACGTGAAGGACTTGATCGCCAACACGCAGCAGAAGCAGAACGACAACGCGTTCTCCGGCCGCCTGGGCGTGAACTACACCACCGATATCGGTCTGGTGCCGTACGTGGCCTACTCGCACTCGTTCAAGACGACCGTTGGCACCACCTTTGATGGCAGCGCGTTCAAGCCGATCACCGGCGACCAGTACGAAGGCGGCCTGAAGTACCAGACGCCGGATGGCCGCACGCTGATCACCGGCGCCATCTACCAGCTCACGCAGAAGAACGCGCTCACCGTCGATCCCAACCACCTGTTCTTCTCGCTGCAGCAGGGCCAGACGCGTACGCGTGGTGCGGAGCTGGAAGCGAATGTCGCGGTGACCGATCATCTGAGCATGACGGCCGCGTATGCCTATACCGACGCCAAGGTCACCCATGCGAACGATGCCACGCTGGGCAAGGAAGTCGCCCTGGTGCCGAAGCAACAGGCCTCGCTATCGGCCGATTACAACGTGCACGAAGGTGTGCTGGCGGGCCTCGGATTTGGTGGTGGCGTGCGCTTCATCGGCGAGCACTACGGCGATGCGTTCAATCAGTTCCGCACGGGCGGCTATACGTTGTTCGATGCGAATGCGCACTATGACGTGGAACGCTGGCGCTTCCAGGTGACGGCCGCGAACCTGTTCAATCGCAATTACGTCAGCGCGTGCAACAGCGCGATCTGGTGCTATTACGGGTATCCGCGGGAGATCACAGTGTCGGCGCGGTATCGCTGGTAAGCGGGAGCATCGAACGATTGTCTGTGGGAGCGCACCCTGTGCGCGACAGCCACGCTTTGGTGTAACGCTCCGTAGGTTGTCGCGCACAGGGTGCGCTCCCACAAAGAGCACCTCGCAACCCGTGCGTGCCCCTTGTAGGAGCGCACTTGTGCGCGACCGCGGCGCGTGGGGGAATCGCTCGGTAGGTTGTCGCGCACAAGTGCGCTCCTACACAAACAGCTGTGGCGTTCGGGCGAACTAGACCTCCGCAAACGCCTCCGCCTGATGCCGCCGATACGCCTGGTAATACGCCGGCGTGTGATGCAGCTGCGTACCGTCGGACAGCTCTTCGCCTGAGGCGACACGACACACGAAGAACAGGTGCGAACCGATCTCCTGGCTGTGCACGATGCTCAACTCGTGGATTCGCAGCGACTCGGCCACCGCGGGTATCCCGAAGTCCTGCGAGGGGCGAACCGGAAACGGCAAGGCTTGCCAATCCTGCAACGGATGCTTGTGGTGCTCGCTGAGTTTGTAGACGGCCGACTTCATCGTGGCCGGCACGCTGGACAGCGCCACCTTGCGCAGCTCGCGCATGAAGGGCGCGGAGACATTGGTGCTGCGCAACGCCAGCGAATAGAAACCGCTGCGTTCCAGCGGACCGATCAAGTCCATCGGAAATATATTCTGATGATCCCCGGCTCCCACCGACACCAGCACGACCGGCCGCGGGCACAGGTAGGCGATCATCAACTGCTGCACCGCTGCGGGCGTCATCAATGCATGCTGCGCCGAAGGATGTTTGCGCATCAGGCGATTTTGCAGCCATGCATTCCACGGGCGGCGCGGCCAGCCGAGGCAGCGATGTTCGCCTTTGGCCACGTGGTAAAGCGTGAGCGTCTTATCGTCGACAGCAATAGAGGTGGCTTTGGCCAAGTGCAACGTGCCGACGGTGTCGCCCGTGGCACGATCGCTGTATTGGATCACCGCATGCTCGCCGGCGTCGATGCTCGTGGCGATGGTCAACGGCTTGAGCGACGCCACCGTGTGATCGTTGGTGACATCGGCCGAGCCACCGTCCCAGCGCAAGCTGGCGTCCACCGCGTGTTGCGGCGGCGCCAGCGCAATCGTCGCCCATTGCGGCAGCGGGCGAACGAACGGCCTTAGCCAGTCCTTCCACATGTCAGCACCGCCGCAACAGCAGGAACAGGTAGAGATCGGTGAACATGCCCAGCCCGCGCGGAAGCACGCGCTCCAGCCGAAAATGCGGCGCGGCCGCACGCGCCACGATGCGCGGCGCAAAGCGATGGATGTTGCTCTCGCTGGTAATGGCATAGTGGCCGCGCAGCGCGAGATTGAGCAGGTTGGCCCGCCACCATCGATAACGCGCGTCGCCGAGGAAATACGGGTTGAGCATGCTCGCCAGCACGAAGCCGCCGGGGCGGACCACGCCCGAAAGCTGCTCGAACAGTGCCGCCTGATCGGGAATATGGTTGAGCACCGCGAAGTTGGCGGTCACCGCGTCCACCCGGCAGGCCTGCGGCGATGTCACCGGCATGATGGCCTTGCGCTCGATATCGTCGCGGCAGTGCACGGCCAGGTAACCACGCATGGCCTCGGACGGCTCAAACACGAACGTCGGGTGACCGCTGGCCGCATAGGTCTTGGCATCGATGCCGGTGCCGGCGCCGAAATCGAGCACCTCGGCGCCGGCGGGCAGCAGCTCCAGCGCCAGCTTCTGAAAGCGGTCGCGCACCTGCTGGTCGCGCGGCGAGCTCAGCATGATTTGGTGGTACTGCTCGCCCGTATGCATGTGTGGTTCGCCCGCCCTCTCGCTGCCCGCAGCGTGCATCGCTTCGGCTCTGCGTGAGTGCCCGGCCGGTTACGGAAGGTTGTGCGGGTCAGGTTCCGTCGCCGCCACGCCGAGACGGAAGCGGCAGCACTGCCCGCCGCGCACGATGCATTCCATGTGGTGCACCTCGCGCCCGCTGGCCGCCTTCATATAGGCCAGGTCGAACTTGCACACTTCCTTGTGTTGCCGGGCTACCTCGTGGAAGACGCAATTGAAGGCTTCGATCTGCCATTCGTCGCGATATTTCACCGGCAGCGCTTCGTAGCCAAGGCGATCCAGCTGGGCCGCCAGCGCGCGCACCACTTCTTCATGGCTGGCCGTAGCCGGCAGGGGCAGCTCGCGCTGGCCCAGCGAGCGGCCCATCTGCTGCATGAAGGCTTCGAGTTGTTCGTCGCCCAGCTGGCTGCGCAGGGCGACGAACATTTCCGAGGCAATCACCGCGTAGTTGCGGGGGAACAGCGCGCTGCCCGTCTCGGTGATGCGAAAGATCGCCAACGGTCGCCCACCGCTGGGACGCGAGCGGGCCCGTTCCACGTAGCCGTGCGCGATCAGCGCGCTCAGGTGCTGGCGCACGGCGTTATGGGTGATGCGCAGCTTGCCGCAGAGGGTCTCGACCGTGCTCCCGGCGTGTTCCGCCAGCAGGGCCCGCATCAGGCGCTGCTGCGTATCGCCGAGCTGGTCCAGACCGCTCACGATCAGGCTGCCTTGGCCGGGAACTGCTTGGCGATGGCGCCGGCCAGCGCATCGGCAATCACGTTCATATGCTGCTGCATGGCTGTCCAGGTAGTGGCTTCGGCCGTCATGTCGCCCGCCATGATTTCCTCGATCTGTGCCGAATGATGCGCCACGTGCCCGGCCAGCAGGCTGGACACTGCCGATTCCGGCAGATTCGGGTTGGCGCCGGCGAGGAACCTGGCGATCTCGCCGCCATTGGTCGCCAGCGCGTTCATCGCCGCCGTTTCGGCGGTCTTGTCGTGCGTGCTGTCGGCCTGGGTGAGCGCCTTCACGCCAGCCCAATGTCCCGCCAGCAAGGTGAACATCTGCTCGCCCGCGGCCTTCCCATAGAAGCTGCCCACGGCATTGGCGACTGCCTTGGCATTGGTCACCACGGCGTCTTCCGCCGCCTTGGCCTTGGCGGCGTCGTGCGCATGCACGGCCAGGGCGTATTCGCGGGTGTGCACCACATGGTCGTGCCACAGGGAGCGCATGGCGGCCTGCAGCTTGGGGGTGGCCACGGGCGCGGCGGTTTGTGCCATGGCCATGCCATCCATCGGGGCAGCGGGTGCTGGCTGGGCGAAGGACAAACCCGTACCGGTCAGGAGCAGCGCGGAGGCGAAGATAAGTCGAGCGTTCATTGGTTTTCCCCATGGATGTCGCCGGATGCGACTACGCTCATCCTGGGCCAGCCCTCGAGATACGCAATCAACCTATGTGTAAAGCCTACTACAGCTTGCATATAGTGAGATCAGTCCGAACCGGGCGGCGGCGAATGCCGGCAGGCGCCCGGGTCGGCTTACCGTGTAAAATGACGGTTTTATTGCCAGTAGTTGATGGTGTCTGCCTCTCCCTGGACGACAGTCCGTGGCCCAACGTTCATTCGCTTGCTTGCACGCCTGACGGACGTTGACGTCGCCCAATCCAAACAGTCGCTTTCGGACCGGCTGAGCCATTGGCTCGACTGGACGCATGCGCTGGCCTTGTCCACGGTGCTGGACGGCCAGCCCTCCGTCGACGGCGGCGATGCCCCCTCCTTCGGCAGTGCGGACGATGAGGAGTGCGCGCGTGCGCGCGTGTCGCTGGCGCAGACGATTGCCGGCGACAAGGCGTTCACCGAACGACAGCCGGCGGACGAGGCGATCGATTACGCCGTCTTCCGCCAACGCTACTTCGCCCTGCAGCGGAAGATGCAGGCCACCACCGGCCATCTGCGCGGCCGGCTGCGCGACATGCTCGCGCAGAAGAACCACGACATGGCGCGACTCGCCGCGGTGGATGCGGTGATGGAGCAGGCGCTGAGTCCGCGCGAACAAATGCTGTTGGCCGCCGTGCCTGCGGTACTGGGAAAACATTTTGATCGCCTGCGCGAGGCCGAGGGCAAATCGCTCGAGGATGCGCAGGCCACTGAGAACACCACCGCGGTCACCCGCGGCGCCTGGCTGGACGTGTTTCGCAGGGATATGCAGAGCGTGTTGCTCGCCGAACTGGACGTTCGTTTTCAACCGGTCGAAGGCTTGCTTGCAGCGCTTCGCACCAGCTAATTGGGTAGTCATGTTCAGAAATCTTCTTCATCTCGCCGTGTTCGTTGCCGGCCTTGTCGCGGTGTGCTGGATCGGCGCCGGTTACATCGGCTCCAATCCGCTGGGCGCCGCCGTCGCGGGTTTGATTGGCGTGTGCTACCTCGCCGGTGCGCTGGAGCTGCATCGCTATCGGCAAGCCACCTCCACACTGACGCAGGCGGTGACGGCGCTGTCCGCCGCGCCGGCCAGCCTTGCTGACTGGCTCGACAGCCTGCATCCGAGCGTGCGCAACGCGACGCGCCTGCGCGTCGAAGGCGAGCGCGCGGCCATGCCCGTGCCGTCGCTCACGCCGTATCTGGTCGGCTTGCTGGTGCTGCTGGGCATGCTCGGTACCCTGCTGGGCATGATGGCCACGCTGCGCGGCACCGGCATCGCGCTGGAAAGCGCGACCGATCTGCAGGCCATCCGCAGCTCACTCGCAGCGCCGGTCAAGGGCCTGGGCTTTGCATTCGGCACGTCGATTGCCGGCGTCGCCAGCTCGGCCATGCTCGGCCTGCTCTCCGCCTTGTGCCGCCGCGAGCGCCTGCAGGCCGTGCAGCTGCTGGACGCGAAGATCGCGAGCACGCTGCGCGTGTACTCGCAGAGCCATCAGCGTGAGCAGGCTTTCAAGCTGCTGCAACAACAGACCGAATGGATGCCGTCCCTGGTCGATCGTCTGCAGACGATGATGGTGACCATCGAGCAACAGAGCGTCGCTGCGAACGAGCGCCAGCTGGTGAACCAGGAAGCGTTTCACGCGCGCACCGAAGCGAGCTACATCCGCCTCGCCGCTTCGGTGGAAACCTCGCTGAAGGACAGCGTGAGCGAGAGCGCCCGCGCCGCTTCATCGGCACTGCAGCCCATCATGACGGCCACCATGGATGGCATCGCGCGCGAAACGACATCGCTGCACGACAAGGTGAATCAGGCCGTGCAGCAGCAGCTGCAGGCGTTGACCCGCGGCATGGAGAGGACCACCACGACGGTCGCCGAGCTTTGGAACACCGCCCTGGCGGAGCATCGCGGCACCCATGAAGCCTTGACCCAGGACCTGCGCGGCACGCTGCAGCAGTTCACCGATACATTCGAGCAGCGCACGACCGGCCTGCTGGAAAACGTCTCCGCACGCCTGGACGCCACCACCCACGGCGTTGCCGATGCCTGGAAGCAGGCGCTGTCGCAGCAGCAGGACGCCAACGGCGAACTCGCTGTGCGCAATCAGCAGGCCTGGGATACGGCCGCGGCAAGTTTCGAACAACGCGCCGCATCGCTGGTCGAGCTGATGCAGCAATCGCATGCGCAGCTGCAAGCCACGCTGGAATCGCGCGACCACGAACGACTCGCTGCCTGGTCGCAGGCCCTTGGCGCGATGACCGCCACGCTGGAAACGCAGTGGGCGCAGGCGAGCGAACACGCCGCGGGCCAGCAGCAGACGGTCTGCGATGCGCTGGCGCGCACCGCCGCCGACATCTCGGCACAAACGCAGTCGCACGCCAGCGCCACCATCGCCGAGATCTCCCGCCTGGTCGAGGCCGCCTCCGAAGCACCCAAGGCCGCCGCCGAAGTGGTTGCCGAGCTGCGCCAGAAGCTGTCCGAAAGCATGGTGCGCGACACCGCCATGCTGGAAGAACGCAGCCGCCTGCTGGCCACGCTGGAAACCCTGCTCGATGCGGTAAACCACGCCTCCACCGAGCAGCGCACCGCCGTGGACGCACTGGTGGTCACCTCGGCCGACCTGCTGGAGCGCGTCAGCACGCGCTTCACCGACCATATCGAAGCGGAGACCGGCAAGCTCAACGCCGTGGCCGCGCAAGTCACCAGCAGTGCCGTCGAAGTGGCGAGCCTGGGCGATGCGTTCGGCGCGGCGGTGCAGTCGTTTGGTCAATCCAACGAGGCGCTGATGGAACGCCTGGAGCTGATCGCCGGCGCGCTGGATAAATCGGTCGCGCGCAGCGACGAGCAGCTTGCTTACTACGTGGCCCAAGCGCGGGAAGTGATCGACCTGAGCATGCTGTCGCAGAAGCAGATCATCGAAGACATGCAGCAGCTCGCCAGCCAGCGCGCCGCGATCGAGGCCGAAACGGCATGATCGACGACCTGGAAGGCGAAGCCGAATCGAGCGCCACGATCTGGGCCGCCTTCGGCGACCTGATGTCGGTGTTGCTGGGCGCGTTCGTGCTGATCCTGGTCGGCGTGATCGGCATGCAGTTGCAGCTGTCGAGCCGACTGGATGAAGAGGTCAAACAGCGCCAGGCCGAAGCGCAGCGTCGCCAGACGCTGGAGCAGGCCCTAGCCGGACCGCTCGCCGCCGGACGCGTCACGCTGGTCAATGGGCGCATCGGTATTCGCGGCAGCGTGTTGTTTGCCTTGAACTCCGATCAGTTGCAGCCGGAAGGACGCGACCTGTTGAAGAGTCTTGCCGGTCCACTGGCCGGCTATTTGAAGTCGCGCGACGAAATCCTGATGGTCAGCGGCTTCACCGACGACCGCCAGGTGCGCGACGGCAATAAGCAGTTCGCCGACAACTGGGAACTGTCGGCCGAGCGCGCGCTCACCGTCACCCGCGCCTTGATCGCCGAAGGCGTGCCCGCGTCATCGGTATTCGCCGCCGCCTTTGGCGCGGAGCAACCGGTAAGCACGAATACAAACGACGAAGGCCGCGCCAAGAATCGCCGCGTGGAAATGGCGCCAATGCCGCGACCGTCGAATGCCAACGTGGCTGCCCATGAGCCCTGATGCGGCGACCGCTCGCGCGAAGTTAGCCGCGTGGCGTGAACAAGGCGCCGACCGTCTCGATCCCATGCGCTTTCACGTGATGGAAGCGCTGGCAACGCGCGCGTCCAGGCACGAAGGCAAGACGCGGCACATCCTCGATGCTCGCCTGGCCGAACTGATCGAGGCGTACGCGCACGAACTGGGCAATGCGGCGCCCGGCGCGAACACCGATCAGGCGACGACAGGTGCGCCAAGTGCGCTGAATGATCTGCTCGCCCATATCGAAACGGGCATAGCGGCGCGCCTTGAGCACGCCGCCACTCGTGAAGCACTGCCAGGCGCCAGCTATCCCACGCTGGAGATGCTCGATCAGTTCAAGAGGCTCTGGTCCACGCTGCGTACCAGCAGCCAGATGCGGCAGTCGCTGGAACAGGTGCCGGAGAATGCGGGCCCCTTGAACTCCGGCGCACTGGTGCATCGTTCCATCGCACTCATGCGCGAACTGTCGCCGGGTTATCTCGAACAATTCCTCTCCTACGCGGACAGCTTGTCGTGGATCGAACAGATCAACGCAAACGCACCGACGACGAGTGATGCCGCGCGTGCGCCAAGCACCCGCAAACGCGCCAAGGCGAAGCCGCGCGCAAGCTGATTGCCAGTCACCAGCGTAGCCACAAGTGACGCACGGTTGTATCAGCAACGCTTATCGACAGATACGCGCAAGCTAGCTTTTTTAAGGCGTTGAACCGCGATTTTCAGCACGCACCATGCGCGTCGCCATCGTTGCGCGGCGAAACTATTTTCGCCTTTCCTGACGCCAGACGATCGAGTGCAATCTCTTGCGACGATGCACGTACAGCCATCCCGGAACGTAGTTTCTTTCACGGCGTATTGCGTTTAGACGCCTGCTCGCTGGCGATGCCTCAGCGTATAAATATTGATCACAGGGGCCACACATCACACGCGACGCATGCGCTCGCAAGGGTTGGGGGTCCGCTATGAGTGAAAGCACAAAACCGTTTATCGAGATGGATTGGGACGCGTTTGATCCATGGCGCATCCAGCCGCTGAAGCACTGTCTGACTGACCACCCGCTGTTGCAGACCGAACAGCTGGTGGAACTTGGCAAGCGCTGTCGCGGCACCAAGCTCTGGTACGCGTTCAACAGCAATGTCACCGCCGGCACCGACTTCGACGACGCTGCCAGCTTGTTTCCCACCGCCAAGTCGGCGGTCGATTCGCTACGCGATATCAGCGCGGCGAAGGCGTGGGTGCTGCTGCGGCACATCCAGGCGGACCCGCTCTATCGCGAGCTGGTCGATGCGGTGATCAATCCGATCAAGCCCCAGATCGAGCGCAAGGATCCCGGGCTTTACTACCGCGCGGGCTGGATCTTTTCCGCCTCGCCCAATACAGCCACGCCTTTCCACATCGATCGCAGCCACGTGCTGCTGTTGCAGGTGCGCGGCACCAAGACCGTCTACGTCTGGGACGCCGACGACACCGCCGTATGCAGCGACCGTGCTCGCGATTGCTTTCACATGCGCCACGATTTGAGCCGCACGCTGTGGAGCGAGGAGTTCCGCCAGCGCGCACACGTGTTCAAACTGGGGCCCGGCACGGGGGTATACATGCCGCTGACCAGTCCGCACATGGTGGAGACCAGCGACGAGTCGTCCACCACCATCAGCTTCACCTACAACACCGACGCCACGCGCAGGAACGCCAAGGTGCATGTGATGCGCGAGATGCTCTTCCGGCTCGGCATGACGCCGCCGGACTATGGCAGGAACCACGTGTTTGATCGGGCGGCATACGCCGCGGCGTCAGCCATCGTGGTGTGTCGCGGCCCGGGTGGGCATCCACCCGCCTGCCCTTCTCTGCTTCACAAGAGCGCGTACGCCGTCGCGGATTAGCTGCGCCGCGGGGTGGCCAACCTCCGCCATAGGCCAGAAAGCAGAGGCCAGCTCCCGCGCTAAAACGTAATTTCCTGCTGATCGGGGCGAAGCTGATATCCGCCGCGAGGGCAACGGGCGAATGCACGCCGGCGGGGAGATCCGCGCCAGCTCGAGACTACGTCATTTGGCGCGGACCGGATGACGGTCTGCCGCGTGCCATCAATTCCGGTGCGGAAGCGGCGCTAAGTGTTTCATCGCTGCGACACGGACGGCCGCAGCGCGAATGCAAGGCATGCGGCCAGGCCCAACATATCGAGCCAGGCAAACCAGTCGCCCCAGCGGCCGTAGAGCGTGCGTGTTTCACGCAACGGCAGCTCACCGACCAGTTCCGCGTCGTGTTGTTCGCTGGACGCTTCGGCGACCACGCGGCCGCGATCATCGCTCAGGGTGAGCCGGCCGGAACGAGGTGCACGCGCCACGGCAAAGCCGCTTTCCACGCCGCGCATGATGGCCATGCGTCCGTGCAGCCAGCCGTCGATGCTGAAATCCCATGCCGGCACCAGCAGCAATTGCGCATGGCGCGCGGCGTAGGCGCGGCCAATGTCGTGGAAGTCCATGTCCTTGCATACCGCCAGACCGATCCGCGGCCCGCCGCCAAGCATGGTGTAGCCGCTGCCCGGCGTGTACTGACGCTCGAAGCCCGGTATCAGGTGCTGCTTGCTGTAGGTTGCCGGCGACGCGGCTGCCGGTTGGAACACCGCCAGCATGTTGCGTTCGGCGCGGGGATCACCCTTGAAGTCGATGCCGGCCGCCACGGTGATGCCACGCCGCGTCGCCAGCTGCGCCAGCGCAGGAAGGTTGGCATCGGGCGTGGCGAACGAGGTTTCGGGTATCAGCACCAGATGCGCGCCCTGGTCCGCGAGACGACCCACGGCATCGACATAGCGCGCTTGCAAGGCCTGGCCATCGGCATCCGCCAGGGCGGGACGGATCGGCTTTTCCAGCGACACCAGGCCGACGCGCATCGTAGACACGGCTGGCGCCTGCAACCGCCAGCCGCCATAGGCAAGCGACACGGCGATCACGACGGCGGTCGACACCGCCACGATCAAGCGGTCTCGTTTTGCAGCCCGCGGTGCGAGCAGCACGGCGATCGCGGTGGGCACCAGCAACACCAGGAAACTGATACCCCAGAGTCCGGCGACTGCGGCCACCTGGAGGATGGGCAGGGCATCCATCTGGGTGTAGCCGATGCTGCCGAAGGTGCCGTGTGGCGAAAGCAGGCTGCTGATGTATTCGATGGCAAGCCAGGCGGTCGGCACCGCCAGCGTCGCCAGCAAGCTGCTGCCACGCAGCAGCAATCGACGAAACAGCAGCACGCACAAAGCGAGCGCCACGCCCGGCATGCCGATGGCATACGCAATGAACGGCAGCGGCAAACCGATGTAGTGGTGCAGGTAGTCCCACTGGTTGAAGCCACCGGTCGCGAACGCAGCGAAGGCAGCGAGTGCAGCCACGGGCGCACGCACCCTCGGCGCGAGCCACAGCACCGGCAGCGGCGCCAGCCAGGTAAGCCACCACAGCGGTTGCACGCCGCTGCCATACCACCAGCACAGGGCAGCCAGCGCTGTCGCGCCCAGCCAGGTCAGAAGAGCGGAACCATCAAGCCTTGATGCCATGGATCAACCTCTCCATCGATTGCAGATAGAAAGCGCGAAACGCCGCCTCGTCGAAACTGAAACGACCGGCGCGATAAAGGGCGACCAGACCGTGCTGCTGGGCCCAGAGGGCCATGGCGACATCGTGCGGGTCGTCTTGCTTGAGCACGCCCTTGGCCATCCCTTCGGCCACAGTGTCGACCACGACATTGAAGGTGGGCGACAGCCCGGCGCGGAAATCCTCGGGATAACGGCGTGCGTCGTCGCGGCGCACCGAGAAGGCGTGATCGAACAGGTGTGGGTGCGCCAACGCGTAATCGAGATAAGGGCCAGCCAGCGCCATCAGCCGCTTCATCACGTCGCGGCTCTTCCCGCGATGCGCCTCCCACTCATGCGCGACGGCCTTGAAGCTGTCATCGGACAGCTGCTTCAGCAATGCATCGCGGGTCGGGAAGTGCCGATAAATCGCCATCGGGGTGATACCCACCGCCTCGGCGACGCGGCGCATGGTTACTGCGTCGGCGCCTTCGCGATCGAATAGCCGATGCGCGGCCTTGAGGATCTTTTCGGCGGTGGTGAGGCGGCTCATGTATACACTGTATACATGACGGACGGGACGAGGCAATGGCCCAGACGTCACGACCCGGGCGGCTGGAACGTTCAGCGTTTCGGGGCGGCGGCCCGCCCCGGGCTCAGGAGCGCAGCTTGTATCCGGTGCGGAAGATCCAGGCTACCGCCACGGCGCACAGCAGCAGGAAGCCCAGGGTCATGCCTGCGCTCAACACCACGTTGACGTCGGAGTGTCCGTAGAAGCTCCAGCGGAAGCCGCTGATCAGATAAACCACCGGGTTGAACAGCGCGACCTTCTGCCAGAACGGCGGCAGCATGCCGATGGAATAGAACGCGCCGCCAAGGAAGGTGAGCGGCGTCACCACCATCAACGGGATCACCTGCAGTTTCTGGAAGTCATCCGCCCACAGGCCGATGATGAAACCGAACAGGCTGAAGGTCACCGCCGTCAGCAGCAGGAACACGATCATCCAGCCCGGATGCAGGATGCTGTACGGCACGAAGAAACGCGCCGTCACAAGGATCAGCAGCCCGAGCATCACCGACTTGGAAGCGGCCGCGCCCACATAGCCAAGGATCGCCTCCAGCGCTGACACCGGGGCGGAAAGCAGTTCATAGATGGTGCCCGACCACTTGGGCAGATAAATGCCGAACGAGGCGTTGGAGATGCTCTCGTTGAGCAGCGACAACATGATCAGGCCGGGAATGATGAAGGCGCCATAGCTGGTGCCCCCGATCTCGCCCATGCGCGAACCGATCGCGGTGCCGAACACGATGAAGTAAAGCGAGGTCGACAACACCGGCGACACGATGCTCTGGGTCAGGGTGCGGAAGGTGCGGGCCATCTCGAAACGGTAGATGGCGCGGATCGCGGGGAGATTCATGGCGCACCCCGCACGAGGCTGACGAAAATATCTTCGAGCGAACTTTCCAATGTATGCAGGTCCTTGAAGTCCACGCCGCGCTCGGCCAGCTTGCGCAGCAGTTCGGCAATGCCGGTGTCTTCGCTCTGGGCGTCGAAGGTGTAAATCAACGTGGCGCCGTCGTCGGCCAGTTCCAGGCCGGTGGCATCCAGGCCCTCGGGCAGCGCCTGCATCGGCGTCTGCAGCGTGATGGAAAGCTGCTTCTTGCCCAGCTTGCGCATCAGTACATCTTTTTCTTCCACCAGGATCAGCTCACCGCGCGTGATCACACCCACGCGGTCGGCCATTTCCTCGGCCTCCTCGATGTAGTGCGTGGTGAGGATCACGGTGACGCCGGTTTCGCGCAGCCCGCGCACCATCTGCCACATGTCGTGGCGCAGCTCTACGTCGACGCCGGCGGTGGGTTCGTCCAGGAACAGGATGCTGGGTTCGTGCGCCAGCGCCTTGGCGATCAGCACGCGGCGCTTCATGCCCCCGGACAGGGTCATGATCTTGGCGTCTTTCTTTTCCCACAGTGACAGCGCACGCAGCACTTTCTCGATATGCGCGTCGTTGCGCTCGCGCCCGAACAGGCCGCGGCTGAATCGCACCGACGCCCAGACCGTTTCAAAGGCATCGGTGGACAGTTCCTGCGGCACCAGGCCGATCTTCGAGCGCGTCGCGCGATAGTCGCGCAGCACATCGTGACCATCCACCGTCACGTTGCCGCCGCTGGGTTTGACGATGCCGCAGATAATGCTGATCAGGGTGGTCTTGCCTGCACCATTGGGACCGAGCAAGGCAAAGATCTCGCCACGCCGTATGTCCAGATCGATCGCCTTCAGCGCCTGGAAGCCGCCCTTATAGGTCTTGCTGATGCCTCGTATGGAAACGGCTTGCTGGGTCAGGTGGGACGAGTCGTTCATGGGGTTCCTTGGTTCGAACGCAGCTCAACCATGAGGATTCTAACCCCGACATTCAATGGCCACGTGACACGAAAGGTTCGCTTGCAGGCATGAGGCGCCGCGCTTCATGCGACTGCGCCTCGGCGGGAGCGGCGTCCACTCCGGTGCTGGCAAGATCCCGCGGGATCAGTGCAAGGCCTCGGCATCCATCATGGCCTGCTGGAGTTGGGCATGGGCTTCGTCCGCCTTGCGCTGGCGGTCCGCCATCTTGTCGGCGCTCTTGCCCTGCTCCCTGGCTTCCTGCAACTCCTGATCCCGCGCGACCACCTTCTGCTGCGCCTTGGCCACCTTTTGTTCGGCATCAGTGCGCAACGATTCATCCGAGCAATGCGCTTTCACTTGCGCCAAGGCGGTCTGCAGTCCTTGCACGCGCGAGGCGTTGCCGTGGGCCTGGGCATAAGTGATTTCCTGCTCGATCGATTGGCGCTTGGCATCGCAACCGCCCGACTGGGCGAGCAGTACAGCTGGGCACAGGGAAGCGGCAAGAAGGGCCAGCGAGGTGACGACTTTCATGGGCGACTCCTGGAGTGATCGAGGGCAGCGCCAACACAGCGGCGCCCTTCCTCATGGTCCATTCGTCGAGTGATCGTAATGTGTTCGCCGCGCCCGGCTCAGCCTGCGAGCACTCGCTCGGCATACGCCTTGAAGGCAGCGGTGACGGCCGCCGGTTGATCGATCCACGGAAAATGACCGGCATCCGGGATCGCCGCCGTCATCACGTTGGGCGTGTTGTAGCGCGCGGCCGACCATCCGCGCTGGCTCACGATCCGGTCGCATTCGCCCCACAGGCGCAGCACCGGTATGTCGAGCGGCCACCAGCTGGCCGCATAGGTGTGATCGAAGTGGGCGTCCGACCATTCCACCGCCGCGCTGTTATAGGGCATGCGCGCCAGGAGGGCGCGCCCCGCTTCCAGCGCTGCGGGCGTGAAGTTCCACTCGGCGGAGGTGACCGCCAAGGTGGTGAGATTCTCGACAGAGGGGTCCTTCGTGTACGCGACGACGGCCTGCTCGAAAGCCGGCAGTGGATCGCGCCTGGTCATCGCCACGTATTGGGCATGCCAGGCGCAATCAGGTGCGGTATCCAGCAAGGCCAGGCCGCGAACCACGCCGCGCAATGCCGGCGTGGCCAGCAGATACATGCCGCCGGTGGAATGCCCCACGAAAACAGCGTCGCCAACGGCCTGCGCGGCCTCGATCAGCACCTGCGGCCAGTGCGCGAACGGGTCGTCGCTTGCGTGCTCCGTATTCGAACCGTCGCCCGGAAGATCAATCAGCCAGATATGGCCGGGTACGACCATGGCATCGGCCAACTCTTGCAGGCTTTCCGAACCAATGCCGGGACCGCCGGGCAGCAATAACCAATTGAGCGTGCCGTCCCGCAACGAATGAAGACGCATGCGGACGCCGGAGGCGGTAAAGCGCGTTTCCATGCTTTGCTGTTCTCGAAGGGGGAGCGGTCATTATCGAGCCGTCCGCGAGCGCGGACTTTCCAAATCCCCCGAGTCAACCCGCGGCGTGGACGTTACCGCTCCTCGACACGCAGCACGCGCACCCGGCTCACATTGCCCCGGGCGACCGCATGGAACTTCCACGTCTGCCCGGGCGCGAGGTTATGCACCTGATCCGTCGCACGCCCGATGGCATGACCCTTGGCGTCGAACAAGCGGAAGCTCACCCGAGCCGAATGCACCGGCACGCGACCCACGTTGGTCAGCGTGCCCACGACTTTATTGTGCCCCGGCTTCACGTCGCGTTCGACGCGATAAGCACCCAGCCGCACATGCCGCACCGGCGCACCCGCAGCGACGGCCGACGAACTCACCACACATCCAAGCAACACCCACCACACGATCGAGCGACGTTTCATTGCAATCAGGGACAGCACCAGGGACGAAGCGCGCAAGTCTAATTTGATTCGCGTCCGTTGCGCAGTCACTTCGATCACGGCGTGCCAGCGGCCTGGTCGAAGATCAGCGGGTTGCCATCCGTATCAGGGATGTTGATAGCCGAAGCGCTCGCGCAGTCGCGGTGTGGCGAAATCGATGAAGGCACGCAGTTTCAAGGGCATCTGCCGCTGGCCCGGATACACCAGGCTGAGCGGCATGGGAGCGGGTTCATAGTCTTGCAGCAAGCGCACCAGCATGCCGGCTTTCAGCAGATGATCCACTTGATCGGCCAGGACACGCACGATGCCGCCATCTTCGGTGGCGGCGACCACGGCGGCTTCGGCCGAATTGACGCTCAGGCGCGATGACACCTTGACCACCCGCGAGGCCTGACCCTCGCCGAACTCCCACATGTCCGCCGCCGAGTAGCCCACGTAAGTGATGCAATCGTGCGCAGCAAGATCTTCGGGTTTCTGCGGAACGCCACGTGCCTGCAGATACGCAGGACTGGCGCACAGCACACGGTCGAGCAGTGCGATGCGCGTGGCTACCAGGGTGCTGTCGGGCAAGGCGCCAAGTCGTACGGCAAGATCGACATGATCCTCCAACAGATGGCTGACCTGATCGCTCAACTGGATGTGCGCGCGAATCTGCGGAGCGCTGCGCAGGAACGCGACAAGCACCGGGACCACGTGATTGCGTCCGATCACTACCGGCGCGCTGATGATCAATTCACCCTGCGGCGCGCGGTATTCACCGGCGGCGGTGCGTTCGACCTGCTCGATGTCTTCCAGAATCTGCCGGCAGGAGGCGACGTAATCGCGCCCTGCATCGGTCAGCACGAGTTTCCGCCCACCGCGCAACACCAGCCGGACATTGAGGTGCGCTTCCAATTCCGACACGCGTCGGCTGACGGTGGCCAGCGGCATATGCAGCTGCCGGCTGGCGGCGGAAAGGCTGCCCGCGTCTACCGCCGTCAGCAGCACGGTCATGGCTTCGAGTCGGTCCACGGCCTCTCACCAGATGAAAGGGTGCCTTCCGAATTTACCGTCTAGTGCCCGGATTTGAAAGGATCTAGCCTTTGCGTCCATGCGATGAGCCCTTGAAACACATGCTCCCCTTACGGCGACCGGCCAACCGGGGGACCTCTGGAATTCGTCACGAAACTCATCACGGCCGGGACCGCCTGAGGCGGCATCACTCCCTTTCCCCCATCTCCTGGAGTTTCCTATGAACATCAAAGACGCCACTGTTCTTGTCACCGGTGCCAATCGCGGACTCGGCCTGGTCTTCACCCGCGAGCTGCTCGCCCGCGGCGCCCGCAAGGTCTACGCCGCAGCACGCGACCCCGCCACGATCACCGAGGCCGGCGTGCAACCTCTGCGGCTGGACGTCACCAACCCGGACGACGTGGCGGCTGCCGCCAAGCTCGCCTCGGATGTGACGCTGGTGATCAACAATGCCGGCATCGCCCAGGCCGGCGGCTTTCTTGCCGAGGACAGCGAAGCCGTCACGCGACGCATCTTCGAGACCAACTTCTACGGCATGCTGAGCATGAGCAAGGCTTTCGCGCCGGTGCTCAAGGCCAACGGCGGCGGTGCCTTGCTCAATGTGCTCTCGGTCGTCTCGTGGGTGAGCGGCGCGATGGCCGCCTATTCGGCCAGCAAATCCGCCGCGTGGTCCCTCACCAATGCGCTGCGCCTCGAACTGGCAGGACAGAACACGCAGGTGACGGCGCTGCATATGGGCTTTGTCGATACCGATCTTGCCCGTGACTTCGATGCCCCGAAGTCGACGTCGGAGGACATCGTCAAGCGCGCGCTCGACGGGCTCGAAGCGGGCGAGGATGAAGTGCTGGCCGATGAGCGCAGCGTGCAGGTAAAGCAAGGCTTGGCAGCAGCGCGGCCCATCTACTTGCCGCAACGCTCCTGAAGTTCGGCATGGAGGTGATCGCCCGTCAGCGCGCAGCCTCCAAGCCTGTTCCAAGGGTGATGGCGCGCGGGATTCGATCACGTGTGGGCTATGGACTTACAACACCGAGCGCCTGAACATGGCGCTCGGTCGTACCTCGATGCAGGATGGTCCCGCTTGCTCCGCGTTGATTGGCAGCCGCCGGAAGCGCAGGACCCGCTCCACTGCAGGTAGCTTGTTCACCTCCCCGTGCGCTTGAGCCAGTTCGGAGGCAGTTCGTGGCAAGTGATGTGCTGGATACGAATAGCCTGTTCGAAATTGCTTTCGAACTCCCGCCCAAGGGGAGCCGCCGTTCGGCGGCAGCCGTCTACACGCAATTGCGTGCCGCCATCCTGGATGGTCGCTTGGTCCCTGGTGCCAAACTCCCGGTGGAACGTCAGTCGGCGACCTTTTTCGGTGTCTCAAGAAACACGGTTGCCCGGGCTTATGCGCGACTGGCGCTCGAAGGATGGGTACAGTCCCGGCAAGGCTCGGGAACCTACGTACTGCCCAAGCAAAAACGCCCGCCGCGCGAGCGGCCCTCGACACGGCAAGCGCCCGATCCACGCCTGAATGCGCTGTGGTCGCGGCCTGAGCTGGCCCAGGCGCTGAATTTCTGGAACGACAGTCAACCGGGAACCTCGACAAGCACCGCGAGGTTTCTGGATTTTCGTCCCGCGCTGGTTGATCCGCGCCTGTTTCCATTCGACATATTCCGCCGGGTCAGCGCCAAGCAACTCCGGCGAATGGAATTGAAGCCTCCCGCCTTCAAGAGCCCGCAGGGCAATCAGGGGCACTACCCGTTGCGGGTAGCCGTTTCGACGCATATCGGCGTGTCGCGTGCGGTTGTCTGCGAGCCCGACGATGTGCTGGTGACCGCCGGCGCGCAACAAGCCTTCGATATGCTCGCCCGAGTGCTGGTGACCCCAGGGGTTACGACAGTCGCCATCGAGGATCCTGGCTATCCACCGATGCGTGCGGCCTTTCTCGCTGCCGGCGCGAAGGTAGTACCCATACCGGTGGACGCGGAAGGACTGGTGGTTGACGCCTTGCCGGACTCGGTACGCATCGTGTGCGTTTGTCCGTCGCACCAGTTTCCGTTCGGCGTCTCCATGTCGATGCGGCGGCGATCGGCATTGCTCGACTTTGCCCGCAAGCATGGCGCGGTCATCATTGAGGACGATTACGACGGAGAGTTCCGCTACGACGGCGCTCCGCTGCAGGCGCTGCGTTCAACGGCCACCGCGAATGAGGTGTTCTATGTGGGCACCTTCTCCAAGTGCATGTTTCCCGCATTGCGCCTGGGCTTCATCGTGGCGCCCCCATGGGCCATGTCGGCGCTGATCACGGCCAAGAACTGTCTCGACTGGCATTGCCCGACCTTGACGCAAATGGCCGTCGCCCGTTACATCGCGGACGGCCACCTGGCGCAACATGTGCGCAAGCTCCGTGATGTGTTTCGAAAGCGCAGAGATCTACTGGTCGACATCCTCCGAGCGGATTTCTCCGAAGAACTATCGCCGATGCAGTCGCACTACGGCATGCACGTGTCGGCGTCCGCGACGCAACCCCATTGCCTGGAACGCGTCACTGCACGATTGTCGGAGTCCAACGTGCATTTGCATTCCTTCGAGCGCTATTTCTTCGGCTCGCCAACGTCGGAAGGACTGGTATTCGGCTACGGGGCGGTTGACCTCAACGATATCGAACAAGGGCTCAAGGCGCTGCGCCGCGTGCTCTAGTCACGCCCGGTCGTTCGCTACCTGGCGCCCCGCGTCCAACTCGCGCCCATCGAAGTGGACCACGCGAGTTTCTCCTCATTGGCCCCACAGGAACGATCGGTTTTCCCTAGAGTCACGCCTCAGGCTTGGCTAGATGGAGAAAACGATGACGTGGAGACTGCGATTAGGTGGAGGCATGCTGGCAGGTGTCCTGGCCTGCCTGTCCCTGAGTGCAAGGGCCGAAACGCCGCGCGACGGGTCCCATGACTTCGACTTCGCTCGCGGTGCGTGGCATACGCACGTGACGCAAGTACTCGACCCATTCGAAGGCGGGACTCACACGGTCACCATGGACGGCACCAAGACGGCGCGGCCGGTCTGGAATGGCCGCGCATGGCTGGAGGAGATCGAGGCCGACGGCCCGGATGGACACTGGGAGGGCGCCACGCTCTTCGTCTACAACGCCAAGGCCGGGCAATGGAGTCAGACCTACATAGACGGCGATACGGGAGCGTTCGAGGCTCCCACGATTGGCAGCTTCAAGGACGGTCGCGGCGAACTGTACGGCACCTCCGTCTATAAGGGGCGTACCGTGCTGGTGCGTGGCGTCTGGTCGGACATCACCGCCAACTCCCACCGCTTTGAAATTGATTACTCCAGGGACGGCGGCCGAACCTGGGCGACTTCGTTCAAGGCGTACTTGACGCGGGTCAAGCCATAGCGCGGATCCAACCGTGCTTCTCATGGTCGAAAGCGTTCGCGCGGCATGTCGCCCTTGCCATCAGAGTTGCTGCGCCACCAAGGCAAGTCCGGCGCGGAACATCGTCGCGCCACCATTGGAAGGATGGCGGATCTTGTCGGCGTGTACGCCCAGCTTGCGCAGCGAATCGGCGGCGACATTGCCCACGGCCACCACGGTGACGCCAGGCAACGCAGCCATCAGTTGCTGCAGCAGTGCCGCGCCCATGGCCTTCTCCGCTTCGTTGGGCGCACGGTTCGACAAGGGCGTCGCGCCGTGCGGATGCCATGGGAAGGCGCCCCACAGGACGGTGTGATCCATCAAACCTTGTTCACGCAGCGCGCGCCACACGATGGTGGACGATGGCTCGCGCCAGGGTAGCCGCCGCGAAGTAAGTCGGTCGTGCAACTTTCCGATACGCGGCACGCCATCCTCCAGCAGCAGAGCCTCGGAGGTGAACGGGCAACCGGTGATCCGTGTGCCTTGATAGCCTGGCGCCTCGCCGACCAGCAGCAACCTCGGTGCAGGAGCAGACAGATGCAGCCTCAGGCGTTCGCGGCGGCCTTCGATCGCGGCGGGAGCAATGTCGTCGCTGGAGATAGCGTTCCACGGATCGAAGACGTGCGGCATACCGGCGGTCGGCGCCGAGTAGAGTGCTTCCAGGAAGGCTTCGATCTTCGCAGTAGTGCGCATGGCCATAGGCATAAGGCTTAGTGACCTTCCACGAGCGCGCCATCCGACGCGCCATCCAGTCCATCCGACTTTACGCCCTGATCGCTTCGATCAGGGCTCTCAAACCCGCCGACTGATGTTTGCGACTCGGAAAGTAGAGGGGCAGATTTTCCTCCGTCGTGCACCAATCCTCCAGGCAGTATCGAAGTCGACCATCGGCGATATAAGGCGCAGCGCGATCGTCCCACACACAGGCAAGCCCTATGCCTTGCGCCGCGGCATCGACCATCAGTTCCTGGCTGTCCAGGGCGAGTGGTCCATCGACGTCCACCTGGATGGCTTCGCCCGCCTTGGTGAATTCCCAACCAAAGATGGCGCCGCTGGGAAAGGCGTAGCGAATGCAGAATGTCGTTGCGTTCCTGGCTTCCGATGACGCGTCGTTTGTTTCGGGGCATGGATTGCTGGTGGATGGTGGTTGTTCGATCGCCTGATCGCTTGCAGCACCAATGCACTGCATCCCGAGCAGCACCGATGCGTGCTGCTCGGCGCGCGCTGAAAATGCGATCAATGGCCTTTTGAGCTGCTATCCGTTGCGCGTCACAGCCGCTCCATGCGCAGCCAGGATGGATCACCGAGCCATGCGCGCTGAAAAGCCGCTCGCGCCGCGGCCGCTTCGCTTTCATGGCCCAGCGCATCTTCGCTTTGGGCCAGTCCATAAAGCGCCCAGCCGTTCCTCGGTGTTTGCTGCAGCGCTGCCTGGAATGCACGGCTGGCTTCCTCAAATCGCCCCGCTCCGAACAACGCCGCGCCAAGCGACTGGCTGACCGGGTAGTACCAGTACGCGGGCTCCTGATAGGGAATCTTGCGCTCGAGCGTGATGGCTTCGCGATAGTGATCCGCTGCCTCGTCGAAGCGGCCTTGCGCGTGCGCAAATCTGCCACGCGCGACAGCTTCGGCAAGCAGCAGGAGATCGGGTGCAGGTACGCCCTGCTCGATCATCGGCGCGAACGCATCGGAAGCACGCAGCGCGGCGAGCGCCCTCAGCTCGCTGTCGAAGGCGGCGCGATCTAGTCGCTCGGCATGGGCCACAGCGCGTGAGTAATGGCGCATGGCGACCGCATAAGGAAGTCGCGCATCCGCCGGTGGCATGGCGAGTATCGCCTCGGGTTGCGCGAACTGCGCCATCGCCAGATAAGGCGCAGCATCGATCGCCTGCACCCAGGCAATGCGCGCCGATGTATCCGGATCGAGCACAGTTCGCAGGCGACCGGCCTCGCGGATCGCGGTGTCCATGTCGCCGGCCATCTGGGCCGAGGCAACGATGAAGTGGATGTTGTGCGGGTAGTAGCCGAAACGCACCAGGCTGTGATCGTCGGTACGGCGAATCAGCGCTTCGTCGGACCGGGCCGCCGCGACGTTGACGCGCATGGCATCGGCATATCGCCCGGTCAATGCATAGATATGCGCCGGCATGTGCACGAGGTGTCCCGCGCTCGGAGCGAGCGGTTGCGCCAAACGATCCGCAGCCGCTTCGGCGCGGCGTGGATCGGCGCTGTTCTCCATGAGATGGATATAGAGGTGAGCCGCCTGCAGGTTTTCCGGATGGCGGGCAAGCACCTTCTCGATCAACGCAACGGCCTCACCGCTGCGCCCTACGGGCGTTCGCTTGTCGGCTTCCCAGTAATTCCATGGGCTCGTATCCATCGCCGCTTCCGCGGCGAGCACCGCGACGTCGTCGTCGTTCGGAAAGCGACGCGCGACATCAAGCATAGCGTCGGCATAGGCCGCATCGAGCGTGGCACGATCAGCCTTCGCATCGCGAGAGTAGCGGCGCGCAATGGCGTCGATCAGCGTCTGCTCAAGTGGCGATGCGTGCGCGCGAAGTGCGAGCGCCCGATCCATCGCAGCCAGCGCGCTGGTCCGGTCGCGATCGTCCATCGGAGCATTGATATTGGGTCCCAGCGCGAGTGCCTCGCCCCACCAGCACATCGCACAGCCGGGATCGAGCCGCTGGGCCTCCCTGAATGAGCGCACCGCTCCCGCGTGATTGAAACCGTAGGTGAGGACCAAGCCCTGATTGAAGTAGCGCCTGGCCTGCTCGCCACGCGTCGTGATCAATAGCCGAGATCCTGTGAGATCGGCGAAGAGCGGCATGGGCGCCGATGCAACGCCCGCTGGCCCGGCAACAGCCGATGCAAATGCCAGGTGGCGCGTCAGAGACCATGTGGCCGACCCGCTGCCACACATCGCAGTAGCCAGCAGAGCAGGATCAATAGTCCTTGCTTGGGATAGATAAGACGTGACAAGCGACGAACTGGTGAGTGCAACACCAGCCCCGGCGAGTACTGCGTACTTCAACAGCTTGCGCATGGCCAAGGCTCCGTAGAGGAACGTAGCCAGGTCAGGTTACTCGGTCTGCCGGGGGCGTAAATAACCAGAAAGAGAGATCCGCACATGCGAGGGGCAACATGGGTAGTGGCATCCATGCTGCTGGCTGATTTCAAAGACGGCTGAACGAAATCGACGATTGAAACGGGGATCAGGTTGAGTTCCTCACTGCCCTTCGATCGCGGAACTTAACCTGACCCCGTTCCTGGTCAGGCGAGGCCGGACAGTCCGTAATTGAAGATCCGCTGCCCTGCTTCTTCTGCTGCATGCTTCAGCGTCGCGACCTCGCCCAAGCGAGCCGCTCGAATCAGCGTTGCGCCCAACACCAGCGATTCCTCTGGACGAGGCGGGCGGGGTTCGCCCGGGTCGTGAGGTTTCGGCAGACCTGGAAGCGGGATGACGGTGCCGCACCAGTCCTCAGAAAACTGGCGCAGCAGACTGGCACCCTGCTCACCACCGGCCTCACGCGCGCGCCGCAGCGCGACGAATGCCAAGGCTCTCGCAAATCCAATTCCACCAGCCTTCGGGGGCAGTGGCTGAGGATTGAGCGCTACAAGATCGCTCAACAGGCCGCCGCCATGCCAGTTGGGATGAGGTCTCTTACCCCCGGCGGTGAGTTCATTGTCGAAAAGGCCGTTCAACCCCGCCAGTGCGGCAAGGATCGCCCTGAGAGGCGGCCCCGGATGTGGCCCTACGGGACTGTTCTTCCACCAGTCATCGTCCTCCGTGCTTGCTGCTCTGCGCCAGGGTTCGGGATGTGGCCCCTCGTTGAGCGCATCCCTGATCCATGGTCCCCACGGCCCGACCGGACCGGGATCATCCGGGTTGGGATAGAACGCATCGGTCAGGCGATTGACCAGCGCAATCAATCGGATCTCATTTGCTTCCATTGACGTTCTCCAGAGAATGATCAGGACGTTCTGCCAGACGGCTATCCCATTTCCTTGCGCATTCGAGATCGCCGCTCGATCCAGCGCGCTCCACCGTGCCGTGCCAGCAGGCAACGGGGAACGCGAGTGCTCACGCATCCGCATTTGGGGCGACCGTGAAAGCCGGGCAGGAGACATTCACGAATGCCATTCGTCATCTTCTGTACGCGCTCCACGGGCACGTGACACTGCCATATCGGCGACGTCGGGGTAATCCGTGAAACTACGCGCTTTACTTAGGATGAAAGGCATAGACAAATCCGCGACCGACGTTGAGGCATGCAGCTGCAACTTCGATAAATCAAAGCTGGCCACTTCGCGTCGCCACACCGTCGAATACGCGGCGCCAGCCACTTATTGAGCTGCCGAAGCTCAAGCATTGCCTTGCAAGAGCCGATGCAAATCACGAACGTTTAGCCGTCCGTATTTGTTTGGCATCAGATACCGCTGCGATGCTATGGGTTTGCGTCTCCGCCAGCCCTGACTTCAAAGTTCGACGCCACCTTAACCTCGGCTACCGTAGGCTCTTGCGCCGGGGTGTTCGCGGGGGCGCTGTTCGCTTTCGGTCCCGCTGGGGTACGCAGCCGACATCGGCTGTCGCGAAGTGGATTCGTTTGGAATGACTGGCTTGGTTTGCTGACTTGGTCGGCACGGTTTTGTGTTGCCTGAACCACGGTCCGCCGTATTGCCAGTCCATACCATCTGGCGTGGGAGATTGGGTGGGGAACACTGGGAAGCCGTGATCGAACGGCTAGGCAGACATGATCCGATGCACGTCCCGCATGGCGTGCGTGGGGAACGTTTGCGGTGCGCTCCGATGCCTATGAATGATCTGCCGTTCCGATGGGAGTCTTTCACGACGGAGGGACGGTCATGCCAAGCAAGACGCGACGCGGCGCCACCATCCAGCGCGACCTGGCCGAGTTGGCCAACGATCCGCGATTTGTCGCCGGCTTCGAGCGCGCGCAGCTGACGCGCGTCGAAGCGACCGTGGGCGGCATCGCCGCGACGGTCGATCTCGGGCAATCGGTGATCCGCTCCGACGATTTCCTGTCGATCAATGTCTCGCTGATCAACCTGGATGTGGTCGCGCCCGATGGAGACGGCCCCGCCACGCTCAAGGCGAAACAGGGCAAGACTGGCTACATCGTGCTGCGCTTCGCGCCGCAGTCGATCTCGGAAGAAGTGTATTACCAGGCGCCAACCGCCGGCATCGCCGATACGCCCGCCCAGGATCCTCCCCCTACGCCTCCTACGAACACGGGCGGCGAGTCGCCGCGTCTTCCACCCATTCCTTCGCGCATCGCCAACGGCAGCCGCGCTGTGTTTCGCTACGACGCCAAAGTGCTGGCCGATGCCGGCATGCCATCAGTGCCTTACACCTTGCAAGGCCTACTCGATGCCTGCCTGCATCTTCCCTTGAGCATCACGGCGAACGCGGCCCGTGGTCCCGCGCGGCGCATCGTGGTCGGTCCACTCACCGGCGTTTTGCAGAAACGCCAGCGTGCCGCCTACGCCGCGCTCACGCCGGGTCAACGCGCGCGCACACTCGCCACGACGCTGCGCAACCTGCGCGTCGTGCAACAGGGCGGGCCGGAAAATCTGCATCTGCTGTTGCGCCGCGCCGAACTGCGTGCCGACGCACTCGCCCTGCCCGTCGAACAAGCTGGCACCGAGGTACTCGAACCAGGCAGGCAGGTGGCCGGCACCATTCGCCCTGCGACGCATCAATCGCTGCACAGCGCATCGGCCATGGCGCTGTATGGCGTGGTCGGATCGGCGGGCCTGGAGATCACAAAGCTGGCTCCGTCCTGGTACCTGCGCCCGCCTGCACCGACCCTGCCCACTGCCACGCAAACATCGCTGGAGCTGCCGTACCGGCTGATTCTTTCGCCCAACGAAACCGGCCGCTTCGTGCATGCCAGCACCCCGCAGACGTTCACACCGACGGGTTGCACGCCGCTCTGGCATACGCGGCTTGGCTACCTGGACAGCAAGACCGGCATCATCGAAGAAGGCCCCGAAAGCGGCACGGAAGTGCGCGCCGTCTGGGCGCRCTTCGGACCGCAGTCGGTACCGTCCACGTTCGACCCCGGCATTCCCAAGCCAGCCACCACGCCGAAGCCGAATACGGTTCCGTTCCGCATGACGCTGGACGACCGCGATCGTTTCAACATCGTCCACGAGTCGAGCAACTTCCGTATTCCCGACGGCAACCAGGAGCCCATCGCATGCAACCGGCTGATGCTGTCTGCGCTTGGCGGCTGGCTGGATGCACGCGGCGCGTGGAAGGTGCCTGCCGGATTATCCGTGGAAGAGTGGGTGCATCAGGCGACGCAAGCGCGCGACCACTACGTGAAGGTGGTCTACAAAGGCTACCTCTGTCCCTTTGGTCATCAGGTCTCCTTGGTGAAAGTGAGCGAACGCAAGTTCCATCACGACCAACCTGGCAACGCTGCCTATCTGCGCCAACGAACCTTCATCATCGTGCGCGAGCCCGTGCACAGCTATCCCACGATGACGGTTCCGTCGAGCGATGCCATTCCCGGCGTCGCCGACTCCGCCTATGCACGCTACTTCCATCGCCAATTCCCCTTTAGCCAGATCCGTTGCCTCACGCATGTCACTCCCGATCTGCAGAACCCGACCGACGAGGACGTTGCAGACCAAGGCATGCTGATGTTCTGGCCTTGCGTCGACCCGCATACGCCCTTCCGCTTCCGTTTCGTGGGCACCGACCTGGATGGCAAGAACATMGCGTTCGAGATGCCGGGCATCTTCATCGACAACTCGCTGGCCAACCCATCGCTCGACGGTGATCGCAGCTTCGCGGAAGCCAATTACGACATAGTCCAGAACGCCTGGTTCACGGCCAAACAGGCATGGCGCAAGGCGACTACGCATAGGCAACGTGTCTGCATGGCGCCCAGCCAGAAGCCGGGCGACACGTCTTGCGAACTCGATGAGGTCGAGTTCGGCATGGAGGTGCGGCAACTGCGCCATGATCCGGCGACGCGCAGCGGGCCGCTGACGTATCCCTCGATCCGGCAAGCCACCGCGTTTATTCCATCGCTGACCTATCTCACCGGCGGCCAGAACGGCAGCCAGATCCAGTGGAACAAACAGTACGCCGCGCGTGCAAAGGACTTCGACAAAGGCGAAGTCTTTGCCGATATCGCCTCAGGCCCTGATCTTGACTTCACCAGCAAGGGCGATCGTTCCGGCGGTTTCGTGCAACCCAACCTGCGACCCTCGGGCATTTCACGCCTGGCCGGTCCCATCACAGGCGACGTCGCCAGTTTCAACACCGGCGCCTTCGATGGCGCGCAAGCGTTCAGCGCCATCGTCAGCCCCGTGCTGTTCGGCTGCATTCCGCTGGGCGAATTGCTGAATCTGGTGCATTTCGATCCGGGCGGCATCGACAAGCTGCCGAAGTTCGTCTCCGAAGCGGCTGACGCGCTGCAGGATTTCATCGGCGCCCTGGGTAACACCAACGACTTGCTCGGTCAGCTCGAATCGATGGCTGCGTCGGCCGCGCAGTCGGCGCTGGAGCAGGCGATCAACCTGGCCTTCGAACAGATCAAGCCGCAGATCCAGGCGCTCGATGCCACCACCGCCGCCCTCGCCAGCAAGCTCGATCAAGCCGTTGGCGTGGGCGAGGACCTGATCGATGCGATCAAGGCGCCCGATGCGTTCAAGCCGCCAGCGAGCGGGCTCACCACCGCGCTCAACGACATGCAGGGCGAACTCGGCAACCTGCTTGCGGCAGTGAACCTGCGTATCACGCAACTGCCGGGCAGCGGACTTTCCACTGCCGTACAAAACGTCGTGCAACAGCAGCTCGTGCCGATACGTGCCCGCATCGCGCAGATCCAGGCATTCGTCGATGACATCAAGCGCATTCCGGCCATGGTGGATCCCGCCGAAGCGCTGTTCAACGCGGTGTCCGAGCTGCTTGTTCCGCCCGAGCAACTGCCCGACCTTCTGAAGAACGAAGCCGACGTGCAGGCCAAGATCCAGGCCGTAGGCAATGCGCTGACCGACTTCCAGACGGCCTTCGACAAGATCAACCTGTTTGCCGGTGGCGTGCGCGGCACCGTGGACAAGATTGCCGCCACGCTGCGCGCCATCACCGACAAGGCAGCGGACATCGCGCAATTGCTGTCCTCGCTGCTCGGCGACGAGATCACCGTGCACTTTGACTGGCATCCCACCATCAAGCCGTGGCCCGATCCGTCCAACTCGCTGTACGGCGCACTGGGCACCCTGTTCAAGCCGCACGACGTGGATGCCTTCATCGTGTCGGTGGAAGCCAAGGTGAAGAAGAGCACCGGCGAGGCGAGCGTGAAGGTACTCTGCGGCCTGCGCGCTTTCGACCTGATCCTGCTGGGCGAGAAACAGGGCTTCATGAAGCTCGCGTTCGAGAAGATCGAGTTCCGCGCCGATTCTTCGGCCAAGATGGACGTGGACGTGAAATTCGACGGCATCCACTTCATCGGGCCGTTGAAGTTCGTCGAAACACTGAAGGACCTGATCCCGCTGGACGGCTTTTCCGATCCGCCCTCGCTGGACATCTCCGAGAAGGGCATCGACGCGAGCTTCTCGATGGCGCTGCCTAACTTGGCCGTCGGTGTGCTCAACCTGAGCAATCTCAGCCTGGGCGCCGGCTTCACGGTTCCCTTCATTGGCCAGCCGCTGTCGGTGCGCTTCAACTTCTGCACGCGCGATCAACCGTTCTGCCTGACCGTCTCGATGTTCGGCGGTGGCGGCTTCTTCGGCATCACCATCGATCCACATGGCGTGCAATTGATGGAGGCGGCGTTTGAGTTCGGCGCGGCCATCGCGGTGGACTTTGGCGTGGCCTCCGGCGGCGTGCATGTGATGGCCGGCATCTACTTCCGCATGGAAAAGGACGCCTGCACACTTACCGGTTACTTCCGCCTGGGCGGCAATGTGAGCGTGCTCGGCATCATCTCGGTATCGATCGAGCTTTACCTCGCACTGAGCTACGACGGCGGCACCGGCAAGGCCAAGGGCGAGGCCACGCTGACCATCTCGGTGAGCCTGTTCATGTTTTCGGTCAGCGCATCCATTCACTGCGAACGCAGCTTTGCCGGTTCCAACGGCGATCCCTCGTTTGCCGCACTGATGGGTCCGGATGCCGGCCCCGTCACCGACGACACACAGTATCCCTGGCGCGACTACGTCAACGCTTTCGCCTGAGCGAAAGGAACCACGCTCGCAAGGAGACGATCATGGCGGAAAAACTGGTCTGGACCGTGCTGCCCTATGGCTTCGACAGCCATGGCCAACTGCGCGTTTCCATCGTGCTTTCCCCCAGGCTCACGCCGGACCCGGACAGCGGCAATGCGCAGGCGCTGTTGTCGGGCTACCCGGATTTCCTCGACTGGCCAAAGACGCTGGCGAAGCTGCGCTTCTCGCTGAAGACCGATAGCGCCACCTTCGATCTCAAAGTCGAGGAAGCAGCCAGGAGCGACATCTGGACGAAACTGTTCACGCCGGACATGAGCGTGGCTCCGTTCGTCTATACGGACATGAGCCAACACAACCTCAACTCCTTTCCGGTGCGCCATGTGGTGCGCTTCCTGAAGGATCACTACGGCGACCTCGCCGCACAGCAAGGGCTCGATCGCCCTGCCCTGTTCCCCATTGGCGGCAGTCCGTTCAAGCCGATGATCACGCAGGCGGCGGGCGGCGAACGCTGGGGCCAACGCAAGTACTACCACCGCCGGCCCAACGGCATCGGCGATCTGCTGGTGAACAGCGACATCGACCAACGCGTGCGTGGGGAGTACTTCGGCAAACACAGCAAGTACGTGCCGGAACAGATCGTCGGCATCGATGGCCACCTCACCGCCAACAAGAAGCACACACCGACGCGTGCGCTACCCGCCGATCTGCCCCCGAGCCTCAAGAACCTGTTCGGCCTGAGCACGCCGGCTTACGCGCTCTACCAGGCGAACCGGTTCTATTCACGGGAAGCCACGCCGCCACCCTACGCGCCTTACCCCGATCCCACGGCAACCAGGCAACCCATACCGACACCGAAGTACGACTTCCACAGAGTGGTGGGTTCGTTCGGTGACGCACCCGCGATGATGCGCACGCTTGGTCTGGTCATCGATGCTGTGATGGTGGGCGCAGAACAACTTATCGAACAAGGGCGCGCCAATCCCGCCGGCATCACCGGGACCATGCAACTGCTGGTCAAGCACCGTGGACCGAGCACCGCCGAAGATTCCACGCCACGCACAGCCTGGCACCTGACCGGCAGGCGTTTCATCGTGCGCAGCCGCACCTCCACCGACGTCACCGATGGTTTTCTGGCACTGGCCGGCGCGATGGAAGTCGCGCGTTCGGATGACGCCAAAGCTGCCGACGACAAGTCGCCTTTCAGCCTGGTGCAGGTGGACGCCGACGGCTCGGCGATCAAGACGGTGAACTTCGTCAACAGCACGCTTACCCACCTGCAGAACACACCTGATCCGAACGGTCACGACCCTCTCGGCAAGCCGGCAGGCCTCGCCTACACCACCAACAACAACCAGGAAGCCACCCCTGCTTTGCGTTCGGCGGGCATCACCGTGACGCGCCACAACCGCGCCAACGACCTGGCCGGGGACCTGGCTGCGCATTCGCTCAAGAACGATGCACTCGACGACGCCAGCCAGTCTTCAAACGTACTTCTCTACGCCGAAGATGTGCTGCGCGGCTTCCGCGTGGACGTACGCGAAAAGCGCACCGACAAGTGGCGCTCGCTATGCGCCCGCGTCGCCAACTATCGCGCCACCGAGGACCAGTCGCAGCTCATCGACGACGTGCACGACGAAGGTTGCGTGCAGGGCCCTTCGACCACCACGCAAGCCGCACCGGACGACGTCGACAACAACAAGGACACCCAGGATCACTACCTGCACGAGGCGCTGTTCAAATGGGCCGGCTGGAGCCTGGTGGCGGAGCGCCCCGGCAAGCGCATCGTGCCCGTCAACGAGCACGGCCTGATCCAGGAAGAAACCGTACAGCCGCAGACCGACGCCGATGCCGCCGATGGCGCGTCACCCATGTTGACGCGAACGAACTGGCAACCGGGCACGCTGCCGCGCCTGCGCTTCGGAGAAACCTATCGCCTGCGCGCACGCACAGTCGACCTCGCCGGCAACAGTCTGAAGCTCACCGACAAATCCATCGCCGACCTGGAACAGGCCAGCGATGAAATCACCTATCGCCGCCTGGAGCCGGTGGACCCGCCCGTACTCTCGCTGCATGGGCGCGTGTCGGAAGGCGAATCGCTGGAACGGGCCGTGATCCGTTCCGATGTGGTGGCGACGGATACGGGCTACCAGAGCCTGTCCAGCAGCGAGTACATCGCGCAAGGTCCCTACGCGCTCAACGATCCGCTGGTGAGCGGCTTCGCGTATGTCGATGTGAATCTACGCCACGTGGTGCCGCCGAAAACATCGCAGACGCTGGCCGAGCAGCACGGCTGCTTTGACGATGCCTTCGATGCACCCGCCGGCCCAGGCAAGAACGCCGCCATCCACCAGGCCTTCGACCTGATCGCCAAGCGCGAGGCCGGCACTCTCTATGACGGCGGCGCGGCCGTGAAGATCATCACGCCAGCCATCGATGGAGCGTCCAAAGAGCAAGCGCTGGCGCAGTCGCCACCCGAGGGTTTCCGACTGCAGCCGGGCGAGTATGTCGTGCACACGGAAGACCGCCTGTCGACACCTTACCTGCCCGATCCTGCGGCGGCAGCCGTGGTGTTGCGCGGTGTACCGGGCATCGTCGCACCCGTGGTGATCGACGCCGCTGACAACGTCCACGCCGACTACATTCCACTCACCCAGGAACTGGTGCTTTACGTGCCGCTGAAAGGCACCTGGCCGGAAGTCGATGGATTTCGCATCGCCATTGTCGAACTGGCGGAACAAGTCGACGCTGTGCCCTGCACTGACACCGTCGACGCCGCGCATGCCGTACCGAGCTGGGACAGCACCAAACGTACGCTGACGATCTTCCTTCGCAAGGGCGAGATCGCGCCCGTGCGCTACTCCACCGGCATCCGCGTGGACCATATCCTGAAGATGGGTTTGCCCGCATGGACCAGCACGCCGCTGGGCGGTGTCTGGGCGGCCATCCTTGGCATCTGCGGCGCCAACTGGACGATGACGCCCGACCGCACGCTCACCCTCGTGCATGCCACCCAGCATCCGGTGTGCGAGCCGACCTTCCTCACCATCAACGGCCATCGCGACAACGGTGCCACCTGGATCGACTTCCAGCGCGAAACCTTTGTGCGCTATCACGCCCGCAGCACCGGTCAACTGGAAGTGATGGCCGACTGGATGGAATGGATCGACGACGTGGCTTCAGGCAAGCCACCGTACCGCAAGCACGTCACCGCACGGCTCAAGCCCGTGCGCATTGAACAACCCGGCATCGAAACCAGCGAGCCGACAAAATCCGACTACGGATTCCTCGGCCCCGTGCCCGACAGCGGCACAGTTCGCCCGCACGTGCGCCATGATTTCGGCGACCAGAAGTTCCGCTTCGTTCGCTACAGCCTGCTCGCGACCACGCGTTTTCGCGAATACCTGCCACCATCGATCACGGCGGACCCGGCGCAGGTGACGCGACAAGGCCAGCCCTGGTTGCAACACGCACTCGCTTTGCCTGCGAACTATTACGACGACGCCGTTGAAGCCACCGACGTGGCATGCGGCGCACCCTTGCTCCAGTCGAACGTTGCCCCACAGGGCTACATCGTCCCCGCTTCAGGCCGGCCGCAACCGCCGCACCTGGTCTACATCATGCCCACGCAACACTGGTCCGACTCGCAAATCGGCGGCGTGCATCGCGTGGTGCGCGACGGTGGCACCTTGCGCATCTATCTGGAGCGCCCCTGGTTCACCTCCGGCGATGGCGAGCTGCTGGGCGTCGTGGTGATCTCCGGCAGCAATCCCCGAAAGCTTGCAGACCTCACCAATGACCCGAGCGAATCCTTCGTCAGCCAATGGGGACAAGACCCGTTGTTCGACTCCACGCTGCCACGCGGCACGCTCACCGCCGCGGCCTTCCCCAATGCCGTCTACACGCAAAGCGAATTCCTGCCCGAAGCGAATCAAGACATGCTGATCGCCGGACATCGCGTCTACTTCGACGCGGAGCGCAACGAATGGTTTGCCGATGTACGCATCGATGCCGGCGACAGCTACATGCCCTTCGTTCGCCTTTGCCTGGTTCGCTATCAACCCTACGCCAGCTACGACACACGCCTGTCGATCGTCGTGGTCGCGCCCTATGCGCAACTCCTGCCGCGTCGTCGTATCGACGTATCGGAAGCGCGCGATGCGTATATGTTCAAGGTGTATGGCCCGGTGCCCACGCATGGCGCGGGCTCCACCGCCGCCGTGTATCCCGGCGTATCGTCCATCTTGACCGAGTACTTCGGCCCCGGACCCGGCCACAACCGCATCGAAGTCGTGCTGCAATGGCAGAACACGACTTTCGAAACCGACCTCGACTGGTTCGACATCCCCAACCAGATCCACCCCAGCGCCGACGCCACCCCGCAACAAGCGGTGCTAGGCCTGCTCGATCAGATCGGCGCCACCATGCTCACGAGCTTTGCCCAAGAGCAACACGTCGCAACGACGACACCCGCGCTTACCCGGGAAACACCGACCACAAACATCGCGCAAGCAGCAAAGATCACCCACCTCACCCCAGACCTGATCGCACAACTGGTCTCACTGGACACCTGTGTATGGGTCGGCCGAATCAGCGTGCCAGCCAACCTGCAAGGCAAGCGCCTGCGTCTGATGCTGCGCGAATACGAACGGCATCTGTCCGACCAGGAAGTCGTCGTGCAGCCGTTTTCTGTGCATCAGCCCAAGGTGGTTGAGCGGCTGGTCTTTGCCAGGGAGTTTCCGCTGGCGCCTGCTCCTTCTTGACGACACGATGCATCGCGGGACGGCCAGATTGGTGGCCGCATCCTGAAATGCCCCTTGAGCGGAGACCAACATGAGTGCGCGCCACCGCCGCGTTGCGGTGCTCAGGACTGCTCAGGAGATGCGCCGATCCCGCGCAAAATTCGCTGCACAACTTCAGCACCCACGTGTTCAACCTCCCCCTGCGCCGGAGCCACGTTTCCTACCCGCAGCGCCGCCGCGCCGTGGACCGTGCTCCATGTGAACAACAAATCCCCTGGCGATGGTGGAAGTGCCATCACGCCGGTTTCGTGCAGCCCTTGTAGTGCCGCCGGCAGATAGGAGTAGCTGGTCGGCTTGCCCGTTTGCAATGCGTTGGCACGGGTTTGCACCGCATACGTGCCAAAGATCAGGCGCCACATGGCCGGCTGATCGTCGGCGAAACGCAGATACGCCACGCCCAAGCGGTGCAGGCGTGCAATCGCCTCCGGGGCATCTGCCGGCGGCGTGTGGAGATCGAACGCGTCAGCAAAGCGCTGCTGGAGCTGGGCGATGCCGATGGCAGCCAGCTCCGCCAGCAAAGCTTCGCGGCTTGCGAAGTGCCGGTACACCGCCGCGCCACTGACGCCCAGTCCCGAGGCGAGCTCGCGTAAAGAGATGTGCTCGATGTCAGCCGCCTTTCCTGCGGCCTCAAGCAGGGCCCGTCGCAGGTCTCCGTGGTGATACCGCCCTCCGGCGGGATCGGAGGGCTTAGTCATGGCTTGATGTTAACGCTGTTGACATTAGTAATTTTGCGGTCTAAGTTAACGGTCATAACATTGATCCTTCGATGCCAGCGGCCACCCGATTTCGAAGCACGTCCTGGCGCAATAACCCCATCCCCATCCAGCGATGGTCGCCCCATGACGCCTCCCAAACCCCATTCAATCAAGGTCTGGTCGATACCGACCAGTCTCAGCCAGTTAGCGGTCTACGATACCGGCATACCGGGCGGCGCGGGCGCCTCATCGGAGGTGCTGGTCTTGTGGCCATCCGTTCTCGCTGACCACCGAATCTATGATGCGCAGGTGGCCGCCCTGCGGGCACGTCATCGATTAATCCTCATCGATGGCCCCGGCCATGGCGCCAGCGGCCCAGCTGCGGGCAGCTTCAGCATGGCGCAGTGCGCGGATGCCGTCAGGCAGGTGCTGGACGCACTCCAGATCGTCAAGCCTGTCGTTTGCATTGGCACGTCGTGGGGCGGCCTCGTTGCGGGCGAGTTTGCGCTAAACCATCCCGAGCGCACTCGCGCCGTCGTCATGCTGAACACTCCTGTCTTCAAGACCCGTGCGCGCTTGCGCGATAGCTTCGTCAGTTGGGGCGCACGCTGGCTGAAATTTACCAGCGTATACGTACAGGGCGTGGCCGATGCTTATTTTAGGCCCGAGACGCGGAAGCGCGAGTCCGCTTTCATGGAAGGATTCCGCGAACAGATCCGGCGGGCCAACGGTAAGGCCCTATCGCAGGCCGTTCGTTCGGTACTGCTGGAAAGAGACGACCTCTCGTCGCGCCTGAAGAACATTGGCGCGCCAACGCTGTTCGTCGCCGGAACGCACGATGCCATGTATCCGGTGGACGATCTTCGCCATGCCGCCGCTCAGTTGACGCGGGGTCGCTTCATCGAACTGCCAACGGCCCATCTCTCGGTAGTCGACGCTCCCGCTGAAACCACGCAAGCCATCGACTCGTTCTTGAACGAGCTGAAACTCACGAGCCCGCTAAGGCTCAGGGAGCTGAAGCTTGGAGAATGAATCGCAAGTGGTACTGGTCACCGGCGGCACGCGCGGCATCGGTGCAGCGATCGCCTCACGGCTTCGTGGACGGGGGCATCGCGTCTACGTGACTCAGCGCGCCCCGGTTGAGGGCGGGCCGCAGAGCAGCCCCGAAGTGTTGAGTCTCGACATTACCAGCGCCGCCTCGGTTGAGTCATGTGTGCAAGAACTGCTGCGGCGTGAAGGTCACATCGATGTGCTTATCAACAATGCCGGTTACGACCTGTTCGGCGCCGTGCTGGAGACCCAGTGGCACGAATTCATGGACCAGCTGGACACGAACTTTCTTGGCGCGGTGCGCATGGTCCAAGCCGTCTTGCCGCATATGCTGGAGCGCCGCGCGGGTCGAATCATCAACATCAGCTCGATCGGAGGCGAGATTGGCCTTCCGATGAACGCAGCATACTCAGCCAGCAAGTTCGCCCTTGAGGGCTACACCGAATCGCTACGCCATGAGCTGATGCCGCTCGGCCTCTATGCCTGCACTGTCAGTCCGAGCCCGGTCGCCACTGGCTCACTCGAGCAGTCGATCCGAGAAGTCAGTGCCGCCGATAATCCGTTCGCTCACAGGCGAGCCGAGCTAGTCAGACGCATGCGCCGCGATGGCCTGGCGAGTCGCACTCGGCCCGAGCATGTGGCGGCCGCTGTCGTGCAAGCCATCCAAGCCCGAGTGCCGGCGCCGCGTTACCGCGTAGGCTCGCTCGCCCGCTGGATCCCTCGCCTGAAAGGCTGGCTGCCCGACTCGCTGTTTGAGCGATTCATGCGCCGCACCTTTCCCTAATCTGCAAGTCCGTTCGTACAAGCCTCTGGGCGTGACTGTTGGAGAATCACCGTGATCGTCGACCACATTCGCATCATTCTATGGGTCAGCGGCGCGTTTACCCTGCTGCCGATCATTGTCTTTCTGCTTCCAGCACAGGGGCCAAGACTCCTCTTCGGAATCGAAGCACCCGAGGGGGCCGGTGGGCTGCTCACGCGACATTGGAGCTTGCTGGCGCCGAGCCTGGGAGCGTTATTGATATATGCCGCGTGGCACCCGGAACTTCGCGTTCCGCTGATGTTGGCTGCAGGCATCGAAAAAGCTGGGCTCATCGGCTTGATCGTGGCGAGCTGGAAAAAACCGTACGTGACCCGCATGCGACCCATTGCCGCTTTCGACCTGGCCATCGTGTTGGTCTACGCCATCTATCTCTGCCACGAACTTTGATTGACCACCCAAACCCGATCGGTTTAAGGAGAAACACACACCAAGGAGTACGGCTTACTTATCGACCGGCTTGATTCGCAGTGCGCGCTTGACCGCGTGTTACGACCCACCGCTTGCGTAGACGGTTAGGCACTCGACATGACCCGAAGCAGACAGCATTCGATTGGAGTCCAGAGGAGCGGCGATCCAACATCTACCGCCGAGCTGTTCATTCATTATGCTATCGCAGGTCAGCTTTCTCGAGAGTCTCGTATGAAAAGCCAGCTGCGGGTCATTGGGGCCGTTGCTCTGTCACTCGCCGTCTTCATGGTCGACGCATTTACGACGGTAAACGGCGCTATAGCTGTCGTCTACATCGTGGCCATTCTCCTGGTTGCCCCCATGGGTTTACGAGCCATCATCGCGGCGGCGGCCGCCGCCGTGGTGTTCACGCTTCTGGCGTTCGTCCTGCAACACGGGGACAAGCTCAACAGTAGCGCGCTGATCCGCCTTGGCGTTTGCATCGTCGCCATCTCCTTGACGACAGTCCTGATCCTTCGGGACCGAGCCACCCGCACATCACTGGTTGAGCAGGCCAGGATTCTCGAGCTATCACACGACACGGTCATCATCAGGGACAAGAATGACGTCATCGTCTATTGGAACGACGGCGCCGAGAAACTGTACGGTTGGATGCGGAGCGAGGCGGTCGGCAAGCACTGTGAGAGCCTGCTCAAGTGCCAGTTCTCCTCGGAAGAAGTCCAGGCCGCCTTTGATCTGGAAGGCCACTGGACTGGTGAATTGATTCGTACGCGCCGCGATGGTGCGTCGCTTACCCTCGCGAGTCGCTGGCTCCAGCGTAAGGACGATGCGGGAAAGCCTGTTGGCGTCATTGAGTCCAGTGCAGATGTCACAGCGCAGTTGAAGCATGACGAAGCACGACGTGCGTCGGAACAACGCTATCGGACCATATTCGAGACTGCAGGCTTTGCTACCTGGGAGTCCAATTGGTTGGAATCCAAACGCGTCCTCGACCAATACACGGGCGACGTACGTCATTTGGAAGACTGGCTGTTGGCCAATCCCGAAATCACTCAAGCTGCCATCCGGGGAGCCATTATCCGCAACGCGAACCCCGCCGCGGTACGGCTATTCCATGCAGACAGCAACGAAACGCTCTCAGGTACAAATCTGTGTGGCCGATATCTACCCGATAGTTTCCCCGCCATCTCACAGTTACTTGCCACGTTGCTTAGAGGCGAAAGGGGGGCAGAGAACGAAGTCCGCCTGAAAACGCTGACAGGGGACGTTGTTGACGTGGTCCTTCGCGTCAATATTCTTCCGGACTCGCACGACTGGGCACATGTATTGGTTATGGCTTTCGACGTGACCGAGCAGAATCTATCGCGTGCCCGAATCGAACAGACGTCGGCCGAACTGGCTCATGCCGCCCGCGTGTCGCTGCTAGGGCAGCTCTCTGCATCCATCGCGCACGAAGTGAATCAACCACTCACGGCGATTCTCAACTACGCCCGCTCGGGCGAACGTTGGCTTTCAAGGGAAGAGCCCGATCTGACTGAAGTTTCATCGAGTCTTCAGCGCATCGTGACCAACGGGAACCGGGCGGCGGAGGTGATCAAGCGAGTCAAGACGCTAGCCAAGAAGACCGTGACTCCCGCAGCAAGCTTTAGTCTCCCCGAGATCGTCGAGGACGCACTTGGACTCGTGCGGCATGACGCAAAGTTACAGGGCGTCAAGCTCAGGCAATCGTCGGATGGCCCTCTCCCCCTTGCTTTCGGTGACCGAGTTCAAGTGCAACAGGTTCTCGTGAACCTTATCGTCAACGGCCTCCACGCCATGCGAGATGTCGCCGATCGGAAGAAGGATTTGCGGATCTCTCTTGGCGTTGCACCTGAAGGGATGCTTCGCGTCGAAGTACGGGATGTGGGAATGGGCTTTGCGCCGGAGGCCATTGGCAGGGTGTTCGATCCATTCTTCACGACCAAGGCCGAAGGCATGGGCATGGGCCTTTCCATCTGCCGCTCCATTATCGAAGCGCAAGGAGGGCACATCCAGGTGAACAACAATCAAGGGCCAGGCGCGACGGTAAACTTTACCGTCCCCGCGACTCCAGCAAACACATAGGTGAGGGTGCAACACCTATACATTCGGATGGTGGAGAACGGCATCCGAAACATGGAGAATGGCTCCGAAAGTCCCTGTACAGGGCATGGAGTTGTTCTTGAGCCAGGTTCATACCATCGGCGTTGTTGATGATGACGAGGATGTGAGGGATAGCATCGTCGCTGTCTTTCGCTCAGAGGGCATTGGCGTGTATGCCTTTTCAAGCGCAGAGTCCCTTCTGGCCTTCCCGCTGATCGATACGCTGGAGTGCCTGGTCACGGATCTTCACATGCCGGGAATTGATGGGTTCGGGCTAAGACGCGAACTGATGGACCAGGGAAAGCATTTGCCGGTAGTCATGATGACCGCATTCGCGACTCCCGAGGCGCGAGACATGGCAGATAGCCTCGGCATCGCGGAATTCCTTGAAAAGCCCGCCGATCCGGACGAGCTCTTGAAAGTAGTCAGGTCGCTTATCGCCAACTAGCAACACGTTCAATCGGCGGCTACCCAAACAGGTTGAGGCGCACCTTGGAAACTGCACTGATTTGCGTACTGGATGATGACCAAGACGTAAGGTCATCGTTGGAAAGCCTGCTGCGTTCCGCGGGATACAGCGTCCAGGGCTTTGCGACCCCCGAGGAATTCCTGGCGTGCGATGCGGCTGACACGGCCGTATGCCTGGTGCTCGACGTTCAGCTGGGAAGCGCCAACGGGCTGGATTTCCAGCAGGAGCTGGTCGAGGGTGACACGCTGATTCCTGTTATTTTGATCAGTGGTCACGGGGATATACCGATGACGGTACGCGCCATGCGCGCCGGCGCGGTCACCTTTCTATCCAAGCCTTTTGATGAGCATGAATTGCTCGCGGCGGTGCAAGAAGCAGCTACCCGGGCTCGGATCCGAAGAGCAGAGGTCGATGCCTTTGCTTCCGTTCGCGCGAAGTTCGATAGCCTCTCTGCCAGAGAGCGCGAGGTTTTTGGCCTGGTAACCTCAGGTCTTCTCAATAAGCAAATTGCAGGCCGCCTCAATCTGAGCGAGATCACGGTGAAGATTCACCGGGGAAACCTGATGCGAAAGATGCAGGCCGAATCGTTGGCCAACCTGGTGCGAATGGCGGAGGCTCTTGGCATTCGCGAGCCGGTCTCCCGCTACAAACGCGACTGAGCAAGCGGCGCACGCTCTTCACGGTCGACCAAATTCCCAAAAGCGAGTTCGACCCACCGGCGTCATCGCTGGCGGGTCGACCTTTGCTCACTCCCGAATAAACGCCAGCAGATCGCGATTGAGCTCATCCTCGCGAGTGATCGGCAAGCCGTGCGGTGCGCCGGCGTAGATCTTCAACCTCGCGTTGGGCACCAACTCTGCGGAGCGCTTGCCGGCGGCATCAATTGGCACAATTTGATCGTCATCGCCGTGGATCACCAGGGTAGGTACCTTGATGCGCTTCAGATCGTCTGTGTAATCGACCTCCGAGAACTCGCGAATGCAGTCGTACTGGCCCTTGATGCCGCCCATCATGCCCTGAAGCCAGAATGACTGGCGAACGCCTTCGGAAACCTCTGCATGAGGGCGGTTGTACCCAAAGAAAGGCAGCGTCAGGTCGAGGTAGAACTGGGAGCGGTTCTTGAGCACGGATTGGCGAATACCGTCAAAGACCTCAAGCGGCGTGCCATTGGGGTTATTCGCAGACTTCACCATGATCGGTGGGACCGCGCTCACCAGTACGGCTTTGGCGACGCGGGCGGCGCCTTGGTTTGCCACATAGCGCGCAACTTCACCACCGCCTGTCGAATGGCCGATGAGTACCGCGTCGCGCACGTCCAGATGATCCAGTAATTCCGCCAGGTCGGCCACGTACTGGTCCATGTTGTTACCTTGCCAGGTCTGGTCGGAGCGTCCGTGGCCTCGACGATCGTGCGCAATCACCCGATAGCCATGGGTCGCCAGGAACTGCATCTGCGAGTCCCACGCGTCCGAAGAAAGCGGCCATCCATGGGAGAAAACAACGACCGGCCCCGTTCCCCAGTCCTTGTAAAAGAGATTGGTTCCGTCCGACGTCTTGAAGGTGCACATGATGATGCCTCGTGTGGTGATGGTGACTACGATGGTTGGGCATCAAGCATGAAATGCAAAGATAGCGAAGGCTCATACAAAGGTATGTAGATAGCCCACGCCAGACACTTTGGTGCATTGAATAGTGCTTAAAAGCAGCGGTTCAAGGCGCAGCATATGCGCATCTCTTGGCTGACTCATACCTTGGCATGAATATCGTTAGCTCGATGGTGTTGCTTAGATGCGCTCGTCCTCGGCATCGACTGATGTCGCAGAAGACGAACCCATCTCGGAGTTTCTCCGAGTCTGTCACTCGCTCACGGAGAACACCATGAAGCGCATCAACGGCCTTTTGGCCCTCATCATCGGAGCAGCCGTCATGTCTCAGTCCGTTTCCGCCGAAGACTTCAAGAACAACACGCACCTCGATCCCACCGTCCGGTCGTTCCTCACCGAACTCAGCAAGAACCCCAGCCCGTTCTGGCAGCTTCCGCAACCCAAGCCGCAGGAGATCCTGACGGCCTTGCAGAACCAGACGCCGGTCGATATGTCGGGTGTGACGACGACCGAGCGGACCATCACGCAGGATGGTCAATCCGTGAAGATCTACATCATGAAGCCGGATCAGGCTGCAGCTAACCCCGGCGTCCTTTTCTTCATCCATGGCGGCGTGTGGATCGTCGGCAACTTCGACAATCACAAGCGCTTGTTGCGCGATCTCGTCGTCAAGTCCGGCCAGGTCGGCGTTTTCGTCGAGTACACCCCGCTGCCGCAGGCAAAGTTTCCGACTCAGCTGGACGAGACCTATGCCGCTCTTGTGTGGGTCGCGGCGCATGGCAAAGAAATCGGCGCTGACGGCGGCCGCATCGCGGTGGCCGGCAACTCGGTCGGCGGCAACATGACCGCAGCCATTTCCCTGATGGCCAAGGATCGCAAGGGCCCGAAGATTGCCTATCAGGTGCTGCTGGTGCCTGCGACGGATGCCAGTGTCGATAGCGAGTCCTACAAGAAGTTCGCTGATGGCTATTTCTTGTCGCGTGCCTTCATGAAGTACGGCTGGGATCTGTATGCGCCGGACGCCAAGACGCGTGACAACCCGTACGTCTCGCCGCTGCGCGCGAGCAAGGAAGAGCTGACGGGTCTTCCGCCGGCACTCGTCATCACGGCGGAAAACGATCCGCTCCGTGACGAAGGTCAGGCCTACGCCCGCAAGCTGACGGATGCCGGTGTTCCGGTGGCGGCCGTGCAGTACAACGGTACGATCCACGACTTTGTTGCGCTCAACGCTCTGCGCAAAGTGCCGACGACCGAAGCGGCCCTTGACCAGATCGCTGACGGCATCCGCGAGCACCTGAACTGATCGGGCGCGAAGCCACGAACTTCGTCGTACGATCTGCGCCCTCCGCCGTCATTCGACGCTGGAGGGCGCTTTTTTTGGCAAGCGTGAGGTCGCGCCCATCCAGATGAAGTTGCTTCCCCAAATCTTGCGGATGGTAAGATGTGCATAACGCTGCGGAGTCTAGGCGTCGCGTCTGCGACGGTTGTGCGATGACCAACGGTCCGAAAAAGACGTACCCTGCTGTGCAGAAACAGCGCACGCGGGTCGCCCGGTCGCCGTGGAAAACCAGGGTCGGAGTAGACTTCCCATGAAAGCTGGCGGGAGAAGTGCACTCTGACCCTCGTTTTATTTCTCTACCTGCGGGTGCCAATAATCAGTTCGTACTCGTCACTGCTTTTTTGCTCAACGTGCTGTCCTGAGACAGGAACCGAGTAGACGGCCTGATCGACTCCGCTGGCCCTCGCGTACCCGTTTGCACGGAGCCACTGCAATACTTCGGTCGCGAACTGCATTGACTCGGAATCTCCGAGTACGGAGGTAACGGACACCTTCGCACTGGTGGGTATGTGCAGCCGGAGCTCTTGCCCCACCTGATCCGTCATATGCCTGACAGAAGGTTCAATCGTTACGTTCTGAGCAGTGATTCCCCCAGACTGGTTGTAGCTCACAACTGAGCTCTGCACTCCAGCCGGCGCAGGTGCATCTGTCTTGAGGAGTGAAAGCGTTCCAGTCAAAGCGCTCACAACCCCCGCCACTCCTACGACCCACCAAAAGACTGACTTCGCGCCGATCGCCCTTCCACTGCTTTCCATCTGCATATCCGCTTGGCCTCCTGAATTGAATTTCCATGCAGGCGGCCTTGCTTGTCCGCAGGGCGCGACGTCGCGGCTAAAACAGCCGACCCGAAAAATGCGTGGATAATCTGCGCTTGTATCGGCCGTCCATTCGAAATCTTTACTCGACTTTGGAGGCCTGATGCGAGGTACCCAAAACGGCAACGCATACATCTGACCATAGCCTGAGATGGTCGCGTGCGCTCGCCTCCATCATCAGAAATTGCTCTGCAGAAACACGAGGCGCCCGATATGCGACGGGCCCCACAAAAGCATGCTTTGTCTTATTCATGACATCGCAAAAACATACGCGCATATCGCAAGATGCCGTGGGCTCACTCCCCTACCCCAGCCCATCAATACAAGTAGAGCCACATACCGGCCGATAGCGCCGACGGGCTTCTATTCCCCTGAATATTTCAATATGGGCGTTAGGTCACTCATGAAGACCCGTTCCCACCGAGAGCACGACACCGAGGCCATGGACAGGCTGCTCCTTAAGCGCATCGCCGATGGCGATCGAGATGCGCTGGCGACGCTCTACTACAACTATCACGGGAGACTTTGTGAGTTTCTCTATCGCCTGACCCGACATGCAGAAATCATCGATGAGGTGATCAATGAATGCTTCTGGGTCGTCTGGCAAAAGGCATCGGAGTTTCGACAGGCGTCCCCTGTCTCCATCTCGATCATGGGCATCGCCTATCGCGCAGGGCTGAAGGCGCTACACCGACGTGGTGCCGAACTTATCGATGCAGATTGCTTCACTCAAGATCTGACGCCTTCGCGCAACGCCGGGAAACATTGCCAGTTGCGGGATCGGATCACCCATGGTCTTGCCCGCCTCACCTCCGACCAGCGCTTGGTATTTGAGCTGGTTTACGGCGCAGGCCATAGTTTGGACGACATAGCCGCCATCACTGGCATACCTTTGTGCACCGTGAAGGCGCGCCTGTTCCAGGCCAAAGCCAGTTTGCGCAATGTCCTTCCCTTCCTGGCCGGCGATTGAAACCATGCCGCTCAAACCTGGCGTGAGTGGAAGAGAAGGATGCGATCCATTGCGCCCTTGCTGTTACTGGCCGATGTCCAAGATCCGTTTCGGGTCGGAAGCGGATCCTTAGCGCCAAGGGAATTCGAGTGGCCTGCCCCATGTGCGCCAAGCCACTACGTTTCCTCAATAGACGCTCCTACTACTTACGCTCCCCAAACCGATAAGTCGCCTGCAGGTAATACGCCCGCCCATACACGCTGTAATTGCTCGAGTTATACGGCGCCCCCGACGTACCGGGATAACTGCCATCACGCGGCGGCATCGCATCGAACAGATTGTTGACCTGCATCGAGAGCAGCAGGCTGGGCATCGGTTGGTACGACACGCTGGCGTTGTAGCGGATCCATGGCGCCAGGACGCCTGCGCCGGGATAGTCGTAGCCATTGTTGGCGGCGAGATAGTTGGGTGTCTTGCCGTAGCGGTTGGCGTAGAGAGTGGCTGACCAGTTGCCGCGATGCCAGTTGGCCGAGGCGTTGGCGCGCGTCTTGAAATCGGTGCTCCACGTGGGGTCGCGCAGACGGTCGACCATCGGATCGCCGGCATACGGTTGGTAGTCGTGCTTGAGCATGTCGGTGTAGGTCGCGGTGAAGTTCAGGTCGCCATAACGCCCTATGCCGAAGCCGTAGCGAAAATCCGCCACCAGCGCGCCGATGACACGGCGCGAGACATTGACCTTGGTGCGATAGATCGACGTGATATCACCGATGGTGCCGTCGTTGGCAACGCCGGTACTGCGGGTGATCTGCGCCAAGGCTGTGCGGCAGGACGGTGTATTGATGTCCCGTTCGCCGAGCCGGCACAGCATCTCGTCGTTGAGCAGCGAGTCCACGCTCTGGTTCTGCACTTCGCCTTGCACGTTCCAGTGCAGGTAATCGACGCTGACCGCCATGCGGGACAACGGCGACCACACCACGCCGTAGCTCCAGGCGTTCGCTTCGATCGGCTTGAGCGCCGGGTTGCCCGACTGCTGGCCGAAGTACTGCACGTTGCCGTAGCGGGCCGGGCACTGGTCGATCTTGGGTCCGCGGTAACCCAGCGCGGCGCAATTGTAGTAATCCGTGGCGCTGCTGTAGAAGCCGCTCAAGCCCTGGAACTGATCGGATAGCGTCGGCGCCTTGAAGGCGGTGCCGACCTTGCCACGCAGCAGCAGCGTTTCGATCGGCCGATACTCCAGGCCGAGATTCCAGGTGGCGCTGGCCACCTGCTTGCCGGCCACCTTGTAGCTGTCATAGCGCGCCGACGCATCGACGGTCAGCTGACGCCACACCGGGGCGCGCAACTCCAGCGTGCCGGCGTAACGCGAACGATGGCCCGCACCCTGCACCGCTGTCGTGCCCCACACACCGCCATTCATCAGACGCGCATCCGGTGTGTAATCCCACCCCTGGTTGCCGGCTTCCACCACCGCAGCGATGCCCGCATCGCCACCCGGCAAGGTGAACAGCGAGGCGTTGGTGAGCTGGCCGCGCGACAGGTTGTCCCAGGTCTTGCTGCGGCTGCTGGTGTAGCCGGTGAAACTGCGGAAGTCGGCGACCGACATGGGGGTGTAGAACGCAGCGTAGTCGGGCGCGAAACTGCGATAGCCGCGGCCGCGCGGGTCCGGCCCCAGGTCGGGGCCCAGCACGTGACTCACGAAGTAGTCGTTGATGGGGTCGGTCCAGCGCGCAAAGCCACGCTGATTCAGCTGGTCGTCCGAATGCGTAAAGCCAAGGTCGTAATCCCACGCGCTGGAGCCCAGGCGCCCTTGTGCGCCCAGCGTGAGCATATAGGCGTTCTCCAGGGACTTGTTCATGATGGAGTCGTAGCCGCCCACGTCCTCCGGCGAAAAAGCGCGCTGCATCTGCACGTAGTCGCGCAACTTCGTGTCGTAGAAGTAGCGGTACTTGGCGCTGCTACCCCACCACGTGTAATTGGAGCCTGTCGCGTAGCGGGTCTCGTTGTAGTTGTAGAGCAGGTCGCCGTACAACTGCACGTGTTCGCCCGCATCGTAGCTGGCGTGCGTATACAGCTGCGCGTTCTCGGTAGCGTTGGCGAGCGTGCGGTAGCCCGGTGAATAGAACGAGCCGCAGTAGCTTCCATTGGGCGAGCGCACGCGATAGCCGGTGGTGCCGGCAAACTGTTCGGTCACGCGGCTGCAGGCGCTGGCGTCGACCTTTTCCACGTTGATGTAGCGCCCGGTGATGCCGCTCACCAGCAGATAATCGCCGCTGGCGATCGAAGGGCCGGTGCCGTCGGTATTGCGCCGGCGGGTAAGCTCGCGCTGATAGCCCCAGATCGGATCGACGTTTTCGTATTGAACGCCGCCCATCAGGTTGAAGCGGCCTCGCTGAAATCCGTCGCTGAAGCTCATCCGCCGGCTGACGCCACCGCCCTCCTGATAGAAGCCGTAACGCGCGTCCAGCGACGCGCCATCGACATGCTTCTTCAGCACCACGTTGATCACGCCCGCGATCGCATCCGATCCGTACAACGAGGACTGCGCGCCCGGCAGGATCTCGATGCGATCGACCAACTGCATCGGGATGCCGGACAAGTTGTTGAACACGTCCCGGCCGTTGTACAGCGCGGGGAAATTGCCCATCGGCCGGCCATCGATCAGGTATTTGGTGAAACCCGGCGGCATGCCGAACAGGCTGAGTGTCTCCGCGCCCTGGGTGAACGAGGCGGAACTCTGCGCACCCTGCACGCTGCCCGTGGCCACCGAGGATTGCTTCAACGCCTCGGCCACCGTGCCGAATCCGCGCGCCTGCAGCGACTCGCCGGAGATGATGATCAACGGCGCGGCGGTTTCGATCTCGACCTGAGGGATCAACGAACCCGTCACCGTGATCGTTTCCAGTTTCTTGGTGGCGGGCTTCTGATCCATGCCGGCCTTGCGGCTATCCGTTTCCGCAGGGCGTGCGGATGCCTGCGGATCGGCGGCGATATCCGGCGACACGCTCGCTGCACACAGACCCAGCAAGGCGATGGCCAAGGTGGATCGACGGCGATAACGCCGCGCGCCGGCATCCATCACGGGCGATCTTGCTGCTTCGTGAGGCGGCGCACTCCACACAGTGTGCGATGCGAACGGGCGCGATGCGAACGACGGACACGTGCGTACCTGCAGACCTGGCCTAGCCATGATCGATTCCTTATGTCGTGAGAGGGTGGTTGGCGGATCGCGTGAGCGGCCATCAAGGGCGGCTAACGGAAGTCGGGCGGTGATTCGGCGCGCGCAGCGGAGCGGCCAGTGGTTGAGATACCTCGCGCCTCGCGCGCCAGGTCGTAGCGCGCCTGCAACACCAGCCAATAGAGCGCCGATGTATCCAATGCGATGGCGAGCCGTATCGCGTGCCTTGGCGTAACGGATCGTTCGCCGGCGAGGATTTCCTTGATATGCACAGCAGGGATGCCGGTGCGGCGTGCGAATTGCGCGGGGTTGAGCCGCTCCGTACGCATGTAGTCGTGCAGCAGCACGTCCCCGGGCGAGCGCAGGCGCAGCGACGCATCGACGCCCAGGCGCGGCGCCAGTCTGATCAGTTCCATGGATTTCCTTCCCCTGTCGGACACGCCCTCAGAACGGGCGCGCACTTACGGTCATTCGCGTCAGCGAATGCCTGGTAGGTACATCAGCGATCCCCAGGTGGCGACGCACCGCCATGCAGGCCGATGCGCCGCCGGGGGGAGATCAATGGCCGGGTGGATAGCTCACTCGAGGCGCGTCGCCGAGCAGCCTGGCGTACTGCAGCAGGCAGTGAACTGCGGTATCGAGACTGGTGATCTCCGCCTCGGAAAGCGGCCACACCAGCGATCTGGCGGGGAATCCACCGGCTCTCGCCTTGCGCCATCGATCACTGTCGTGATGCAGGCGCGTCAGCGTGAGCACCGCCAGGGCGATGTCCGCGCGAGTGCTTTGCCGGAAGGTTTTCGGCCACGCGACGCCTGCGGGAGAAAGGGCGTTGGGCGAGCCAGTGAAGGTGTCGTCAGCGGGAACTGACGGGCGAACGCGTGACGTATGATCGCGGGTAGCCATGATCAACTCTGAGGTAGTTGGAGATGGTTAGCGGGTCGTGGGTGTTGGTAGCACTCACGGCTCGCGATTCATGACTTGGGGGTCATGGTCATCCGCGATGCGTTACCAGAAATATCTGCTGCGCGGATGGCTAAAAGAAACTAGCAATCGGCGATTCGAGCGTCTGTCGGGATTCGATGGGGTGGGCGTGCGCTTTGCGGAGCGTGGTGGGTGCGCGAGCGCTGTCTGGAGTTTGTGTCAGCGCGCGCGCACTGGCTCTACGCTAGGTTGGTGTGGAGGCGGCGGATCAGTAATTGGCGTATTCGCCGACCGGGTTGGCTGGACCGAGAACTGCTACGGCCGCCGCGACCCAGCTAGTGCACAAAACCTGGGGTAGCCACCCGTCTTGAACCGAGCGGCTCGAGCGTTTGCCAATTCTACTTAAGCTGATAGAAGGGACGTAGGGCTTCTCGCCAGCATTCCGAATCGCACGTTGCCTTCGAGGTGTGGGACAGTCGTTATTCGCGCGAGACCAATGACCGACCTTGGCCGCGTTGAGTTCTCGATTACGATGCACTGCACATCTTCATTCAGGCGGGTGGCGCCCGGCGATGCTGGCAACATAATCCCAAGCACTTAGGAAAAACCATATTCCGTGCTGGACGTCACAAGATGAAGTTGTTTGCCTCTTCCACTCGGCCTATTGACGCTGCCAATACCTGCCAAGCGATACTGTTGCCTAGTCAGGCAAACTGACGATTCGGGGGAATCACATCGCGCCACGGGGATAGCGACTGTCCAGGATGCTGAGGCGTAGGGTGGCGCGTTTGATTCGCCAGTTCCATTGGCCGGCGAACAAATTTCGCGCCTTCCTGAACGTCCCTAAGCATGCAAACGCGCTAGTCCCGTCTTGCACCGAATGATCGGTGTGTAGGCGCATGTGCTCGCCCAACATCGCTTCAGATTGCTGCTTACCTCTGTTAGGAGCAGCTGCATGCAGTTTCGTTCGCTTCGATCCGCCCTGGCTGGCTGCATTGCCGCAGCACTCCTGCTTAGTTCAGCAGCCCATGCGAAGGATTTTACACTTACCGCCGAAACTGTTGACGGCAAGTCCGTATCTGATGGCGGCCAAGTCACCGTCACCGCCATTGGGCCGCAAAATGTCTTTTCCACAGGGATGTTGCAGGTCCCGGGCGCGAAGCTACCGCCTTCCTTCAGCCTCGTCGGCAAGACGGCATACCTGTTCATCTCGAACAGTAAAAAAACTACCTCCAACGATCCAAGTAAGGACCCAAGCGGCTGCGGTAACAATGTGGGCAAGCCCATCCAGGTCAGCACGGGCACCAGCTACGAGACCTATCCGCTCTTCCAGCTTCCAGGCGAAATGGGGCTCTCTTACATCCTTTATTACAACACCAGCTTCATCGGCGGCTGGTCCGATAACTTGTCGTATGGCATGGACCTGCAGTGCGGCACCGATCCAAACATCTGCAAATACATTACATATGGACGTCCGGACGGATCGTCGCTCATTTTCGACGGCAAACCCGGTGTTGGACCCTTTACCGAGCGAGGCGGTGGCGGCCTTGCCACATTGAGCTACAACGCCAGTACGGGTGTCTACACGCTTCACGATGAAGACGCGACTACCAAGACGTTCGTCGCCGATGCGTACGGACAGAGCGCACATGTAACGTCCATTACCAACGCGTCGGGCATTGGCTGGACCATCGCGCTCACTACCGCGAACGGGGTGAGCACCTGGGTCGTAACCCATACCAACGGGCGGTCGTACACCATTGTCAGTGGCCCAGGCTATAGCCATATCGTCGATGGTCACAGTGTTGCATCCGTTCCTGTTACGTATACGGATCCAGCCGGAAACGTCTATACGTCCCAGACCGATAACTCCCTGGACACCCTGACGTTTCCGGGCACACCAGCGACGGTTATCAACTTCAAGGCCATTTCCAATGGTATGGAGGTCGATTACAACGGTGTGCCGTATGACTACACGACTTTCATCACAACAGCAGGGGACCCACATTTGGGCTGGGCTAACGCCAACTACCTGGCTGATAACACCGAAGGCGTTTTCATAAACTACGGCACTGATGGTGCCGGCAATCTCCAGGCCACCCTGACTAACTCGTTGGGTCATCAGTCGACTCAAACGTATGACGGAACGAACGGAAGTGGCGGGGCCTACAACGGCTACCTTTCGCTAATCAGTGACTCGGCGGTGGCGACGTGCAGCGCGACTACGCACGGTCGCGCATATGACGCCAATGGCAACTTGTCTGAGGTGATCGACAACAACGGCAACATCCATACATACAACTACGCTGCGAACGGCCAGTTACAGACGGAGACCGAGGCGTACGGAACACCGCAGGCTCGCACGACGGATTACGTGTGGGACCCCAATCAGCAGCTAAACCGGCTGCTGAGCGTGACGGTGGAGGGTTGGCAGAACACCAGCTACACCTACACTCCGCAAAACCGCATTCAATCAGTGACGGTGAAAAACCTATCGGCAACCGGCGTTGCCAATCAGACACTCACCACTACCTACAATTACACGTTGTATGCCAACGGCATGGTGCAGTCCGTCGCAGTGACGAATCCGTCACCGAATGGTTCTGACACCACAACGACGCAGTACGATAGTTACGGAAACATTACCTCCGTTACGAACGCTCTCAATCAAAGCACCAACTCCAGTAACTATAATGCTCTGGGAGAGGTAGGGCACGTTGTTGGTCCAAACGGCGACGTTACCGACTACACCTATGACGCGCGCGGTCGTGTGGCGACCAAGACTACCTATCCCAACGGGTCCGGCGCTACATGGACCTATGGTTACGATGGTTTCGGCATGCTCTACACGCTGAGCGGACCTGATGGTCAGGTCACCACGTGGAACCGCGACCCGTCTTCCATGCGCGTGACCTCAATTACGCACAACGACAAAGACGGCGCCTCCACGGAAAGTTTCAGTTACGACGCCAATGGGGATGTTCTTGAGCACAAGGTGATGCGTGGAAGCGTCGTCGGACTTGATGAAAACTTCCATTACGATGCCCTTGGCCGTATCTATCAGAAGTTAGGCCAAAATGGGCAATCGCTGACCTATGCCTACGATGGCAACGGCAACATGTCGTCGGTGACAGACGCCACAGGGCACTCTGTAGTCAAACAATACGACGCTCTGAATCGAGTTACACAAGTTACCGAGAGCGGCGGCGCCAGCCCCGCCATGCCGACTACGGCACCCACGATTAATGTGCCAACCAGTAATACAACGGGGACGTACACTGTCAGTTGGAACAGCATCACTGGTGCCACGTTCTATGTGCTGCAGGAGAAGGTAGGGAGCGGGGGCTGGAGCACCGTTCAGAACAGCTCGGCGATTACGTGGTCGCCCACGAACAAGGCCACGAACACGTATAGCTACCAGGTCAAAGCGTGTAACTCGACGGGCTGCAGCCCCTTCAGTGGCACGGGCGCAATCAACGTGGCGATCCCAACTGCCCCCACGAGCCCACCGAGCCTCACTGTCCCCAGCAGTAGCGCCAACGGCAATTATACCGTCAGCTGGACTGCAGTCCCGACCGCGGGCACCTATACGCTGCAGGAGCAGGTAAATGGGGGCACTTGGAACACGATCCAGAGCGGCACGACTCTGAGTTGGAGCGTCAACGGGCGAACGAACGGAACTTACGCGTACCGCAGCGAGGCCTGCAATGGCCTCGGTTGCGGTCCATGGAGCAACACCGGAACGATGGTGGTTGCGTGGCCGCCGATTCCTGCGGCTCCAGCGATCAGCGTGCCCGCGCGAAACTACAACGGCTCGTACACTGTCAGTTGGAGCTCCGTAGCCAATGGCGTGTCATATCCTCTTTATCAATCCGTCAATGGCGGTTCTTGGACTCTAGTTCAAAACAGCGGAGCAACAAGCTGGACTGTGGGCAGCCAAGGGGATGGTCAGTACAACTATCTCGTTTCGGCCTGCGATATCAGCGGGTGCGGTTCGCAGAGCGGCGGAGCCGTGATAGTCATCATTCCCACGCCAATTGCCTTCAACGGCCTCTCACTGACTGGTTCCTATGCGGGTTCTACAGGTACTGGAAACGAGGGCATAGGCTTCGACATCGTCAACGGGAACACCTGGGAAGTTTTTCACACGATCCCCGGCAATACCCACGTGGTCATCACCAGCGGCGCACTTCCCTATGGTGCATCGACGGTCCAATTCACATGGACCGATCAGGGTGTGCCGGCTGGCATGACCAACGCTGCGGGCAGCATCACGAGCAACCAAGCTAGTTCGCCAGTGTCGATCGCGAGCAATCCCTCCACCATGTATCTGACGGGGACGTTCAGCATGAGAACGGCAAACGCAGCGCACCAATGGGGATTGCGAGTGGATTTCTTCGATACGACTGGCGTGAACGTCTCGTCGTCCAGTGGAACCTTAACCGGTGAAGTGCTGAGCACCCTATGATGAGCATCGAACTTCAAAGAAGAACGTCGCCGTTGGTGCGCCTGGCTATGCGCTCTCCCAACGCCGACGCACATCATCGACCCTCATTGCCCACTTGCGTCGCCCTCATTGTCGGCTTGGCACTCACCGGGCAGGCACCTGTGACTCACGGTCAAACTGTCACAAAATTCAGCTACGACGCGGGGGATCAGGTCAACCAGGTAACCGATCCACGAGGGTTGGTTACAACTTATGCCATGGACGCGTTCGGAAAAAAGTGGCAGCAGACGAGCCCTGATAGCGGGACAACGAACTATTCCTATGACAGTTACGGTCGGCTGTCCAACCTGACGCGTGCGGATGGAGGGCAGACGACTTACGCATACGACGCAATCAATCGTCGTACTAGCGAGACTGCGAATGGGGTCACACACACGTTTACTTGGGACAGCTGCAACAATGGCGCTGGTCGCGTGTGTTTAGTCTCTGACGCAACCGGTAGCACGTCATACGTATATAGCCCCGAGGGCTGGACGATAGGGCGAGGCTTTTCAATCGGAAGCACGAGCTATTCGCTCGGCTATGGCTACAACGCCCTTGGTCAAGTTACTTCGGTGGTGTACCCAGACGGCAACCAAGCCCTATATAGCTACAGCTACGGAGTGATCTCGGGCGTCCAGGTGAAGATTGGTAGCGCCATCTCGAATGTCGCAACGTCCGTGAGCTACCTGCCAAAGAACGCTGACATGGTCCAATGGACGTCTGGGAACGGTCTCGTCAACACGAGGAGTTACGACACCGATGGTCGTTTGACAGGGGTTGCCGCGTCTGGCGTCCAGGGTCTTGGCCTGACTTATGATGCAGCTGACCGCGTCACCGGCATCACTGATGGCGTAGATACTGATATGTCTCAGTACTTCGGTTACGACACCATGTCGAGACTGATTTCTGTTCAGTCAAATGCGGATAATGAAGCATTTCAGTACGACGGCAACGGCAATCGTACTGGCCAAAACAACAACGGCAATGCAATTAGCTTTGTGATCACTCCGGGAAGCAATCAAGTCACGAATCGGACCGCGGGCCTCAACATAAACTACGGATACGACTTACGTGGCAATTTGACGACGGTGTCTGGCGTACCGTACTTCAGCTACGACGCGTTCAACCGGATGAGCGGCGCTAACGGTTCCACGTACTATGTAAATCCAGAAGGCCAACGACTGCAGAAAGTGTCCAGCGGGGTAACGAGCTATTTCGCCCCTGACCGCTCTGGGCCGCTGATGGCGGAATACCAAGCGTCGAATAATTGGAGTGACTACATCTGGTTAAACGGGCGGCTCATTGCTCGTGTCAATCAGGGGCAGGTGCTGTCAATTCATGACGATCAGGTCGGCCGCCCAGAAGTGATGACCGATGGCACGCAGGCCGTGGTGTGGCGCGCGCGAAACACGGCATTTGACCGGACCATTGTCGTTAACAACGCCGTACCTTTGAACATCGTGTTCCCGGGGCAGTACTATGATTCGGAGTCCAACCTGTCTTACAACGGATTTCGAGACTATAGCCCGCTTCTAGGTCGCTATATAGAGAGCGATCCGTTGGGATTGGCTGCAGGCACTAATACATATGCCTATGTGAGCGGAAATCCGCTGAGCCGCATTGATCCATTCGGCCTTCAGGACAGCATCACGGTTAACTACTACGGCGGAGGGACGGGCCATATTGGTACATCCATTAACGGGGGGCCATCGTTTGGATATTACGGCGGCGGAATTGGCCCATCGGGATTCTTATCAGGTAGCAATGCTCAGGGTGCCATGCTCCCGGATGCCCAGTATCAGGGAACGCCAACACAGACGGTTACGATCAATGTCACTCCGCAGCAAGCTCAAGCTGCACAAAGGCGAATTGACGATCTTCTTCGACATCCAGGATCCTACAACTTGTACTCCAACAATTGTGCAACGACGTCGGAGGACATTCTACGAAAGGCCGGCGTTGCGCACGTTCCATCCGACATCTCCCCAGGCTCTTTGATACAGGACTTGAACTCTCAGTATGGCCACTAATCGACAACTAGAAAGAGTGCTGGCTGCAACGATCCTTGCTATCTCGGTCGTTGCTTGCAGCGGAATGTCGGATTTAATTTGGTCTCAAAGCAAGTCCGTGGAAATTGGCTCTTCCGATTTTCATGAGTGTGTTTTAACTGCTGTAAAGCAGGTGCCAGGAGTTCTTGTGGATGAAAGACTTTCAAATAGCGCCAACGTTGCTTTGAAGGTGAATCTTGACCATGCGAACGCGGCTTTTGGCGCAAACATCCAGAGACGCCAGGGTGGGACTGTGGAAATCTTATTCTCCGGAAAAGGGGCGTCCGAACCGGACGAACTTCGAAGGGCGATTACACCGTTGCTCGATGACATTGCGGCCGCGCTCACTCGGTCGTGCAACGGCCGCTGAATACGGCGTGCGAAGCCGAAAGCGAAGGTCAGGGTGTACTTTCCACGTGCTCGACTTTGGGGCGACCAGGCTTGTACTCGACCCTGCTTCGACTCTTACTTCGGCCAGATACCTGAGGTCATGTCCGCTTTCGGTCCCAGGGAAATGGTGTCAGAGACAATTATGCATAGCTGAGCCAACCGAATTGGCCCTGACATCATTCCTCCGTTTCGGCTGTTTCCAATGCATCGCCTAGCGCATCACCGCAGGAAGACATTGTTGCGATGATAGTCGAGATAGTTCGCCTGCTTCGGATGGAAGACTCCGCATCCGTTCGCGCAGGCTTCGCTCAATCCAAGCCGATCCAAATCGACGTGATCGAGCTTGCGCGACAGCATCACATCTCCATCGTCTTCAAAGCTAATAAACCCTCGATCGAACAGCCTGTCGACATGCGGCGTGAGCAAGAGGCCGTTTGCCCCATCAAGTCGCTCAATGGAGTTCTCGCAAAGACGCCACGGCTTGATATGACTCGCAATCAGCAGCCGTGGATTGCTCACTTTGGTGAGCCTGCATGAGGACTCGAAGTTGAAGATGCTTTGACGAAAGAGACCTTGCCCGTAGCGAGACTTAACCACCTGCTCTTTAGTCGTCGCATCCAATCCCGGATCATCACGAATGATGGCCTGTATGGCATCGTCGATGCGCGCGAGTGGCGCATCAACCTGGGACGCCTCCACCTCATAACCCGAGTCGGGAATACCCAGGGGCCCGATGAGGAACTCATAGACCTCGCGACCCACCTCAGCAAGGTAAGCCACCTGATTGCCGTTGCCCGTGCCGGGTTGGATGGGCGAATACTTATCCGGCAAAAGAGGTCCAAGCTCTTTGATATGGTCCTTCGGCCGAACAGGCGTAGCTAACGGCTCCCACAACACAGGCAGCAGCCACCCCTCGTCGTCCCAGTAATGCCCCGTAGAACCAAAGCTATCCGGCTTCGGAGCCGGACTCGCGTAGTCCTCGACATACCCGACATACCGAATCAGACCGCCTGCAAACGACAACACAACATCGCCAGGCGCCGCGCCCCGCATATTGTCGTAAAACAGATTCCGCGCCCCATGCGCCGCCCGATACGGCGACCACAGATAGTGGAACTGCCACTGGGCAATGCGGCCTTAAAGACGATCTCAACACTGGCACCGGCGTAAAAGATCGCGTCCCGAGCGTTGCCGTCGAGAAGGGCATTTCGCGCCCGCTGAAACTCATCCTTAGCGCCTTGGAAATTGGCCAGCGCCAAAATGGGGCTCACCCCGGCGACTAGCTCATCTGCCAGGTAATCATTGTCGACGAGAAATGCCTGGCCAGAGAGGCGTAATCACGGAAGGTATCGTTGACGGCGCGTTGCGCGTCGAGTAGCCGGTCACGTTCAATCCAAGCGCAAAAGCATTCGAGTACATCCAGGACGGCTGCTACGTTGCCTCTCAGAATCCTAGCCTCCAAAAAGCCCTGGCCGCCGTCATCGCTGCTTAGCGGCAGCCCCAACAGTCTTCGATAGACAGGCTCGATCTGCTCGAGATCTGAAGACAAAATGATCCAGCTGGGATTGTACGGTTCACTGTATCCGTAGGGTTCGTTGAGAAGGCTTAGCGTTCCCCATAATCGACGTCTAACTTCGAGCCTGAGGTCAGGCAGCTGACCTTCGGCCACTAGTGCGCGATGCCGTAATGAGAAGGGTTGACCGCCTGTCCTGAAAGAACTGGCGCCTGCTGTTCTCGCGGGTTTTCCACCACGTTTGGACCATGGATGATGGCAGCCATTTACCCGTGACTTCTTCGTCGGTTGGTTGGCCTCCAAAGTGGTCACGGCGCCAAGCCGCCAATTGGGCGACTTCCGCCACTGGCGGGCTAAGCCCTCTCTCGAGGGCGGATCTGGTCTTAAGAGCGAGGACCACCAAGACTTGCCGGATTTTGCTGTTGGCGGTTTCTTCCTCAAGCCAACGGTTGAATAGACCGAGGGCCGAAAGAGTCTGCGAACCGGTTTGCGCCTCTTTGTCCATGTTTACCCCCTCCCATTCCTTCCAGTCTGGCCACCTTCTTAACGACGGAGGCCAGGCATGGCAAGGGACCAATCAAGACAGGCAGGCTGGCAGGGGATGGGCATCCCCTTTGGATTCAAAGACGGCAGGATGTGGGAACCCATGGAAGTCCCTCGGGGGCAGCTGTGCGGATGTCAGTGCCCTAGCTGTGGTGTACCTCTGAATGCAAAACACGGTAATGGTGGCAGGCGGCCTCATTTTGCTCATGTGGGCGCTATCCAAGGGAGTTCGTGCGCGGAGACGGCGTTCCATCGCTATGCCAAACAAGTACTAGTTGGGACCTCAGCGTTACAGCTTCCGGCCTGGACGGGCGCTGACGGCATGCCTAATCCCCCTGAGGTCAAGGACGACAACGGCAAGGTTCACTGGGGAGTGAACGTCCTTTGGCCTAGCCGCGTAATTCCCATCTGGGATGGCCGACTCGAGGTGGACTGCGGGCCTTTTCGACCAGATGTCACGGTGGAGGATGGTGATGGTCCGTATATGGACTCCTCCCCTTTGCCAAGCATCTCTTAGCTCTGGCGTCCGTGTCGACTGCACACGTATATCCGGCCTCTAGTTGCTGCACCGTCAGGCGGTGCCGGGCCACGATGAGCTAGTCGCGCGTCGGCTCCCAATCGCTTTGGCGTGCTTGTCAGCACACGGACCTTTCAGGGGTTTGCCAACGCCGGTTCGACCGGTTCGTCATCACTTCGGGGGCTTCGCAATCGTGAAGGGATTTCCTCGGTGGTTCGCTCAGGCGGCCGCCAGCGCCGGTTGGTAGTTCGTACCATGGCGGAGCATGGCCCAGGCCATGCGCGCCGTCTTGTTAGCCATCGCCACACAGGCCACGTTGGGATGAGATCGCGACGCCAGTCGGGTCACCCATCGACTCAACGGATCGTCGTGTCGCGGTGCAGTTCGCAACATGGCGCGGGCGCCATGGACGAGCAGTGACCGAACGTAGGCGTCGCCGCGCTTGCTAATGCCGAGCAAGCGGTCCTTGCCGCCTGAGCTGCACTGCCGTGGTGTAAGGCCAAGCGAAGCGGCCATCTGTCGACCGTTGGCAAACTGTCTTGCATCGCCAACACAGGCCACCAAGGCCGTGGCGACCACGGGGCCGACGCCGCGCAACTGCTGCAACCGGCGCGCATCAGGATCAGCCTTGGCTGCCTCGTCGATTTGGCCATCCAATTCCACGATGCGCTCCTCTGCTGTTCGTAAATCTCGCCACAGACTTTCAAGCAAGTATCGGAAGCTCGCACTCAGACCGTTGTCGGCATCTTCCAGCCAGCTCGGGATCGCACGACGCAACGAGGACATCTCCTTCGCCGCGACCAGGCCATACTCGGCAACTAGGCCGCGGATCTGGTTGCCTTTGGCCGTGCGCTGCTCCACCAGACTCGCGCGCACGCGGTGCATTGCTTGCAGATCTTGCTGAGCGACGCTCTTCACGCTCACAAAGCGCATGCTCGGGCGACTCATCGCCTCGCAGATTGCCTCCGCATCCTTGGCGTCATTTTTGTTGCTCTTTACATAAGGCTTCACAAATTGGGGCGCGATCAGCCTCACGCGGTATCCCATGGCTAGCAACTGGCGTGCCCAATGATGCGCACCGCCGCACGCCTCCATGCCGATCTCGCAACCCGGCTCGGCCACCTCCTGCACGGCCTTCAGCCAACGATCTCGTGACAGGCGGCGACGCCATATCGGTTGCTCGTGTCGATCAACCCCGTGGACCTGGAAGACCTGCTTGGCCACGTCTACTCCGATGCGCGTAAGCTTCATGGGTGGACTCCTCTTCGCCAGCGACTGGTTCTAATCGCTTCCAGTCTGGCACTCGATGCCGAAGACGGGGAGGAGTCCATCTCATTGCTTCGGGTTGCGACGTCAACCGGTGAAGAATTATTGGGTATTCGTTGGGACCAACGCCATGTTCAGGCCTGACCGGAATCGATGCTCAGCGTGATTGAAATCCTCAGAGGACCTGCGACCGCCAGAGGACGTCCATGGTTCCTTCCTAAGCATCGAGCTTCAAGAGCCAAGTATCAACATCTCTACGTAACGCATCAAGGTGGTGGCCGAGTTTCTCGGTCTTTTCAGGCTCAGAACCCTGCACATTGAATTCGATGATCGCCTGATAGACGTCCAGCGCCAATTTCATGACAGTATCAAATTGAAGTAGCCCTGATTCACTCCAATACCGTCTAACCCACGATCGGTAGACGTACTCTTTTGTCTTCAGTGTGACGTACGATCCGTTGACTTCACCAGCAATGGCGCTCAGGTCATCGACATCCAATTCACCACGAACGTATCGCAGATGAAATAAATCTGTGTAGAACAAAAACGTACTTAGATCGAGTGCGAGCTTCTCGTAGTACTTTGACCGAAGATCGGCTCGATTGATGGCAAATCGAATTCGCCCAATAAGTTTGTCTGAAAAGACGGAAAGGAGAGCGACGATTGCGACAACCAACCAGGTTTCAAGATGCTCAATAAGAATGCCCATTAAGCGCTCCTTGATACTTAACATGACCCGAGTAGACCTTGGCTAGGCAGCCAGTTTTATGACGGCTTCGGGTCGAAAGTAGACGTTACACCCTTAGCTAAACCTTTCATCGTGTCAAACGCAAAGCAAGGGGAGGCATGGACACCCCCCCGAACATATTGCCTCAGTCCCCTTTCGCAGACGAGAAAGTGCGCTCGATCGTGGCATAGAACGAACGCGTTATGGACAAACCCTCACGCCGGGCCGCCTATGGTCGCAGTCGTGAGGCGTATGCCCTCGACACCCCATAGATCATCCAACGCGGAGGAATCGATCATGCACCGACAACTGCATATGGCCGCAGCCATGCTGCTGTGTGTGTTTGCGTTACCTAGCCAGGCCGCCGACTCCGGTACCGATCAGGCGAATGCTTGCTGGCGAAAGGCTTTTCTCGCCAGCGACGCGGATGCCACTGCAGCCTGTTACGCAGCCGACGCCATCATGTGGCCACCAGGCGGGTCGATGGCGACGGGCACCAAGGCCATCCGCGACAGCTATGCAAAGTTCTTCGCCGACAACAAGGTGACGAATGTCGAACTCACGCGACTGGGCGCAAAGACGGTAGGTACTGACTCGGTCGGCTGGGGCACGTACTCGATTACCTATACCCCCAAGGCGGGTGGCACGTCGAAGTCCGAAGCCGGACGTTATACCGAGCTGGCTCGACAAATCGATGGCCGCTGGGTCTATGTTGTCGATCACGCATCCAACGAACCGCCGTCAGCTACCGTTCCAAAACCTTGAGGGAGCGTTGCAGATACGGCATCGAAGAACATCCAATGCGGGAGCAGGTCCACGTTCCTCGGATTCAAAGGACGAATCCGGCAGGACCGATGATGCTCAATCTAGCCCAGCGCTCAACAAACTGTCATCGACAGCATCGATGCTTGCACTTGTCGGCCCAAGCAAGCATTCAATATGAGCACGCACATCTACTGTATAAGCATTCAACTTCGGGCTGGTGATTCCAGTCAAAGTTTCCGCTGTCGAAAGTGGACGTTGGACCTGACCTGACCTACGGCGCGTCCTTCGGCGATGGCCGCCGCTCAAGCACAGTGGTGTGTTGATGGCGAGCTGGCTCACCGAAGCGGGCAATGAGGAAGTCCACGAAACTACGAATTTTCGGGGTTGGCCTTCGGTCGGGAAAGGTCAGGACATGCATCGGCCGAGGCCGGGGAAGGAAATCCGCCAGTAACGGCACGAGGCGCCCCGCGCGGATGTCGTCGCCGAGCAGTATCTCGGGCTGGATGATGATACCAAGCCCGCTCAGCGCGGCCATGCGCAAGGCTTCGCCGCTATTGGCGGTCAGCGCCAGAGTAACTGGGGCGCGGATCGGTCCTTCGGGACCGTGCAGCGTCCACTCCTTCGAAGCGATCGGGTGAGCGAACCCCAGGCAGCTGTGACCGGACAAGTCCGACGGCTGCAGCGGCAGGCCGTGTCGATCCAGGTAGTCCGGCGCGGCGCAGATCAGGGAGCCGTAGGGCCTTAGTGGGCGCGCGATCATGGAAGAATCGCCCAGTTCTCCAATCCGTATCGCGACGTCAATGCCTTCTTCCAGCATGTCGACCGGGCGGTCGCTGACCACGAGATCGATGGAGACCTCGGGGTTCTCGGCGATGTAGTCCCGACAGGCCGGCGCCAGCGCGTGCACGCCGAAGGACACGGGCGTCGCAAGCCTGAGCCGTCCCTGCGGCCGCGCCTTGAGTTGGGCGGCGCTGGCTTCCGCATCGGTGATGTCAGCCAGGATCTGCTTGCAGCGCTCGTAATAGAGACGACCGATCTCCGTGAGGCTGTGCCGGCGCGTGGTGCGATTAATCAGCCGCGTCCCCAGGCGCTGTTCCAGTGCGCGCACATGCACGCCGGCCATGGCTGGCGAGATCCGGAAACGGATAGTCAGTATGTGGGGTATGCCTATCGGTCCGAGATGGGCTTTCAGCCTCACCGGCTTGCCTCTAATGCATTAGGCACGAAACCTCCAATCGAAATCACGCCGATTGACGACATCCGCTTTCCCGACTTTCTTATACAGATCATGGTCAAGCAGCAAGCCCGTGATTGTCAGCTACCGGTGGCTAACCAAGTTGGCATCGGAGGCGAGATCGAATTTGTCGCTCTCAGTGAGCGCTCCATTCGCGTCGAAACCGTCTACCGATTCGATTCATACGAAGCAGAACTTCAGCGTATTGCCGAGAACGCTTGAACCACGAGCTACTCGTCTCACGGTACGGAACTGCGGCTCGCTGACAATGGTCGATGGCAATAGCCAGCAGTTCATATCCCTAATTTCTTCGTTTGTCCCTTTCCGATGGACGGCCCACCTTGATTACGAAGATCAACATTCGCGGCTACCGCAAGTTCAAAGACTTCACGTTGAAGCCCGGCAAGAAACTCAATCTCATCGTTGGATCCAACGAAGCCGGGAAGTCAACGCTACTCGAAGCGGTCGCATTGGCGTTGACTGGTCGTCTGAACGGTAGGGCTGCCGCCGAAGAACTCAACCCGTATTGGTTCAACACAACTCTTGTTGCCGAATACGTGAGGAGCCGGCTTGATGGTGGCCGTCCTTCACTGCCTGAGATTTTGATCGAGCTCTTTCTTGAGGACACGCCGGAGCTTCAGTCGCTGTGCGGAGCCGTGAACTCTGAACTCCCCACGCACGCGTGTCCCGGCGTATCATTTCGCGTACGACCCAATCCGGACTACGCTGTGGAAGTCGCGGAGTGGGAAAAGTCGCCTACGCATCTCTTGCCAGTCGTGTTCTGAACCGCAAAGTCTGTGCGGTTTTGTGAGCCAAAGTTTGTGCGCATGGGTATCTACTGGCACAAACTTTGGCTCAGATGTGAGCACATAGTCTGTATTTATGTTTAAAATCAAATACGTAGAGTGGCATCGCCTAGGCCGGCGCGAGCCGAAAGGGGACCAAAGTTTGTGCAGCGCGTCCGCGGCCCGCCCGTCCGTCAGTCGTAACTCAAGCCGAGCGCACAACTCGCTTCGGTGGCCTTCCATCCTCCGAGGACCTCGACAAGCAGGCCAGCCGCAGTAACGGCGGCGAGATCCTCTGTCGGGACTATCGGATTTCCCAACCGCTCCGCCGCCCTGTCGGCAAAAAGGCGAAGAGCTCTCTTTGCACTATCGGTTAGCTGGTGAGTAATCATGCGTCAAATCCTCATCCAGACGGTTGAATAGATGGCTGTCACAGCGACGCGGATCTACTTCGGGCGCGTTGTTCGCCGTCCGTCCAACCACGCCACAGCCTCGCGCACCTCTTGCTCGACACGCGGCGGGATTTCAGAGCGCGGAGAACCTGTGTCCGGACAGACTCCCGTTACTTCGCGACTAATGCAGCCGTTACGCATGATGCGTGCGCGCCAGCTCACACCATCTGGGATATCAGTGATGGAAACAAGGCAATCCGCACCATCAAACGTGACTCGGAACTGCGACATGACGACGTCCCCTTTTGCGTGCCAACATTCCACGTCGGCGGAGAGCTTCGCGCGGAGGCGTAGGCCAGTCAAGGCGTCACCGAAGGGCTCACACAAACCTGAGATAGCTGGGGGAATGGCCATCTCTCGAAACGTACAGCCCGCCGGTCGAGGTCTTTGTGGAAGGGTTGCCGACGGAGCAGGATTGCCGGCGAAACGCCGGGATGACTGCATGTCAGTCACCATTGTGTTTTGGCTATAGGGTTGCCTCCCGGACCGAGTGACCAGTGAGGAGTTAGTGGCGTCAGCTCCCGGCTTAGAGGAGACATTCCTGCACCACTGCAGCAAAGTCCGATGCATGGAAGCTTCACGCCGGCTTGGGCATCGTGGGCCATAACGATTAGGCATCGGCGAAGACGTGGGAAGATGGATGCGGTGGCGCATTTGCACCGGTTATCTGCGTGCTGACGGTGCCCAACTCCACCAATGATCGCGGGACCAGTGAACTTATGCGGCATGGTGCGTTTGGGCATGGCCTGGGGCAGATGTTCAAGCAACGAAATCCGCCTGCGCTCCTTTCCAGCGTCGCGGGTGGTCCGGTTCTGGCTGCGACCGAAGTATGGTTCGACGGCCCCGGCTACGAAAAAGCTCGCGCGGATGATCTCCACGCGAGCCTTTCTAATAGAAAGCAAACCGGAGGCTATGCCAGGACTATCCTTCCCCAAGCCCCACGTTCACTTCAACGCGGCGGTTCTTAGCTTGGTTTGCAGGGGTGTCGTTGGGCACGAGTGGGTTGTTGGGCCCGTACCAGAACAGCACCATTCTGCTATCGCCGATGCTGTGCTTTTCCTTCAGGTAGCGCGCGACCATCTCGGCGCGGCCGCGAGACAGGCCCTCGTTGTGATCCCTGGTCCCAACATTGTCGGTATACCCGGCGATCACGACGTATGACTTGGGCCTGTCGTTCATGAACTGCGCCAGCTTATCCAGCTCAGCCTTGTCCTTGGCCGCAAGCTCGGTTTCATTAAAGGCGAAATTGATGTTGTCGACCTTGGCACCGACGATCTTGGTATCGGTGGTCGTGACGACATGTTCGGTAGCCTTCACATCGAACAGTGCTCCGCTCATGAAGTTGGGCTGGTTGAAGAAGCTGGCCAGCGGGATGACCCGCGAGCAGGCGTTGAGGCTGGCGACATCCTGCGTGAGAGTGGCTTCCCTTGACGGCCTAGCGCTGCTTATCACGTAGAAGCAGACGTCGTATTCCTTGGCCAGCCTCCTGGCGGTGTCGGCGGGGTTATCGCCGGTGTAGTCACCATCCCAGAATACAAACACTGCGGTTCTGCCCTTTAATGGCTTGAGGACACCCTCGAGTTTCTTCAGGCCTGTGTTGAGGGGCGTGATGCCACGGCCGCGATCCGGAATTTTGTTCAACGCCGCATCAACCTTCTCGCGGTTGTACAGCTGCACGGGATAAAGCTCCTGCCAGTCGGTATAGATGTAGATGCCCATCTCGTAGCCAAGATCAGGAAGGTAGGCATTCCTGCTCTTGAGCTCGTTTTTCATGACCTGGACCACCGGCTTGTCCGTATCGCCGAAGTCGCTGTTAGTTGATGACGATGTGTCGAGCAAGAAAATCGCGTTGTCGGCAACCTTAACCAGTTGGTTCGTCTTGACCACGTTATTGATGATGTCCTGCTTGGTGATGATTTCGACGGCCCCTAGGGGCCACACCATGACGCTGATTACAAGCCCCATTATCAGGCCATTCCAGATTCTCGATTGGTGCTTCATGTCCGCTCCCAACATGCGGGCCCACGCCCGCTTAGCCCCGAATCTTGAGCGTAAGTTCCTTGTCCTGATGTGAAGCCGGGACCTTGGCGTGCGCGAAAATCTCGATGCGATCCGGTGCGTACGCATTCGAAGCCGCGGCGGTGTCAGCAGAAATACGCAGGCGACGCTAGGTAGATTTCCAAACGTACGCTTCGTTCCTTGAGTGGCGTGTTCGGCCCCTGCACTTACGAAGGCTGCTATACATCAACTCGTATTTCGCGGTGCCGCGCCCACCAATCTGGCGAGGCGAGAGATTCAGAGGGCAAGGTGGCCACGAATTGCTGGAGGCCTCGCACATTGGAATCTTGGATTGCGGACTTCGATCAGGTTGAAATAGGCTCCGGCAAGGCTGAACACCTCGTCGCCGCTCAACAGAGGACAAACACCACGAAGGAGCGCTAGATCATTAGGTAGTCTTAAAACAACTTCTGCGGGACAAACCGGGGCCGCTACTGCTAAGCGCAATCGGCAGCGGATCGAAAGGGCCCCCCGGCACCTTCGTGGTCACCGGTTGAAGTCACGGGCGATAGCGGACCTTCACTGCTTTGGCGAGAGTAAGGGTGCAATGCGACTCTGCACCAAGGCATGGATGAACGCGCTATCGAGGACTTCAACGTGCGAGGCCTCTAGTAGTTCGCCGCCAATTTCCCCCTGAAATTTCCCGTCTCGCCATAGCACTGCGCGCCATACTGCAGAAGTTTTGGTTGTGGTGTACGAGCCTTCGTAGGTGTAGGGGCCGAACACGCCACGTAGAATCGTCATTGGTGACCTCTTCAGACTGAGCTGAGGGATTGATTCTTCGTCAACGGCGTGACCTGTCACGCTATCTCAAACTAACAACCACCCTGATCCTCCGCCGTGGCAAATGACGTGTCTATACGTCAATCAGTCCGTCTTTCGGTGTAGGTGCGCACACGACTTACACTCCCGGCGACCTGTCGTCGCCGCTCGCACGGCGTCCGCGAGCTGCTTAGGTTAACGTGCTATGGGTATCGACGATTGCCGCTTCGGATCCACTGCCGACACTACCGATAGTACAAACCTCCTCCTGGGAAGTCAGCGCAGCTTCCGATCAGTTTCTGGAGTCCCTGGTGCTGACCGATAAATAGACACCGTACTTTTACCCAAGCCAGCGACCACAGATCGTGGTTTGATAATGGGACAGACGATGACGCCCCAAACGCACTTCACCCCAGCGAGAGCGTCGTCCGATGGGGAACGGGCGGTGCAGAGGCGCCGCCCTGTTCTTTAGCCCTCTTGCGACCGAAAGGTTATGTGAGGAGCCGCATGATGGCGTTGGAGCAAACTGGTCAGAATGGCGGACTTGTCAGACAGGCATTAATGTAGGCGGCGCCGGATTTCGCTCGCAATTTCATTGTGGCTAACTACGTATTTACCCTTAAGCAATTGCTGGATATATAGTGTTGTATTGCGCATTCACGCTCGTTGAACGTGAATAGTTCTATTTACGCAGAACGACATCAACGCAAAGATTTATGGCGTGACGGTGCTTGGGGATATTGCGTTTTCGGTCGTTATCTCGAGCGAATCGCGGCGCCTGTCCTTGCCGTTGGGACTCCTTGATCCGGAAAGGCCCACATCATGTTTGGCAGGACCGCCATGACTTCTAACGTCGTGCAACGAGTCGCGCTGGTGGCGATGATGGTGCCGAGCGTCTTCCTCATCCCCAACCACCGCCCAGAAGTCAAGGGTAGCTTCTGATTAGGAAACGCCGGTTGTGCCGGCAGAGGCGGCATTCTTTCTTTGGACCGATACCACATGTCCCTGCTTTCCTGTGGATATGGGCTTGAGGTCGATCCAAAAGAGCAATCCAACTTCATGCTTAAACACGCACGCGAGTGGACAACCTAGCGAGCATGGTCCGAGTTCAGCGTTGAAGTCGCAGTCCCGCAGGGATAGCTAAAACTCCGTCGAAGCAGGTGTCAACTCATGTACCTCAAGTCAATGTACGAGAGGGCCCTGTCCCGCGGGGCGCTCGATGTCTTGATCCGCGCTGGGCTGATCGCTGTGCTCCTGATCTTTTGCTTTGAGATCTTCAGCCCCTTCCTCCATCTCATGCTCTGGTCGCTGATCCTTGCCATCACCCTCTATCCGCTGCAGCGCAGGCTGAGGACTCGACTAGGCAATCGTGATGGCCGCACCGCGACTCTGATCATCTTTGTGGCGATCGTCATCCTGATGGTGCCGGTCTATTTATTAGGGACGTCGATGACCGAGTCGGTCGAAAAGGCGCTTGATGTGGTCAAGGAAGGCAAGGTCCGGGTCCCCTCGCCGTCCGAGTCAGTGGCTAGCTGGCCGCTAATTGGGAAGCGGCTGTATGGCTTTTGGCTACAAGCCGCCACCGACTTGACTGGCTTGGCACAGAAGCTTGCGCCGCAGCTCAAGGAGTTCAGCCTTGGTTTGTTGGGCAAGCTTGCGAATGCCGGCTTGGGCTTTCTGATGTTCATTGCTGCACTGATCATCGCGGGCATACTCATGGCTTACGGTGAAGGCGGACATCGCAGCGCTGTGAAAATAGCCTCACGTATCTTTAGCCCGGGGCGCGGGCCGCAGATCACCCGCTTGTGCACCGCAACCATTCGGGCGGTGGCACAGGGTGTGATCGGCATTGCCTTCATTCAAATGCTGCTGGTCGGCGTTGGCTTTGTGCTCATCGGTCTTCCTGGCGCCGGCCTCCTGGCCCTCGCTGTCCTATTGCTAGGCATCATGCAGCTCCCGGCCACCCTGATCACAGTACCGGCCATCGCTTACGTGTTCGCGACTGAAGGTGCCAGCGTGGGTACCATCATCTTCGCGGTCTATGTGTTCGTCGCCGGCTTGGCCGACAACGTGCTCAAGCCCCTGTTGCTTGGTCGCGGTGTGGATGTGCCGATGCCGGTCGTGCTGATTGGTGCGCTGGGCGGCATGGTCATGGGCGGCATCATCGGCCTGTTTATCGGTCCCGTGGCGCTTGCCGTTGGTTACCAGTTGTTCTGGCAGTGGGTAGAGGATCAGCCGCAGGGTGACGAATCAGAGGTGCCGAAGCAGGTCTGACCCAGCCGGGCATGCCTCGTACCATCGTCTGTCACTGTCGTCACACGGAGGATGTCGCCTGTGTTGCTCAATCTTCTGGTCGGCCTACCGGTAATGTTGATTTGCCTGCTGCTGCAGGCATTCTTCCTCAACATAAGCCTGCGTAAGTATGCCCGGTTCAAGCATGCCCATCGGGATCACCAAGCGGCAAGCGTCAATGTATTGCTGCTTTACACGGTCTTGCTGTTGCTGACGCTTGCCTATTTCACTCAGATGAGCATCTGGGCTGGGCTGTTCATGCTACTTGGCGAATTCGCTGATTTCCCCACTGCGCTGTACCACTCGGGAGTCAACTACGTCACGTTGGGTTATGGCGATATCGTCATGACCAAGGGCTGGCGCCTGCTCGGCCCAATTGAGGCGGCCAACGGCATCCTGATGTTTGGCTTATCCACGGCCGTGATGACCGCTGCGGTGCTCGATATCATTAAGAAAAGCACGGCTGCTTCCGATCCATAGCGGAGCTGAGAAAAGAGGGCTGATGGAGTTGCAAGAATGAGCGAACAAGGGATCATCTTCTTCATCTTTCTCGTGCTGTTCATCGGCATGCTTCAGGGGCTCAAGTCCGGCAGCGTAGTTCTTCTGGTGCACACCTATAGGAGGTCAGAAGACCCCGGGTTTTATTGGGTGGGCATTGCGGTGGCGGGCGCGAGCTCCGTAGCGCTACTCACAGTGTTGATTTTTGGCTAGTTCTGCTTGCGTCGTGTATGCACGCTGTTACTAGTAGGGGATGTGTCTGGTTCCGACCCAGGATGGACCTGCGCGTTATGGCTTTTTGTACGCAATCCAGGATGTGTAGAGGGCGAACCAGGACCTCGCCATAGGGGCACGTACGAGCGCGCGAATGTCAGTCCAACCAACGGATGGAACGAGTGACAGGCCGATAACGTCTGCCTGCAGATCGAGAAATAGACTAACGATCAATCTTCTTGAGGCGCTCCTGCAATATCCGTCCGGCGAGCTCCCGGCGAGCGTCACCATTGACCAAGTCGAAGAGGGCCCCAATCGGCAGCTCGCGCCGTGTTGGAGAATAAAAGGGAGTAGCTCACCTTTTGTCTCGGTGGCGCGAGGTCCGTGGAAACGGGCCCCCATATACAAAATCTGAAGGCGGACGATAGCATCACTGTTACGGGCGAGCGCACTAGCCTTGATTCTGAGAAAGAGGAGCGCACAGCCCTCTCCTTTTTGCCGCAGTGGCTGAAGCGGTTGGAGCTGGGGGCTCACGATGTTCGCGTACGGTGGTTGATAGAACGCGCGGGGATCTGTCCATCATTGTTAGCTGAGCGACCAGACTGTGACATGACGACTTTCCTCTAGTGCGTGACCATCTGCCTTCTCCGGTGAAATTCGCGGGAGAGGAGTAGGCCAGTTAAGATGTCACAGAGCGGCTGCCACGATACTTGCGATGTCTTTTGCCATGCTTACGGCAATGGCTTGGCTGGCCACCAATTCCGTATCGCCGAAACGTATAGGGTCGTCCCAGGGAGAGCGTGGCAGTCTGTAGATGATCCACGCACCTACCCAGCCGTCGCCATCCGGCATCAACATCTGATCGGCATAGATCCGTACCAAGTAATTGCGCACGGTAAATTCCTGGGCCGAGGCGTTGGACATGCGTGAGCGTCCGTCCTGTTGAATGCCAAATGTTTGCGCTGCGCTTCAGGAGCAGCCTGCAACGATGGCGAAGTCAGCTTCACGATGGCCTTGTCCGTTTCAGACGACTCGGTCATATCGGTATCGCCGTAGGGGATTATTCTCTGCGAGGTCTCGCAGGTCTTCCATCAGCTGGTTGCGTTGGGCTTCGAGCCGTCAGCGCTCCTCACCGTTCTCCTTGAGGCAATGGGCGCAGGGGATAGAAATGAAACGCAACGGAGCATGCTGAATAGCCGGTCCAATACTCGCCACAGGCAAGCGTGGTCTTTTGCACTCGCTGGTCATGCCGCAATTTTGAACGGGGCGGTAAGGTCTCCAGTCGATAGGCTAAGAGGCGTCGGTGCATGAAGATGGCTCCTGCATGGCCCTAGATCACGCAGCGCCGCCAACGGCCCGCTCATGCCGGCAGGCCCGGCGCCCATAGCCGCGACATCCAAGGCTCTTTCAGCCATTTGCCGGAATCCCCTAGCGATCAGAAACGCCACGTGTAGCTGAAGCTTGGGCCGCTTAGCTGTACTTTGCGCAGGAATTTCTCATCGGCACTTTCGTGATACTCGACGTCGCGGTAGCTAAGCGCCAGGTCGCCCCAGTGGAAGGCGTAGCCCACGCCGACGTTCAACTGATACGTATTGTCCGAATCGCCCGCGCCTACGTCGACGTAGTAAGGGAAATACCAGCCACTGTTGTCGAAGGGGGTCCAACGACCACGTATGCCGACGATGGCATCGGTCACGTGGGTTTGATTGTCGAGGTGGCCGCTGTTCTGGATGTCCAGCCGATTGCCGTTACCAGTCGCACTGAAATTCCAGTCGAGGTTGCCTTTCAACCACAGATAGCGCCCACCGAACAGCAGATCAGCATAGCCCTGATCACCGTGAGCCAAAGTGTAGAGGCCGGCAAAATTCACCATGCCGCCCTTGATGCCCCAGCGCGTGTCGAGGTTGGCGTTGCCACCGATGCGCTCGTTGCCGATGGATGTGAAACGTCCCTTCTCATCGCTAAACTTCACCCAGTCGATGTCACCGTACATGCCCCAGTCTCCTTTTCGGAGTTCGCCCTCGAGCATGAACGCGCCGCTGWGCGTGCTGAACAGGTCGTTGTCCGATTTGGTACTAACGCTGGGGCCGTTGTTGGGTAGCTGGAAGCGGGTCTCGCCAGACACGCCAGGCAGCCATCCATACGGCGTAATACTGCCGTGCCAGTTCCCGTCCCATGGATCGGGAGTATCGGCGTGTGCCGGCCATGCGAGCAGGGTCGCCGTGATGATTAGCCCGAGTGCGGGAACATGGCGTGCGATGCGGGAAACCAGGGGGCTGATCATAATCCACCTGCGATGGGTGATATTCCCTGACATAGTGAAGCGATTCCTCTGTCACGCCCACTGCATTAATACGTAGGGAGGTCTTAGTAAATCTACGGGACGAGGAGCTACAAATGGCGGCTAAGAGACGTACTGCGGTGATCGTGTTCGTTGTAGTTCTGGTTGCCCCGGCATTGGCTTACTACTTCGCCTGGCGGATGGAGATGCCTCGTTGGTAGCTAACCATGATCGCTTGCGTCGGAGGGCATACAGCTGGCTATCTTCGACGTCGAATATCAAGGCGGCGAGCCAGTGGCGACGTCGAGCTCGATCAAAATATCCGCTCCCGACCCGAAGGTGAACTAAAGACGACGACTAGTACGCCTCGATTCTGCGCCATATTCACAGTCGCTCTCCGTATGTTTTCCATTTAAGCTGCGACGAATGTGGTTATGTGCAGAAAGCGGGCATGAGTGGCAACTAAAATCCTACCGACCACAGTCAACTTTAATATCGCTAAGTTCTGGACCTATCAGTGTCGGAAAAGTGCTTGGACATCATCAGGAATCTGGCCTGCAGCCGCACAAACGCATCCGTGATGTCGGGATCAAAGTCGATAGATCGCCTACCCACAATGAACGCCACAACCTGGTCATGCGGCATGGGGGCTTTGTAGCTGCGCCGCGTGACAAGCGCGTCGTAGACATCGGCAACGGCCATGATGCGAGCTGACAGAGGGATGTCGTCACCCATCCTACCCTCGGGATAGCCGTGACCATCCCATCGTTCGTGATGGCTATAGGTAAGCTCCTTGACCACGCCGAGAAACGGCACGCTGATGCCCAGTTGATCCTCCGCCTTTTGAATGGCGTCACGTCCCAGTGTGGTGTGAGTCTTCATGAGTTCACGCTCGTCCGAGGCGAGCGGACCGGCTTTGAGGAGAACAGCATCGGGTATCCCAATCTTGCCGATGTCGTGCAGTGGGGCCGCGTTGAAGAGAAGTTCACGCTCTTCCAGGCCTAGATCGTTCGCGAACTTTGGGTCAGACGCTAAATCGTCCACTAACGCCATCACATAGTGTTGAGTGCGTCGGGCGTGCTCTTCCGTTTCAAAATCTCGAATCTCCGCGAGAGAGGCCAGGGCGAGAAAAGCGACCTCCTTGAGGAGATTGATCTCTTTTGAATGTCGGTCGACTTCTTCCTCAAGGAAGACCCTTCTGTCTTTGATAAAGGCCGCAGCGGATTTGAGGCGGAGTTGGTGAGCGATGCGAATCAGAAGGGAAGCCGGCTCGATTGGCTTGAAAAAGTAATCATTGATGTCCAGCGCAGCGGTCAAAGGCGCGATTGCCGTTCCTGCTTGTTCGTGTAAGACAATGATCGGAATGTCGCGTGTTTCCGAACGACCCTTCAGCTGTCGGCAGAACTGGGTGGCCGCTTCTTCCGAAGGATTCTCATCAATCAGAATCAGATCCGGTAGATCGCGAGATCCTAAATACATCCACGCCTCTCGTGCCGTGCTTGCAGACACCACCACGTACAGCGGGGTCAGTACCGCGGCCAATGCAGATCGCTCTTGATGTGAGTCGATCACGATGAGCACAGATGGCCGATAGATGGCCTCGGGGATATCCATGAGGACGCTCCAGACTACCTCGTCGAAGTGTATGCCTTGGCGCACTCCCTTTGAATCCCAAGAGGGCGTGCGATGGTTACGCGAAGCCGATATCGCCGGTAGGTCAAGCCGGGAGAGATTTTCGAAGTGAAGAATTACGGCATGACGCTGCGTAGTTCTACGAGCTTCTTATGGCTCCCTGATGAGTTCCATGAGATTAGCTAACGTCTGCATTCGACTCGGAGTGAACCTATCGCAGTCGAGCTAGAGGGTCATTGCGTCAATGATCGTGTAAGCAGTTCGAAAGGCTTCAGGTGCAATGCCGTTTTGCATGAACGCGATGCGGCATTTGGCATGAGCTTAACGAGAGACCAGCTATCCGAGCGGTTTGATCAGCTCGATGCCGAGCTAATCAAGATGAAAGCGGAAGGGCGGCCCGAAGAGGCCTTGTGGGAGGCATTCGAGCGCCTGGTCCAAGTGCCATCCTCGGCAGTGAATCATCGGGATCGTGTTTGGTGGTGGGAGCAGCTTTACGCGATGATGGATCGCCACGGCCTGACCGAGCTCAGTCGAGGACATCTACAGCGCGGGTTTCCCTGAGCGCACGCACTTGCGAAGAGCACGACCTGTGCCAATTTGGCCATCCAAGGAGGCCGATGTTCCTGGAAATCGCAGCCAACGGCGCGGCGGCTGTCGCCGTGCTGTTCTGGCGCGTCGTGGCACCATCGATAGCATTCGGCCGCGATCCACTCGGACGCGAGTAGCTTCAGGTAGTTCCAACTTTGAACGACAATCCCTGCGCATCACTCGAGTCGCGATCGTTTCGTCCCCGCGGCGGAAGGTAGCGCGCCAGCTGGTTTCCTCACCTTTGATCAGATAACTCGCGGTGTATTGGATTCCTCGGTGGACGCCGCCAAAATCAAGCACGACCCGCCCCAATGACTGACCCGGTCTTTTGACCATCGCGAAGGTCGGGGGCGCACGCGGTGAAGAGAATTTCACTATTGGCCTGGCGGCCGGTTTGCGTCTGCGGGCCGAGTACATCGCGATACTGCTGAAGCTGTGCCTCGGTTGGCCGACGAGGATTTTCGAAAGTGCTGAGCGCGTGCTGCGACTGATCAGTCGACAAGGCGCATGTCCACGGCCGTCTTCATGTTGTCGTAGATGCCGCGGTGGGGCACGCCACCAAACACCGCAAAGGCGTGTTGGTGCGCGTCGAAGAGCATCTCGTGGGTCTGCAGCGGATAGGCGCGCAGCAGGAAGGCGCGGCTATGGC